>NZ_BMCS01000002.1:0-327887 GCF_014635305.1 Williamsia phyllosphaerae | reverse complement strand
ACACGCTGATCGTCGACCGGGCCGAGGCGCTGGGTCTGTCGCAGCTGCACCAGCTGCGTGGCCGTGTCGGCCGCAGCCGCGAGCGGGGGTACGCCTACCTGCTCTACAGCCCGGAGAAGCCGCTCACCGAGACCGCCTACGACCGTCTCTCGACGATCGCGCAGAACAACGAACTCGGCGCGGGCATGGCCGTCGCGCTGAAGGACCTCGAACTGCGTGGCGCCGGAAATGTGTTGGGCGCCGAGCAGTCCGGACACGTCGCCGGCGTGGGTTTCGACCTCTACGTGCGGCTGGTCGGCGAGGCGGTGGAGGCCTACCGTGCCGCCGCCGACGGCAAGACGATCGTGTCCGAGGAGACCCGCGAGGTCCGGATCGATCTCCCGGTCGACGCCCACATCCCGGCCGACTACGTCGATTCCGACCGGCTGCGACTCGAGGCCTACCGCAAACTGGCCGCCGCGCTCGACGACGGCGACATCAACGGCATCGTCGACGAACTGCTCGACCGATACGGACCGCTGCCCGCCGAGGTGTCGCGGTTGGTGTCGGTGGCCAAGCTGCGGCTGTTGGCCCGTGAGCTCGGGGTCACCGAGGTCGGTGTGGCCGGAACACAACTCAAGATCGCCCCGGTCACGCTCCTCGACAGCCAGCAGATCCGGGTGCGGCGACTGTTCCCCGGCTCGAACTACCGCGAGACGACGTCGGTGCTCACGATGCCGATCCCGCGTACCGCGGGGGTCGGCAGCACCCGGGTCCGCGACGTCGACCTGATCCAGGTGGTGGCCGATCTCCTGTTGGTGATCAACGGATCCGATCCAGGATCGCGCGACATGCGCGGACCGACGGTCGACGACCGTCCGGCGCCGTGACCGGCACCTCGCCGCGCCCGGGTGAGGCTTTGCTCGACGCGGTGGCACTGATGGACCGGCTGCGACGGGACGGACCGTGGGAGGCCGCGCAGACCCACGAGTCGCTGCGGCGCTACCTGCTCGAGGAGACCTACGAGCTGCTCGACGCGATCACCGGCGGCGACCGCGACGATCTCATCGAGGAACTCGCCGACATCCTGTTGCAGGTGCTGTTCCACGCGCGCATCGCGGCCGATCACCCCGAGCAGCCGTTCGACATCGACGACGTCGCCCGGGCGTTCACCGCGAAGATCTCCTCGCGTACCGCCGGGGTGCTGGCGGGGGAGACGGATCTCGAGACCCAGCTCAAGCAGTGGGAGGAGAGCAAGGCCGCGGAGAAGGCACGGGAGTCGGTGCTCGACGGGGTCGCGGTGTCGCAGCCGGCGCTCGCGCTGACCCAGAAGGTGATCGAGCGGCTCGACGCCGCGTCGTTCCCGCGTGACCTCATCCCCGAGGCCCTGCTGACCATCCACCTGGCCGCCGACCTGTCCGTCGACGCCGAGATCAGTGTCGAGGACCGTCAACGTAATCGTCTGGGCGAGTTCATGGTCCGGGTCCGGCGCGCCGAGGCCGGCATGCGTGCGACGGGGGAGCCGCGCTCGACGCAGGCCTGGCGCGATCACTTCCCGAGGGACTGATCACTCGTCGGTGGTCGGCGGATCGAACAGCAGGATGTCGTCGGCGGGCAACCGCAGCGGGACCTCGGTGAACCGTTCGAAGTAGTGCGGATACGCCGCGCGCACCCACACCTGGGTGTCGTCGAGCTGGGTCATCGCGATACGCCGCCACAGCCAATCATCCTGCGGGCGAGTGAAGTCGGTGTCGCGGGTGATCGGTATGGGGGCGCGCGCCCAGCAGGGCGCCGTCAACGACGCGAGCCCGCGCTCGAGCAGCACGTCGTAGGCGTCGGCGATGTCGATGCCCGCGGCCACGACCTGCCCGACCGGGTTCACCGCGTCGACGGTGTCGTCGTCCGGCTGATCAGAAACAGTCCAGCCGACGATCTCACGGTCGGACGGTCGGCGAACCGGGAGGCGGCCCCGCCAGCGATCGATGTCCACAGCTCCACCGTACCGAGACGCGATGGTCAGCAGGGTGTCCCGCTGAGCGGGAAGAACTGCTGACCCGTCAGGTGAAGAGGTGCTGACCCCACCACTCGCCGGCCTTGAGCCCGGGCGGGCAGGCGAACAACGCGCTGCCGTTGTGGGTGAGGTACTCCATCATCGCGTCCTTGGAGGCCAACTGTTTCTGCATCGGGACGAACTGCTTGTCCGGATCGCGACAGTAGGCGATGAAGAACAAGCCCGCGTCGAGATGTCCGAACCCGTCGGACCCGTCGGTGAAGTTGTAGCCCCGTCGCAGGATCTGGATCCCGTTCAGGTTGTCCGGGTGGGCGAGTCGGACGTGCGCGTCGCGGGCGATCATCGGGCCGTCGGCGGTCGCCACCGCGAAGTCCGGGGTGTCGTCCTCGCGCGTCATGCCCAGGGGAGCGCCGGCACCCTTGGTGCGGCCGACGATCGCCTCCTGCTCGCTGAGGTTCGCGCGATCCCACGGTTCGATGTCCATACGGATGCGGCGGGCGACGAGGTAGCTGCCGCCGGTCATCCACTGCGCCGGGTCGGCGTTGTCGGCCGGATCGACCCAGACCCAGCGGTTGACCACATCGGTCTGCTCCGCGCGGATGTTGGCCGTCCCGTCCTTGAACCCGAACATGTTCCGCGGTGTCTGCTGGCTCACCGTGGTGGTCGAGGTACGACCGAACCCGAGCTGCGACCACCGCACGCTGACCACGCCGAAACCCATCCGGGCCAGGTTGCGGATGGCGTGAACCGCGACCTGCGGGTCGTTCGCGCACGCCTGCACACAGATGTCGCCGTAGCTGCGCGACGGCTCGATGGCGTCCTTGGCGAACGCCGGGAGGTCCTTCAACGCAGCGGGTTTGCGGTTCGCGATCCCGAAGCGGTCGGGGCGGTTCGGGTCCGACGCGCTCGGACCGAACAGGCCCGGCCCGAACCCGATGGTCAGGGTGAGTGACGACGCGTCGAGCCCCAGCGCCTCGCCGGTATCGGCGGGCGGGTTGTACTCGCCGTGGTCCACCGCGCCACCGTCGACCGTCTCGGCGCCGGTGGTCATCCGCTCGGCGGCGGCGGTCCACCGCTGCAGCATGTCGATCAGGTCGTCACGGGAGTCGGTGATGACATCGAACGACGCGAAGTGCAGACGATCCTGGGCCTCGGTGATGATGCCGGCCTGCCGGGTTCCGCGGAACGCCACCACGTTCGAACTAGACGACGAGTCGTCGTCGGCGAGCTTCGCGGCGGTGACACCACCCGCGGCGGCGACCACCACCCCCGCGCCCGTCGCCCCGAAGAGCGCACGACGGGAGAACCGCCGCTTGTTCGTCGGTTCGTCGGGAGCGGGGGTGGGTTCGGTCACTGCTGCAGAACCAATCCCGGCACCTGGCTCAGCGACTGCGAGAGCGCGTCGATCTGATCCGAGAGCGACTTGCGCTTCTCGGCGGGCACCGTGTCGTAGGAGACGTATCCGTCGCCCGATCGGAACGAGTTGATGTCGTTGCGGATGGTCTGGAACTGCGCGGTGATCTTGTCCATCAGCTGTGGGTTCTTCGCCGAGATGATCGGCTGCAGGTCCGCGATCAGCGTCTCCGAGCCGTCGATGTTGGCCGCGAAGTCGAACAGGTCGGTGTGCGAGTAGCGGTCCTCCTCACCGCCGACCTTGGTCGCCGCGATCTCGTCGACGAGGGCCTGGGGGCCCTTGACGAACGACTGCGTCTCGAAGGTGAAGTCCGGCTTGGCGACCTCGGTGACCAGACGGCCCACGTCGGTGTTCAGCTGCGCGGCGATCTTGTCGATCTCGGGCTTGGTGTCGGTCTTCTGGGCGTTGGCGAGATCGGCGGCGGCGACGTCGCTGCCCGCCTCACCCACGTCGGACTGCTTCGGCGGCCACAGGAACCGCTCGAGGCGGTGGAAACCGGTGAACGGCTCGGTGCCGTCAGCGGTGTCGTCCCAGCGCATGTCGATCGCCGGGTCGAGATCGGGGAAGGACTCGGCGACCGGCTCGATCCGCTCGTAGAACGTGCGTGTCAGACCGAACTGGGCGCGGGCGGCGTCGAGGTCGCCCGCGATGACGGCGTCGGTGAACGTCTTCGTCTGCGCCTGCAGGCCGTTGAGCTGCCCGCGGACGTAGTTGAGATAGGTCTGCTTGGCGGTGGTGACGCTCGCGGGTGCCTCCGAGCGCTCCTTCTTCTCACCGGAGACCGTCAGGTCCTTGCGGATGCCGTCGCCGACCATGCCCGGCTTGCACGCGACCTGGTAGGTGGCGGGGTCGACGATCTCGACGGTCAGCTTGCCGGTGAGGCCGGGTCCGATGTTCTCGACCTCGCCCAGCACGCGGTTGTTGTTGCCGTAGACGTAGAACTCGGTGACCTTGTTGCCGTTGTTGTTGACCGTGAAGTCGATGTTGCCCGTCTGTGCCTCCGAGGTCGCGAGGTCACATGAGTTGTCGGTCGAGGTGACCGCGATGGTCCCCTCGGAGTCCGACGACGCCTTGTCGGTGCAGGCGGCGAACAGCAGTGGTGCAGACAACGCCGCGCAGGCGGCGGCGGTGGTGATGACCCGTGATTTCACACCGGTTCCCTTTCAGTGCCGGCGCCTATGCGGCCGGAGTCTCGACTTTCGACGTCTCGACAGAACTCGGGCTGGAGTCCTGCGGACGTCGAGGGCGGAAGAACAGGGTCATGACGATGGCCAGGTAGATGACCCAGCCGATGACCTGGAGCAGCGTCGGGTCCGGACGGAAGTTGAAGATGCCCCCGAGAAGCGTTCCGTACCAGGATGACTGGTCGTAGACCGACGAGAAGTCGAAGGCGCGGGTGTTCAGTCCGGGCAGCCAGCCGACCGTCTGGATCGCGCGGATCCCGTAGGCGAGGATGCCCGCGGCCACCACCACGAGGAACGCGCCGGTATAGGTGAAGAATTTCTGCAGGTTGATGCGCACGGTGCCGAAGTAGAGGCCGATCGTGATCACGACCGCGATCACCACACCGATCAGCAGTCCCACCAGCGGCCAACTGCTGCCGGAGGTGTTCTCTGCGTAGCCGACCATCAGCAGTGCGGTCTCGAGACCCTCACGACCGACCGCGAGGAACGACAGCGCGAGAACGGCGGGCGCCCCGAGTTCCAGGGCTCGCCCCATGCCGGCTCTGAGGTCGCCGGAGATGTGCGCGGCGGCGCCGCGCATCCACAGCACCATGAAGGTGACGATGACGACCGCGACCAGGGAGGCGACACCCGCCACCGCCTCGGCGGCGAGGCCGGAGATCGTCGAGGTGCCGTAGTGGATGCCCGCGAACACCGCCAGGACCATCACGACGGCGATCGCCACGCCGGTCCAGACCCACTTGAGCGAGTCGCGGCGGTCGGATTTCACGAGGAAGGCGACGAGGATCATCACGACGATGCCGGTCTCGAGACCCTCGCGGACGCCGATCAGACCGCTGCCGAACAACTGCGACAGAACCGACGGTCCGGTCGAGTCAGCGGCGAGGACGGCGCTGGAGGCATCGATCATGTCGCGTGTGTGTCCTTCGGGGATCAGCGGGCCGCGCGCAGGGCTGCGGCGATCCGAGGGGAGCCAAGCCTATGCATCGTTCGGTAAGCCTAACTTGGGGAGAGTACCCCGATGCGGCGTGGGAACCATAACCAACCGCGACCAGTTGGCATTGTGAACAAACCACACGATCTACCGAGAGACGAGGACGCGGCGTGAATCCGTTGACCAGGGCCCGGCGCGCACTCGGCGCCGCGGCGATCGCCTGCGTGGCCGCGGTGACCCTGGCGTCGTGCGTCGACCTCCCCGGTCGCGACTCGGTGGACATCCCCGAGGGCCTCCCGCCGGGGGCGGGCGCCCCGATCCCGTTCCTCGACATCAACGCCCCCGGGCGCACCGCCGACCGGCTCGCCACCTGGGCCACGCCGCTGGCCGAATCGACGGGCATCCCGCGTATCTCGCTCGAGGCCTACGGCAACGCCGCCGAGATCCAGCGCCAGCAGCGACCCGAGTGCGGTATCGCCTGGACGACGCTGGCGGGCATCGCCGGTGTGGAGAGCAAACACGGCACCTATCGCGGCGCGCGCATCGCCGCCAACGGTGATGTCGCCCCGCCCATCCGCGGTGTACTCCTCGACGGGACCAGCGGTAACGCCAGGATCGCCGACACCGACGACGGTCAGCTCGACGGCGACGCGACGCTCGACCGTGCGATGGGGCCGTTCCAGTTCATCCCGGAGACGTGGAAGCGCTTCGGCGTCGACGCGAACGGGGACGGTGTCGCCGACCCGGACAACATCGATGACGCCGCGCTGTCGGCCGCGCGCTATCTGTGCGTCTCGGGCAAGGATCTGACGACGCCCGAGGGGTGGGAGAAGGCCGTGATGGTCTACAACCGTTCGATGCAATACGTCCTCGACGTCCGCGACCACGCGAACGCCTACTCGGTGAACGTCGCGTTCTAGGGCGGGGTCGGTCCGGTGATGCTCGGCGAGCCAGAGCCGGACCGCGCGGTGTTTGGCACTAGTCTTTGATCCGACGTCGTCACTCGGTCGGTGGTCGGTGCCCTCACCCGGTGCCGAGACCGAGAACGTTTGAAAACAACGAAGGGGCAACTGTGGCCATCATCGAACAGGTGGGAGCGCGAGAGATCCTCGACTCCCGCGGAAATCCGACCGTCGAGGTCGAGGTCGTCCTCGATGACGGAACCTTCACCCGCGCGGCGGTCCCGTCCGGCGCATCGACCGGTGAGCACGAGGCCGTCGAGCTCCGTGACGGTGGCGACCGCTACGGCGGCAAGGGTGTCACCAAGGCCGTGGAGTCGGTGCTCGGCGAGATCGCCCCGGCCGTGATCGGCATCGAAGCCGACGACCAGCGCGTGGTCGATCAGGCCCTGCTCGACCTCGACGGCACCGCCGACAAGTCCCGCCTCGGCGCGAACTCGCTCCTCGGCGTCTCGCTCGCCGTGGCCAAGGGTGCGGCCGAGTCCGCCGGTCTGCCGCTCTTCCGCTACATCGGTGGGCCGAACGCCCACATCCTGCCCGTCCCGATGATGAACATCATCAACGGAGGCGCGCACGCCGACAGCGGCGTCGACGTGCAGGAGTTCATGATCGCGCCGGTGGGTGCCCCCACCTTCAAGGAGGCCCTGCGCTGGGGCGCCGAGGTCTACCACTCGCTGAAGTCGGTGCTCAAGGCCAAGGGCCTGTCCACCGGTCTCGGCGACGAGGGCGGTTTCGCCCCCGACCTCGCGGGCACCAAGGCCGCGCTCGACCTCATCCTCGAGGCCATCACCAAGGCCGGACTGACCCCGGGCCGCGACATCGCGCTGGCCCTCGACGTCGCGGCCACCGAGTTCTACACCGCGGGAACCGGATACGCCTTCGAGCGTGAGACGAAGTCGGCGCAGGAGATGTCGGCGTTCTACTCCGAACTCGTCGACGCCTACCCGCTGGTGTCCATCGAGGATCCGCTCGACGAGAACGACTGGGACGGCTGGGTGTCGCTGACCGAGTCGATCGGCGACAAGGTCCAGCTCGTGGGTGACGATCTGTTCGTCACCAACCCCGAGCGCCTCGAGGACGGCATCAACAAGGGTGCCGCCAACGCGCTGCTGGTGAAGGTCAACCAGATCGGCACGCTGACCGAGACCCTCGACGCCGTCGCGCTGGCCCACAACAACGGCTACAAGACGATGATGAGCCATCGGTCCGGCGAGACCGAGGACACCACCATCGCCGATCTCGCCGTGGCCTGCAGCTGCGGTCAGATCAAGACCGGTGCGCCGGCACGCAGCGAGCGCGTCGCGAAGTACAACCAGCTGCTCCGTATCGAAGAGGGACTCGGCGACGCCGCGCGGTATGCGGGCGATCTCGCGTTCCCGCGCTTCTCGTTCGAGAGCTGAATCGAGAACTGCCATGGCACAGCGGAAGAAGCCGGACGGTCGGACGCGGAGGACTGCGCGTCCGACCTCGGGTCGCCGTGTCGAGGGCAGGCGCGAACAACGACGCGACCTCCGCCGTGCCGACGGTGGTCTGCAGGGGCGGATGTCGTCCGAACGCCCGGACGCCGCGGCCGACGGCGGCGTCGTCGAGAGCGGTGCGACCACGGGGCGGGTGCGGGGACTGAGCCCCAAGCGCGCGGTTGTCCTCGCGCTGGTCCTCAGCGTCGTCGCGCTCACGCTCGCGGTCCCGCTGCGGACCTACTTCTCGCAGCGGTCCGAGTTCGATCAGCTGCGCAGCACCAACTCCTCGCTGCGGCAGGAGGTCTCGGATTACCAGGCCAAGGTCGACGAGCAGAGCGATCCGGCGAACATCGCCGCACTGGCTCGTGATCGGCTGCAGTTCGTCATGCCGGGGGACAAGGCGCTGGTGATGCAGTTCCCGACGCCGCCGGAGAAGAGCGACGAGCAGAAACGCGCCGAGCGCCGTGCGGGCGACCCCTGGTACTCGCAGCTGCTGGAGTCGGTGTCCACGCCGGCGGAGAAGTGAGCCCGCGCCGGTGACTTCTGTGTCGCAGGCCGATCTCGACGCGGTCGCCGAGCAGCTCGGTCGTGAGCCGCGTGGGGTGCTGGCCGTCAGCTACCGCACCCCCGACGGGGTGCCCGCGGTCGTCATGACCGCGCCCCGGCTGCCCGACGGGACCCCGTTCCCGACCCTGTACTACCTCACCGATCCGCGACTGACCGCCGAGGCAAGTCGGTTGGAATCGGCCGGTGTCATGCGGGCCATGAGCCGACGCCTGACCACCGACACCGACCTGGCGCAGCGTTACCGTCGCGCCCACGAGGCCTACCTGGCCGAGCGCGACGAGATCGATTCTCTCGGAACAGATTTCACCGGTGGCGGCATGCCCGATCGCGTGAAATGCCTGCACGTGTTGATGGCGCACTCGCTGGCCAAGGGGGTGGGGGTCAACCCGCTCGGTGACGAGGCGGTCGCGCTGGCCGCGCAGTCGCGGCTGCGGGGGACGGCCCTGCCCGCGGACTGGCCGCAGGTGTCGGACTTCCCCGATCTGACCGAGGGCGACGAGTCGTGAGCGTCGTCGCCGCGGTGGACTGCGGAACCAACTCCATCCGGCTGCTCATCGCCCGGCGTGGCGACGACGGACTCGTCGACCTGCATCGCGAGATGCGTGTCGTGCGACTCGGCGAGGGGGTCGACGCCACCGGGTCGTTCACCGACGCGGCCGTGGCCAGAACGCGAGCGGCACTGTCGGACTACGCGGCGATCATGGCCGACCACCACGTCACCGCCGTCCGGATGGTCGCCACCTCGGCGACCCGCGACGCATCCAACCGGGGCGAGTTCTTCGACATGACCCGCGAGCTGCTCGACCCCATCGTGGCGGGGTCGGTGGCCGAGGTGATCACCGGTGACGAGGAGGCGCGGTTGTCGTTCGCCGGCGCCGTCGGCGAGTTCGACACGGCCGACGGACCGTTCGTGGTCACCGATCTCGGTGGCGGGTCCACCGAGGTCGTCCTCGGCCGCGATGGCGACGTCACCGCGGCGTTCTCCGCGAACATCGGGTGCGTCCGACTGACCGAACGGGTGCTGGCGTCCGATCCGCCGACCGCCGACGAGATCACCACGGCTCGGGGAGTTGTCCGCGACGAGCTGGCGCGCGCGTTCGGCGCCGTGCCGGTCGCCCAGGCGTCGACGTGGGTCGGTGTCGCGGGCACCATGACCACACTGGCCGCGTTGGCCGCGGATCTGTCGACCTACGATCCCGAGCTGATCCACCGCTCACGGATGTCCTTCGAACGCCTACGCGAGGTCTGCGAACGACTGATCGCGATGACCCGCGCCGAACGTGCGGCACTGGGCCCGATGCACCCCGGCCGCGTCGACGTCATCGGTGGCGGTTCCCTGGTGACCCTGGAACTCGCGAGCGTGCTCGAGGCAGAGGCGGGCATCACCGAACTGGTGGTCAGCGAGCATGACATCCTCGACGGCATCGCACTGTCGATCAGCTGAGCCGATCAGCTGAGGCCGGGACGGGCCTGACGTCAGGCCGGCTGGCGCAGCGAGATGTTGTTGCAGGCCTCGCACACGCTCTGCGGGATCACTCCGCGACGCTGCAGGAAGCCGAAGACGATGCAGCCCAGGCAGATACCCAGAACCGACTCCAACAGTGCGGCGACCACGACCAGTGCCGCGACGATCTGCGCCGCCAGGCCGTGGCCCAGCAGACTGAGCACGAATGCGACCCCGGTGATGGTGAGGCCGATGGCCTGCGCGAACCGCTTGGGTGGCCCCGGCACCATCTTGGTGAGACCGAGCCTCGGCACGATGACGCGCACCGACAGCTGTCCGAACGGCGACAGCGTCGGCCCGGAGATGACACGCAACAGGAAGCCGAAGGCGAGGATCCCGTAGAGGACGGGCTGGTCGACCGCGATGGTGACGATCGCGAGGATCACCACGAGTCCGGCGGTGGTCCGGGCGGCGTACTCGTTGACCGGGTTCGGGAACTTCAGCGATGTCGGCAGCACGGTGACGACCGTAATGGGGTCTGACCTGCGCGACAAGTGTTCACCGCACGGTGGTGTTTTATCCCGCATCGGGAATATTCTCCGCGTCGGTGCCGACCGGAGGGTCAGGCGGTGACGGACTCCTCGTCCACGACCGTCTCCAGGTGTGCCTTGACCTCGGAGATGCCGGGCAGCAGAGCACTGCACAGCGCCGCCAGCGCGTAGCCGATGATCGGCACCCATGCCGCGATGGTGAGCGCATGGAGGAGTTCGGACTGGGTGTATCGGCCGGCGGCACCGAAGAACAGCACCCCGGTGACCGCGATCCCGAGTGCGCCGCCGACCTGTTGGAACGTGCCGAGGACGCCGGACGCGGCCCCGGAGTCCGCCGCGTCGACCGTGGCGAGGGCGATGTCGAGCAGGGGGACCATCATCACGGTGAGACCGATCCCGGCGATGGCCATCGGGATCACCGTGTCCCACGCCGAGTAGTCCGCGCCGGTGGAATCGAACACGTAGATCGTCCAGGCCGTGCCGACGGCCATCAACGTCCCGCCGATGGCGGGCAGGATGCGCCCGAGACGGGCCACGAGGGCCGCGGCCACCCCGGCGGCCAACGTCGCGCCGATGCTGAACGGCAGCGTCAGAGCGCCCGACACCATGGCGGTGAACCCCAGACCGGTCTGTACGTAGAGCGCGAGGATGAGGAAGAACGCGTTGATCGATCCCTGGAACAGGAACTGGATCGTCAGGCCGCCGGTGAACCCGCGGTTGGCGAACAGCCGCAGCGGCATCATCGCGCTGTCGGCGCCGTGGCGACGTTCGTTGAGCACGAACAGTGCGAGCACCACCGGTGAGAGCGCCATCAGCAGATAGGACCAGATCGGCCAGCCGAGCTGTCGTCCCTCGACCAGTGGGTACACGATCAGCAGGATGCCGCCGACCGCGAGCAACACCCCGAGTGGATCCAGGGGCGAGGGCCGATCGGCCTTCGAGTTCGGCACCAGCACAAGGGCTGCGATGACGATGACGATCCCGATGGGGATGTTGATGAAGAAAATGGAGCGCCAGCCGCCGCCGAGCGGGTTGTTCGTGACCAGCCAGCCGCCCAGGACGGGGCCGATGACGGCCGCCATCGCGGTGATCACACCGATGACGGCGAAGATCGCGGCCCGCTCCCTGGGCTTGTAGAGCACCTGCACGCTGGCGAGCACCTGCGGCACCATCAACCCCGCGAAGAGACCCTGGGCCACCCGGGACGCGACGAGGGTCTCCCCGTTCTGGGCCAGCGACGCGGTCAACGACGCGAGCGTGAACCCGGTGATGCCCGCGATGAAGACCCGTTGGCGACCGTAGCGGTCACCCAGCCGGCCCGAGGTGATCAGGACGCCGGCGAAGGCCAGGACATAGCCGCTGACGATCCACTCGAGCTGTGACGGCGTGCTGCCTAGATCGTCGCGGATCGCGGGCAGGGCCACGTTCACGATGGTGACGTCCATGAGATCCATGAACATCGCGAACGTCAGAACGGCCATGGCCAGGCCGCGGAAGCGGGTCATGGGCTCAGAGAGTAACGGTCAGGTCGGACAGATGTACGACCGTGAGCGTGCGGAACGACCAGGAGTGCCGAACGGCTAGGAGCGACGCTCGTCGGGCAGATATTCACCCTGGGTGTCGATCACGTCGTCGGGGGAGGGGAGTTGCGGCAGATCGTCGAGGTCGCCCTCGTCGATCTGCGCCTTCTTCGCCGCCTCGCGCATCTCGACGCCGTCGGCGACCAGGTCGCCGATCTCGCGCGTGATGTCGACGATGGCCCCGGTGATGATGGTGGCGATACGTCCGACGTGCGAGGCCGTCGACTCCACGGCCTCCTGCAGCAGGTCCTTGTTGCGTTCGAACTTGCCGACCATCGGCTACACCACCCTCATCGGTCCGGGGCCGTCACCGTGTGCGGGTCGCCTCGCGGCGCCCCACACACCGATCAGGCGACTCCCTTGCGTTCGCGCTCGACCTTAACACTGAAGTTGTCGTCGTCCTCGGTCCAGGAATTGGGCAGCGAGAGCTTCGCGATCTTCTTCCAGGTCGAGAAGATCTGGTGGCTGAAAGTGCCTGTGTTGTAGGGCAATCCGTGCTTCTCGCAGATCGCGCGCACCTCGGGGGCGATCTCCGGGTACCGGTTGGCCGGGATGTCGGGGAACAGGTGGTGCTCGATCTGGTGCGAGAGGTTCCCGCTCATGATGTGGAACAGCGGGGTGCCGGTGATGTTGGCCGAGCCGAGCATCTGACGCAGGTACCACTGACCCTTGGTCTCGTTCTCGCACTCTTCCGGGGTGAACGTCTGGACTCCGGACGGGAAGTGTCCGCAGAAGATGATCGAGAACGTCCACAGGTTGCGGACCAGGTTCGCGCTGACGTTGCCCGCGACCGTGATCGGGAACAGCGGTCCGGTCAGGGCGGGGAAGACGATGTAGTCCTTGAGGACCTGCTTGCTGGCCTTGCGCCACATGCCCTTCGCGAGGCCCTTGATGTCGGTCCACTTGCGCTTGCCCTGCACGATGTTCTCGGCCTCGAGGTCGTGCAGCATGACGCCCCACTCGAAACCGACCATCAGCATCGATGCGTACAGCAGGTTGCCGAGGTAGTAGGGGTTCCACTCCTGGTCACGGTCCATGCGCATGATGCCGTACCCGATGTCGCGGTCCTCGCCGACGATGTTGGTGAAGGTGTGGTGCATGTAGTTGTGGCTGTGGCGCCACTGGTCGGCGGGGCACACGGTGTCCCACTCGAACTCGCGGGAGTTCAGCGACGGCTCACGCATCCAGTCGTACTGGCCGTGCATGACGTTGTGGCCGATCTCCATGTTGTCGAGGATCTTCGACACCGCGAGCGAACCGACACCGGCGATCCAGGCCGGCGGGAACCAACCGAGGTAGGCCAATCCGCGACCGGCGACCTCGAATCCACGCTGCGCCTTGATGATCTTGTAGATGTAGTCGCGGTCCGACTGACCGAGGTCGGCGACGATGCGCGCACGCAGTTCGTCGAGCTCGCGCCCGAGGGCCTCGACCTCCTCGTAGGACAGGATCAGTTCGGTCTTTTTCGACCCGGTCGACTTGTCGTCGGCCTCGGTGCTGGTGGAAAGCTGCATGATCGTCATGGTGTCTCCTTCTAGATGTCGATCTCGACGTCGCCGACCGGCGCGGAGATACAGAGTTGGATGTGGGTGTCGGAATCGGTGTCGACGTCCCCGGTGAGCACGTTGCGGGTGCACCCGGACTTCTTCACCGCGCTGCAGGAGAAGCAGATGCCCATGCGGCACCCGAACTCCGGCGTCAACCCGGCGGCCTCGGCCTGCTCGAGGATCGTGTGGCCGTCGTTCTCGGCCGAGCGGGCCGACGACGCGAACGACAGCGTGCCGCTGACCGGCTCATTCGGGTCCGGCGCCACCGACGGCGCGGTGAACGCCTCGCTGTGCAGAGCGTCGTCGAGGTCGCGTTCGGTGTAGAACTCCCGAACCGCGTCCATCAGGCCGGCGGGGCCGCAGAGGAAGGTCTGCGCCTGGGCGAACCGAGGCGCGAGTTCGGTGAGATGCTCCGGCCGGAAATGTCCGTTCGGACCGTCGGTGTCGGTGTGGCGGGTGTAGATGGTGTGGACATCGATCCACGGGTTCGCGGCGGCGAGCGCGTTCAGCTCGTCGGCGTAGACGGCGTCGGCCGGGGTGGTCGCGTAGTGGATGAACACAGCCGAACCGTTGTGCCGTTCGGCCACGAGCGTGCGCAGCATTGAGAGTACAGGTGTAATCCCACTGCCCCCACTGATGAACACGGCCTGCTCGGGTCGCTGCTGCGGCAGGACGAAGTCGCCAGTGGCGGGCTGCAGGCCCATCACGTCGCCGGTGGCCGCGTGGTCGCGGAGATGGCGGGAGACGAAGCCGTCGTCGTGCGCGGTGATCGTCAGCTCGATGAACCCGTCCGGACCGCACTCGGCGTTGGCCGGCGAGAAACAGCGGGTGTGGCGGACGCCCTTGATGACGGTGCTGAGCTGGATGTACTGCCCTGCGCGGAAGCCGGTCCACTGTCGTGTCGGCGCCAGGGTGAGCGTCACGGTGCGGGCGGTGTCCCGTCGGACGTCGACCACGCGGCCACGCAGATCGCTCCACGTGATCATGGGGTCGACGAGTTCGAGATAGCGGTCCACCGGGTGCGGTGCCAGCGCGGCTTCGATCACCGAGCTCAGCATCGACGGAAAGCGGTCGAGCATCGCTGCCTCCAGAGGGTGCGGGAATGGGGCTGTGCGGTCCATCAGATTTCGGTGAACACTTGTACACGGATAGTGTGCCATCCCGACGGGTGTGATGGTCAAGCATCGTGGGATGTAACAACCGTCACAGGGCCGGTTCTCCTACACTTGCCCCGTGTCGCGGTCCAGAAACCACGCCTCGCCTCCCCGACCGCCGACCCGGTCGGCTGCGGTCGACGCGTCCGAGAGTCGTTCAGCGCGCAAGGGGCGTACCCGGCAGGCGCTGCTCGACGAGACCCTTGCGCTCGTCTCCGACCGCAGTTTCGCGAGCCTGAGCCTGCGTGAGGTGGCCAAGGCCGCGGGCATCGTCCCCACCGCCTTCTACCGGCACTTCGCCTCGATGGAAGACCTCGGTGTCACCGTGGTCGAGGACTCCATGCGCGTCCTCCGCAAGACGCTGCGTGAGGGACGTCGCGACCTCGCGACCCGCAATGCCGTACCCACCGTGAAGAGTTCGGTGGCGATCCTCGTCACACAGGTGCGCGAGAACGAGGAGCAGTTCCGGTTCCTGATCCGCGAGCAGCACGGCGGGGTGTCGGAGATCCGCCGCGCCATCGACACCGAGTTGCGGTTGTTCGTGAAGGAACTGGCCATCGACCTGTCCCGGATACCCGAGCTGGCGCACTGGGGCGCCGACGATCTGGAACTGGCCGCCGATCTCATGGTGAACGTGCTGCTGCAGGCGGTGGCCGAGATGCTCGAGGCCAACCGGCGTGACAACGGTGACGACCGCGAGGTGACGGCGCGCTCGGAGCGCAAGCTGGTCATGGTCATCCTCGGCATGAATTCGTGGCGCACGTCCCGGCAATAGTCGACCGTCGGTGAGAAACTGCCTGTCATGACCGGCGACCCGACACCGCCTGACCCCGACCACACCGACGCACCGCCGCCGACCGGCCACGTGGGCCCGTCGCGCGGTGTCGTCATCACGCTCGGCGTGCTGATCGTGGTGTTCGTCTTCGGTCTCGCGGCCATCGTCGGGTACTGGGTGCTCGGTCGATCCGACTCGGGTGGCGCCCTTCCCACCACGGCGCCGATCGAGTCCGCGGCACCGAGCGCGTCGACGGCACCGAGTACGTCGACGGTCACGGTGACACCGTCGGGCGAGCCGGCGACCACCACCCGCGGACCCGCGAGCAGTACGTCGTCGACCACCGGTTCGACGCCGGTGACCACGGCGCCGGGGGCGCCTGAGGGTTCCCGGGCGTGCCCGATCGTCTACGGGCAGACCGGCCTCTACGAGGCGTCGTCGGTCGGGACATCGGCCACGACCTGTGGTTTCGCCGAGCAGGTCCGGCTGGCCTACTCCGCCAGCGGCCCGCCCGGACAGCTCCCGCGCACGGTGCGGGCGACGAGTCCGGAGACCGGGCAGCGGATCGCGATGATGTGCGCGGCGCAGGGGCCGATCGTGACGTGCAACGGCGGCGACGACGCCCTGGTCTACCTGTACTGATCGATCGGGTGCGGCGGTTCAGCAGACCGCGGCGCCGGTGGACGGTGCCGTGTCGCCCGGTCCGCCGTCGTCGGCGCGTGCGATCAGCGCGGTCAGATCGGAGTCGAAGACGGGGGAGTGGGAGATGAAGCTGACGCAGCCGCCCTGGTTGTAGCCGCCGACCAGGCCGATCGTCGTGGTGCGACCGGTCATCCAGGGTGAGCCACTCGTCCCGTCCACGAGTCCGCGGCAGGTCACCGTCGGGGAGTCCCGCGCCTCCCGGGTACGGCCGCGGCAGCCGATGGGGGTGTCACCCGACCCGGCGCCGTACCCGACGACCCGGACGGCCCTCCCGATACCGAACGACCCGACTGTGAAGCCGCGGCCGGTCACCGACTCGAGTGTGCGATGCGCGGTCGTCGGGTCGGATCGCACGCGGAGCACCGCGTAGTCCCGGTTGACGTCCTGGCCCGTGAGCCAGCCGGGATCGAGATAGACCGACGTGACCGTCCACTCACCGAAGGGTGCCTGCGACACCCGGTATGCGGGAACGTAGGTGATCGGACCGGTCTCGCCGGTCAGGCAGTGCGCCGCGGTGAGGACGAGATCGCCGGAGCGACTGTGGACCGATTCCGCGGTGCAGGTGTGTCGGTCGGTGTCCCCGACGAAGAGCGCGCCGATCCTGCGGTTGGCGTGGACGTCGATCGACGTCGACGAGGCCGCGCCACCGATCAACGCCGAGGCCACGACGACCACCACGAAGATCAACACGTGCCGCATCGCTGTGATGCTAGCGACGCCGGTCGCAGACTGCGCTGGTCAGTCGGGCCGGTGGGTCATTTGCCCGCTTGCGGGAGCCGGGTCGTGTCGACGACCAGGATCTCGCCGGAGTCCTGCTTGCCGTCGGGCAGGATCTTCGGCCTCAGCGTGAACGGCGGGGTGTCCTTGGCGAGGCCGGTCAGTCCGAAGTCGCTGTCGTTGGAGATGACCAGGGTCGACCCGCCGTCGAGGACGGCGACACCCTCCACCTTGTCGTGGCCGAAGAACGCCCCGGACGGGTCGATCCGGGTGACCAGCGCGCCCAGATCGAGGTCGAGGGTCTTTGTCGCGGTGGTGATCCGGGCCGCTCGCAGCGTCTCGATCGCCGCGGTGTCGGTGCCGACGCCCACCGTGGTCTCGATGGCGCGCCCGGCGATCTGCAGGCCGCCGGCGTCGGCCACGTATCGCGCGCCGGGGACCGTCGACCGTGGCCCGACGTCGGTCGCGTCGGCGATGTCGGCGACGTAGAGCTTCTTGTCGGCTCCGGGTTCGAGCTTGCCGTCGCGTTCGTCGACGATGAAACGTGTGTTGCTCAGCGCGGTGATCTCCGAGACGGCGACCTTGGTCTTCTGCGGATTGGCCAGCGGGTACAGGTACTCCGACACCGCCTTGCTGGTCAGGTTCACCGTCACGATGCGGGTCAGCGGAACGGATTTGGCGGATCCCTTCAGCCCGGGGGTCTTGAGGGCCGACTGCATGACGCCGACGAGGGTGGTGCCGTCGGGGGTGATGGTGAGTCCCTCCATGCCCTGGTTCGGGGTGCGCAGCGACAGCTCCCGCGGCAGCGTGCCGTCGAACGGTGACAGGCGGGCGATCTCCTTGCCGGTGGCGTCGAAGTGCACGAGGTAGGGGCCGTATTCGTCGGACACCCAGAAGGTCCCGTCGGCCAGGGCGACCAGCCCCTCGGTGTCGAGGCCGTGGTCGGATCGCGGCAGTGCGCGGCCGTCGATGTCGACGAGGGATTCACCGGTGTCGGCGCGTGGGTCCACCCGACCGTTCAGTGGGACGCCGTCGGTGCCGGACAGGGTGATCGTCTTTGTCAGTTCGGCGCGGCCGTCGGACAGCCGGAACCGTCCGATGGCCGGATGGAAGTCGGGGAGCGGCAACACCTTCTCGGTGTCGGTGCGGCCGTCGACGTTCGGCCCGCGGTCGGTCAGTCCGTAGAACTCGTCGCGGGTACCCGGTACCGGGGTCAGCGCGGACCCGTAGGCGCTCCCGCCGATCGTGACGCCGCCGATGGTCGCCAGTGGCGCGATGTCGGTGGTGTAGAGCGTGACCGCTCGCGATGCGCCCGCGGCGGAGGTCGCGGTGGCGCTCGCGGTGTCGGAACCGGTGCCCGACTCCGAGGACGACGAGCAGGCGCTGGATGCGACAATCAGCGCAATTCCGGCGGGGACCAACAACTTTCGGACCATGTGCATCGGGAAGGGATACCAGCCGTGGTCGAATCGCAGGTGGCGGTCAGATGAACAACGATGCGGGTGTCCGCACCCTGCCGTTCATTACCTCGGCATAACTTCTCGCTCATGAGCCGCATCCGACTGCCCCTTTCCCTGCGCGTCCTCGTCACCGCGGCGGCCACCGTCGTCTCGATCACCGCCGCCGCCGGGGTCGCCTCGGCCGACGCCAACGCCACGCCGGACTACGAGGTCAAGCTGGATCTGCTCGCGTCGTCGCTGGACAGTTCGGGTGTGCCGTCGGCGGCCGTGCGCAGCGCCTTCGGGCTGTCGTCGACCGCGTCGTCGCGCTCCTACGAGTACTTCGACACCAGTTCGGGTGCCCTGGGGGCGCAGGGCTGGAGTGTGCGACTGCGGCACAAGACCGGCAAGAACCTGGAACTCAACTACAAGAAGCGATTCGACGTGTCGAACGACGACGTGACGTCGGCACTCGACACCGCCAACCGGGCCGGATTCGATTCGTCGGACACGAACTACGACGCCCAGGTCGACTGGGGGTACAGCCGGCAGGAGCTCAGCTTCAGCAACGACAAGTCGGCGAGCGGGTCGAACTACTCGGGGACCTCGCTGCCCGCGGTGTCGACCGCGCGGTCACTGCTCGTGACGAACATCCCCGGCAAGCTCGACGACTGGACCGGGAAGCACTGGGGTACCGATCGCCTGACCGAGTCGGCGGCCCATGGACCGGTGACGACCAAGGTCTACAGCGGGTCCTGGCAGGGGACCGAGCCGAGCATCGAGGTGCTGACGGTCCCCGCGGCGTCGGGCAGTGGGACGCAGACGGTCATCGAGTTGTCGTTCACTGCCGACACCCGCTCCGAGGCGGCCGGTTTGCGGGCGAAGGCCATCTCACTCACCGACTCGAACGCGTGGCTGTACCACGGGGACATCCTCAAGACCGAACTGATCCTCGACCGGCTCTAGTCCGGTCCGGGGCGCTCGGTCGGGTCAGTCCAGTGCCCACTTCACGCTGACCGAGACGTTGATGGTCTGTTGTCCCGGTTCGATGGGGACCGCCAGGCTGGACGATGCGCTGCGGTCCGAGTTCGCCGACTGCTCCTGGCCGCTGATGTTCTCCGAGATCGACAGCACCTTCCCGAGACCGGCGTCGGAGAGCTTCGCGTACTGTTCGGCGCGGTCCTTCGCGTCGGCGAAGGCGCGGGACCGGGCGTCGGACAGCAGTTTCGAGTTGTCGTCGACCCGGAACGACACGCCGGACAGTCGCGTGGCGTTGCCACCGGCCGACACCGCGTCGCCGAGCACCGTGGACGCCTTGGCCAGGTCACGGACGGTGACCCGCAGGGTGTTGGTGGCCTGATATCCGGAGATCGCGTTGCTGCCGCCCGGGAGGGCACCCGCGTATTGCGGGGTGATGGAGACCTGCTGGGTCTGCACGTCCTTGCGGTCGACGCCTGCGGACACCACCGCGTCGGTGACGGTGCGGACGCTGCTGTTGGCCTGAGCGATCGCCGCGGTCACGTCGGCGGCCTGGGTCTCGACGCCGATCTGTGCGGTGAGTGTGTCCGGGGTGCCCTGCACCTCACCGACACCGTTGACGGTCACCGCGGGCGGGCCGTCGGCCGAGGACGAGGCGGGCGAGCTGTCGCTGCCACATGCCGTGACCAGCGTCAGGACGAGCAGTAGGGCGCCGGCGCCGAGTGCAGCCCGCGGGGATTGGCGAAGACGTGTCATCGGAACAGTGTCCCCGATGCCCTGGTGGGGCGAGCGACGAATCGAACTAAAACGTGTTCTAGTTCCGGTCTCCCGGCGTAGCATCCACAACCACCGCAGATCGACGACGATCGTGGGTGACGATTGGGATCGCCTATGGCTGAGGGTATCTCGCCTGCCGAGCAGCGTCATGGTGCCGACGCGGGCCACGGTGACGTCGCGCGCCCCACGGAGTCGCAACGCGATCCGGTGATGCTGCGTGACCGGCTCGGGGTCTGGTTGCAGGAGGTGCAGGGCGCCGACGCGGTGATCGAGGACCTGCAGATCCCGTCGGCGAACGGCATGTCCAGCGAGACCCTCCTGTTCGATGCCCGGTGGTCCGGGCAGGTCCACCGACTCGTCGCCCGGGTCGCGCCGCTGGCGGAGTCCGACCCGGTGTTCGCGACCTATGACCTCGACCGCCAGTACGCGGTGATGAGGCGCGTCTCCGAGACCACCGAGGTCCCCGTGCCCACCCTGTTCTGGTCGGAACCCGATCCGGGCCCGCTCGGGTCGCCGTTCTTCGTGATGGCACGGATCGACGGCGTCATCCCTCCCGATGTCATGCCCTACACCTTCGGTTCGTGGGTGACCGAGGCGAGCGACGACGACCGTGCGGTGCTCGAACGCAGCGCGGTGGAGACAATCGCGGCAATCCACGCGACACCGGTGGACGGCGATCTGCTCGAGGCGCCCGCCGAGGGAGAGACGCCGCTGCGTGCACACGTCCGACGACTCCGGACCTTCTACGAGTGGGCCTGCGACGGGCACCCGCGCTCGCCGCTGATCGAGCGGGCCTTCCGGTGGATCGACGACAACGTCCCGGTCGAGTCCGACCCGGCCCTGTCGTGGGGAGACGCGCGTATCGGCAACATCGTCTTCGGCGAATTCCGGCCGGTGGCCGTACTGGACTGGGAGATGGCCTGTCTCGGTCCGCGCGAACTGGATCTCGGGTGGGCGATCTTCCTGCACCGCTTCTTCCAGGACATCACCGAGATGGCGGGGCTACCGGGACTCCCGGACTTCCTCAGACCGGCGAGAGTCACCGAGATCTACCGGGAGGCAACCGGATACGAGGTCCGAGATCTGGACTTCTACATCACCTACGCGTCGATCATTCACGCGGTCATCATGTATCGCATCCAGATCCGTGCGATCACGTTCGGTCACGCCACCGTCCCCGATGACCCCGACGACATGATCATGCACCGTGCCACGGTGGACGCGTTGATCGCCGGGACCTACTGGACCGACAAGAACCTCGGGAGCAGCGGATCGTGAGATCGGCACCACGAACAACACTGACACCGACCCCGGGGGCGAGCAGTCGATGACCCTGTCGAGCATGGATGACTACCCCGTCCACCAGGTCGCCGAGGTGATTCGCCACCCGGGAACCTCCGATCGCAACTTCTACGACCGTTACTACTTCAACTGTCACGGTGGCGATCCCACCCTGCCCTGGTTGATCGTGGGTTTCGGCGTCTATCCGAACCTGGGCGTCACCGACTGTTTCGCGGTCCTGCGACATGGCGGCGACCACCGTGTGTTCCGCGCGTCACGCGCCCTCGGTGCCGAGCGATCCGACCTCGCCGTCGGGCCGTTCCGCATCGAGATCGAGCAGGGCCTGGAACGACTCCGACTGGTCCTCGACGACGACAACACGGGCATGTCGTTCGACCTGACGTTCACCGGGATCAGTCCGGCGACATTGGAGGCCCGACATTTCCAGCGTCGTCTCGACCGGGTCTTCATCGACACGATGCGTTTCGTGCAGACCGGCTCCTGGTCGGGCAGCCTGACTGTTGCCGACGAGACCTTCGACGTCACTCCGGACATCTGGCGCGGCAACCGGGATCGCTCCTGGGGTGTGCGACCTGTCGGCGAGCCCGAACCACCCGGTCGTGCGGTGACCGAGACGCACGGGTCGTTCTTCTGGATCTATGCCGTGATCGCGTGCCGCGACCACTCCATCGTCGTTCTGCTGCAGGAGACCTCCACCGGCGAGCGGGTGGTCGACCAGACCCAAAGGATCTGGCATGACCGGGACCGGCCCGCCGAATGGCTCGGTCGGGCGGAGCACACCATCACGTTCCGGCCCGGCACGCGCGAACCGGCCTCCGCCAGGCTCGTCTTCACCCGTCCCGGGGGCTCCGTGACCACCGTCGAGTGTGTACCCCAGCTGGCCAACTTCCTGGGATTCGGAACGGGTTACGGGTTGGAACAGGACTGGCGGCACGGGATGTGGCAAGGCGAGCTCGAAGTACAGAACAGCCACACGCTCGTCAGCGATCTCGACGACACCATGAAACTGTTCTGCCCGATCGACCATCTCACCGAGTTCACGGTCAGCGACGGCGCCGAATCGGAGCGCCACGGCGCCGAACACGCCCGAGGGTTGTTCGAATTCGCGGTCATCGGTCCGCATGAGCAGTACGGCTTCACCGACTACACCGACGTTGCAGACTGACGTCGAGACACGAGCTGCTCGACCCCACACTGTGAAGTTGTCAAAGAGCTGATGCGGTCCCGCGGGGCGGGTGCATGTATTCGGGTGGTCTGTTCCGCGGGTTCGGCCGGTCAGGCGGCGACGGGGTCGTCGAGTCGCAGGGTTCGTCGGTTGTAGGCGGGTAGTGGTCGTCGTTGTGGGTCGACGGACGCGGGTGGGATGAGCCAGGGGTGACGGTCCGCCCCCATGACGATGTCCCAGCCGGCATGGTGGACGGCGGCGTGACAGGACCGGCAGAGCAGGCAACCGTTGTCGACGGTGGTGGGTCCGCCGTCTGCGAAGTAAATGATGTGGTGGACGTCGCACCAGGAGGCGGGTGCTCCGCATTTGATGCAACCGCGGTCCCGCTGCAGCACGACCTTGCGGGCGGCTCCGGTGAACAATCGTTCCGGTGCGGTGACCGAGACCGGTGCTCCGTTGAGGTCGAGGCCGACGCCCGCCAGACGTGCATCACACGACACGAGTTTCGCCGACAGGTCGCTGATGGGGCCCATCCACGACAACCACGCCGGCCCGGCGGTGCCGGAGGCCGCGTCGGCGTCGACAGGGATGGTCAGCAGCACCTCGGTTCGTGGTGGCCCGTGCGACGCGTCCGGTGAGAGGCCACGGCTACCGCACTCGAGAAGCTGAGAGAACGCGTCGGCCCGCCGACGCGTGGCCGTTCGTGGATCGTCGGAGCCGTCGGGTTCCGGGCGTGGGCGTGATGCGGTGTCGAGTGTGGTGATGAACCGTTCGGCAGTCAGTGCGTCGAGGTCGAATTCACCCCGGAGACGCCCGTCGTCGCCTGTTCGCCAGGCCAGCTCGTTGACGGTCGAATCCTCTGCCGGAGGCAACCGGTCCGGATCGTCGCCATCGCCGGGGGCAGCGACGGTCATCTCGATCGCGACCGCGCGCGCCCGTTCGACGATCTCCGCGGGTGCTGCCCCGGCGACCGCCTGGCCGATCAGACTGCCCTCCAACCCGCCGATCGCCTCGGAATCGACCGTCTCGCCGGTGCGGCGCACGACGTGCTCGACACCTCGCGCGACCGCATCGAGATGCTCCGCCGACACCGATGCGTCGCGACTGTGCCGCGCCACCCGCGTCAACACCTGCATCGCCCGGCCCAGTCGGATGACCCGTGCCGCGACCGCAGGTGCCATCCCGTTCGCACACAACAACTCCCGCAGCGACATACCGGATCGCTTCGCGGTGCCCACGCGCTCGGCCTGCGCGCTCAACCGCGCCAACACATCGTCAGCCACCGCCCGCAGTGCGACCGCACCCCGGATCGCAGCCACGATCTCGTCATCGACATCGCCGACAACCGTTTCTCTACAACCGTATTCATCGACCACCGCGTTGGCGATGTCGGTAAGCGTTCCCCCACTCATGCTTCCATCGTACACATGTTCGATCAAAGGGCAATGATTGATTTCAGTGAATGTTGTTGAACATGACCGTATTTCGAGAGAACTCAACGGAGGGTGCGACAGGCTACGCGAGACGTCCGACATCTGAGCTGACATCGCGAGAGTTGTCCACAGCCAAGGATGAGTACTTTGCGACATGCCGATCGTGTGAGTCGCAGGCCTGATCGAGGGCGTCGGCTGCGTCGATCGCCGCTTGAATCGAGCTCATGGGAACGAAGGCCGTAGAGGTCGTCGCAGAGATCGTCGCCGACTACGAACGCCGCACCCCCGCCTCGCATGCTCTGTTCCATCGTGCCCGCCGGAGCCTGGTCAGTGGTACCACCGGCAACCTTCGTCATTTCGATCCGTACCCGCTCTACTTCGACTCCGGCGAGGGCGTTCACGTCACCGACGCAGACGGGCACCGATACCTCGACTGTTTTCTGGGCAACGGACCACTCTTGTTGGGGCACAATCACCCCGAGGTGATGGACTCGATTGCTCGGCACCTCCGCAGGGGACTGCTCCTGGTGAACCCGTCGTTGGCGGCGGACGTCGCCGAACGCGTGATGGACGCCGTGCCGTGTGCTGAGTCGGTCCGCTTTTTGAACTCCGGCTCCGAGGCCACGATGACCGCGGTGCGATGTGCCCGGGCGTACACCGGGCGGCCGGTGGTGGTGAAGTTCTTCGGGCATTATCACGGTCAGGACGACCAGTTCCTGGTCGGTGTGGGGCCGACCCGCGCGGCGATGGGAGCCGGGGTGTCGGACGCTGCGGTCGCCGACACACGCACGGTCTCGTTCCGAGACCTCGCTTCCCTCGGGTCGACTCTCGCCCGACGAGATGTCGCCGCGGTGATCCTCGACCCGGCGATGCACGTCGGTGGCCTGTGGGGGAGTGACCACGCCCATCTCAGCGCAATCCGCGATCTCTGCGGTCGGCACGGAACGGTGCTGATCTTCGACGAGGTGATCACCGGATTCCGTCTGGCCAGAGGCGGCGCGCAGGAGTTCTATTCGGTGGTCCCGGATCTCGCCGTGTTCGCCAAGGCGCTCAGCGCAGGCGAGAAGCTGTCCGCGGTGGCCGGCCGCGCCGAGATCCTGGAGGTGACCGCGCCAGACCCGTCCGGCCGTCGAGCGCAGGTGTTCCAATCCGGGACCACCAATGACGGCACCGTCGCCTTGGCCGCCGCCGACGCCGCGCTTCAGGTCTACCGCACGATGGATGTGCGCGGTGGTGCCTATGCAGCAGTGGAGGGACTCGCGAACCGGCTTGCCGACGGACTCATACGGGTCTTCGCCGACCACCAGATCCCGCTGCACGTCAACCACATCGGCTCGATGCTGCAGTTGTTCGTCACCGACGCGGTACCCGACTTCGAGACATACGCGTCCCTCGACATGACGCTCGTCGAGTCGTTCTACCTCGCGATGATCAGCGAGGGGATCCTGTTGAGCCTGCCCGGCTCGAACCATGTGTACCTGTCGCTGCTGCACGACGACACCCACATCGATGCGATCCTCGAGGCCGCCGAGCAGGTCCTGACACGCTACGACCTGGCCCGGGTGACTCCAGGCTGACGACTTCGCAGACGGTGTCCGCGGTCGTGCGACCATGGTTGCGAACATGTATTCGTTCTCGCGGTCTCCGATCGAGCCGCCCCACGATCGGGGAACCATGCGCGATGACGATCTCCCCATCGACCACGGCATGAGACCGGTCGACCGAGTGGATGTCGACCGCCGCAGATGGTGGCTCGATCCGGAGGTGTGGTTGCTCGAACTGGCCAACTTCGCAGTCCTGTTCGGCGTGTGGGTCGTGCACGACGCGTTTGCGATCAGCCTGTGGGTCACCGTGCCCGTCGGCTTTGCGCTCATCCTGCTGATCGATGCGCGGGTGCGCCGTATCGCCCGCAGAGCGCCGTAGTCAGCGCGGCACGTCTACAGGGCGGAACGCACCATGGCGCCGTCGCCCGCGCGCGCGACAAAGGCTCGCGGTCGCGGGAACCCCGCCGCGACGACGTCGGCGGTGACCGCGTCGATCATGGCGGCCGCGCGAGCCGACTTCACGAGTGCGATCACGCACCCCCCGAAACCGCCGCCGGTCATCCGTGCGCCCACGGCGCCCGCGCGCACGGCCGACTCCACCATCAGATCGATCCCGGGCGTGGTGATCTCGAAGTCGTCGCGCATCGACGAGTGGGATCCGATCATCGCCGCGCCCACGCGGGAATGGTCTTGAACGCGTAGCGCCGCGCACGCGTCGAGCACCCGTTGATTCTCGGTGACGACGTGTCGGGCGCGCCGACGATCGGTGGGATCGCTGATCGCGCTCAGATCAGTGATGTCGGTGATGGCTCGCAGCGACTCGACTCCGAGCGCGGCGGCCGCACGTTCACACGACGCCCTGCGCTGTGCGTATTCGCCCCCTGCGTGCCCGTGTGACGACAACGAGTCCAGCACCACGAGCGTCATCCCGGCCGGATCGAGTTGAAAGGGAACGGGTGTGACGTGGAGGGACTCGAAGTCGATCAGGAGTGCGTGGTCGACCCGGCCGTGCAGTGACGCCAGCTGATCCAGCAGTCCCGTCGGTGCACCGACGAAGTCGTTCTCCGCGCGCTGGGCCGCCCGCGCCCAAGCCAATCGGTCGAGAGTGATGTCGGCGGCTGCCGCCAGGGCGCCGATGGCCGCGCATTCCAGGGCTGCCGACGACGACAGACCTGCCCCGACCGGCACGTCACTGCGGATCGTCATCCGCCCGCCGGGCACGGCGATCCCGTTCTCCCGCAACGCCCACACGACGCCTGCGACGTAGGACGACCACCCCGTGACCTCTCCCGGCCTGGGTGAGGTGCTCACGGTGGCCGTGCCGTGGTCGTGCGCGTCGATGTCGATCGCGGTCGACCCGTCCGGGGTGAACTCGACCTCGGTGCGTTGCTCAAGGGCGATCGGCAGGGCGAAACCACCGTTGTAGTCGGTGTGTTCGCCCAGGAGGTTGACCCGGCCCGGTGCCGAACACACCACCGTGGCGGTCATCGTCGGCTCGCGGGGTCGACGTCGCGCAGCCGTGCTGCGATGCTCTCCGGCGTGACGTCGGTGATGAACGCGTCCATGGCGGACTCCGATCCGGCGAGGAATTTGAGCTTGGTGGCACTGCGCCGCACGGACATCAACTCGATGTGGAAAAAGCCCTCCTGCTGTGCAGGATCCGACGAGTACTGGTGCAGCGCGGAGATGTACGGAAGCTGTGTGGGGTACAGCGAGTCGAACCGGGTGAGTACATCGAGGTAGACCGCGGTCAGCGAGTCGAGTTCGTCGTCGTCGAGGTCGGTGAGGTTGTTTACCTGCCGATTCGGATAGATGTGGACCTCTACGGGCCACCGCGCGGCGAACGGCACGAACGCGGTGGTGAGCTCGTCGCCGGTCACGATGCGGCTGATCTGCGAGCGTTCGGAGGCCAGTATGTCGGCGAAGAGGTTGGTGTCGTGGTCGCGGCGGTGGGCGTCGGCCCGATCGAGCATCGAGCGCGTGCGAGGCGTGAGGTAGGGGTACGCGTAGATCTGACCGTGCGGATGGGTGAGGGTCACGCCGATGTCCTCGCCGCGGTTCTCGAAGCAGAACACCTGGGCTACCTCGGGTAGGGCCAGCAGTGATCGGGTGCGGTGGCGCCACGCGTCGACCACCAGACGTGCGTGGGCGTGGTTCAGCGACGCGAACGACGCGTCGTGGTCGCTGGAGAACGAGATGACCTCGCATCGGCCGTACCCGTCGGCTGCGACCGGCTGCCCGTCGAGGGGCTGCGGCAGAACGAAATCCGAGTCCGGCCGCGCGCCGGACAGACTCGGGAACCGGTTCTCGAACACGACGACGTCGTAATCGGCCGCGGGTACCTCGCTGACCGCGCCGGTGGCCGACGGACAGAGGGGGCACTGGTCCGCCGGCGGCTTGTAGGTGCGGTCCTGTCGGAGTGCGGCCACCGCCACCCAGTCGCCGGTGGCCCGATCGAAGCGGACCTCCGACGCGAGCTGTGCGCGATCGGGGAGGGGACGGATGTCGGGTCGGGGATCGGGCTGGTGTCCCGGCAGCGCGAAGAACAAGATCTCGCGTCCGTCGGCCAGCGAGGCGCGCACCGGTTCCGGTCCGTCGGTCTCCCTCACGGACGCGTCCGATCGTGGTCGACGGGTGCGACGCGCAGGTCGCAGATGTGGCCGGACAGCTCGGTGCGCGCAGGCTCGGTCAACGCGACGTCGGTGACCAGGGTGTCCACGCGACTCAGCGGAGCGATGACGTTCGCGCCCACCTCCAGGTACTTCGTGTGGTCGGCGAGTACGACCAGGCTGCGACCGATGTCGACGAGCCGGCGGTTGGTCTGGGCTTCGGCGATGTTCGGGGTGGTGAGTCCCGCCTCGGGATCCACCCCGTGCACACCCAGGAAGCTGACGTCGACGCGAAAGGTCGACAGTGCGGCGTCGGCGATCGGTCCGACCAACGCGTCCGACGGTGTCCGCGAGCCGCCGGTGAGGAACACCTCAGGGGTGCTCGACGACTGTGGACGCTGCGGATCGGTGAGCTCCTGGAAGATCGAGATCGAGTTCGTGACAACGGTGATCGAGGTGCGTTCGGTGAGGAGACGAGCCAACTCGAGGGTGGTGGTACCCGCGCTTATCGCCACGGTCATGCCGTTCTCGACCAGTTCGAGCGCGGTGTGCGCGATCGCGACCTTCTCGGTCCGCTGCTGGGTCGCCTTGATCGCCGACCACGGTTCTTCGCCGCGGTTGTGCCGTGACACCGCGCCGCCGTGCACCTTGTGCAGGGCCTCCCGGTCGTCGAGGGTGTCCAGGTCGCGCCGAACGGTCATCTCCGACACCCCGAGTTCGGCTGCGAGAGAGGCGACCCGAACCGTGCCGTCCCGTTGGAGGGCATCGAGGATCCGGCGGCGGCGCTCGACGGCGAGCATCAACACCTCCTGAATCGGGTGGTCGGTTGTCGAACAGTATCAAACATCGGCGGTGTTGCTAATTGTTCGAAAATGTGTGAGGTTGTCTGAGCTAGTGACCCAGCTCACCGCCAACAAAGGAGTTGTCGAATGAACCTCGCGTCGGGCAATGTGCTCCGCCTCGATGCCGGAGCTCTGGACTACGTGTTCATCGCGCTCTACTTCGTGTTCGTGCTGGGGATCGGATATCTCGCACGCAGTCAGATCTCGTCGAGCCTCGACTTCTTCCTGTCCGGCCGACGGCTCCCGGCCTGGGTCACCGGAATCGCTTTCGTCTCGGCCAATCTCGGTGCGGTCGAGATCATGGGCATGTCCGCCAACGGTGCGCAGATCGGCCTGGCGACGATGCACTACTACTGGATCGGCGCCATCCCCGCGATGCTGTTCCTCGGCGTCGTGATGATGCCGTTCTACTACGGCTCCAAGGTGCGCAGCGTCCCCGAGTTCATGCGTCGGCGTTTCGGTACCGGCGCGCACCTGGTCAACGCGATCAGCTTCGCAGTGGCCCAGGTGCTCATCGCCGGCGTCAACCTCTACCTCCTGGCCACCGTCGTCAACGTGATCCTGGGCTGGAGCCAATGGGTCTCGCTCATCGCAGCGGCGGCGATCGTGCTCACCTACACCGCGCTCGGTGGCCTGTCCGCCGCGATCTACAACGAGGTGTTGCAGTTCTTCGTCATCCTCGCGGCGTTGGTGCCGCTGACCGTGATCGGCCTGATCAAGGTCGGTGGCTGGAACGGGATGAAGGAGAAGATCGTCGCCACCACCACCGACGGCAAGGTGACAGCCACGGTGGGCGATCAGATGTCGTCGTGGCCGGGAAATGCGCTGAGTGGCTTCGACAGTCCGGTCTGGTCGGTGATCGGCATCGTGTTCGGACTCGGCTTCGTGCTGTCCTTCGGCTACTGGACCACCAACTTCGTCGAGGTGCAGCGCGCCATGGCGTCGAAGTCGATGTCGGCCTCGCGACGCGCCCCCATCATCGGCGCCATCCCGAAGATGTTCATCCCGTTCGTCGTGGTGGTGCCCGGCATGATCTGCGCGGCGGTCGTCGGCGACATGATCTCGCTGAAGAACGGGCCCAACGCCGGTGGCGTCACCTACAACGACGCGATGTTGCTGATGATCCGCGACATCCTGCCCAACGGCCTGCTCGGTGTGGCCGTGGCCGGACTGATCGCGTCGTTCATGGCCGGTATGGCGGCCAACATCTCGGCGTTCAACACCGTGTTCAGTTACGACATCTGGCAGCAGTACATCGTGAAGAACAAGCCCGACAACTACTACATCGGCGTCGGCCGTCTCGCCACGGTCCGCGCGACGATCCTGGCGATCTTCACCGCGTTGATCGCGTCGGGTTACTCGAACCTGATGGACTATCTGCAGACCCTGTTCGGGTTCTTCAACGCACCGCTGTTCGCCACGTTCCTGTTGGGCATGTTCTGGAAGAAGATGACACCCACGGCCGGCTGGATGGGGCTGGTCGCCGGAACCCTCTCCGCGGTCACCGTTTTCATCCTGTCTGAGGTCGGGGTGATCAACCTGCCGGGGCAGGGTATGCCGTTCGTGGCGGCGTCGGCGGCGTTCGTCGTCGACATCGCGGTCAGCGTGTCCGTCAGCATGGTGACCACTGCGAAGCCGGTCGCCGCGCTGGTCGGCCTCGTCTACTCAGAGACACCGAAGTCGCACTTCACCGATCCCGAGGACGCGAACAACCCGTGGTTCAAGCGGCCGGTGCCGCTGGCCGGCGTGGGCCTGGTGCTCGTCCTCGCTCTCAACCTCGTCTTCCACTGACGCCTCACGAGATCAGGAGTCCTCATGATCACCCCCGACACCACGCCCGGCGCCTCGCGTAAGACGCGAATCCTGGCCCGGCTGTTCGACATCCGGAACATCATCGCCGCCCTCATCGGGATCTACGGCATCCTGCTGGTTCTCGCCGGGTTGATGCCCGACGCCTTCGGCACCCGTGAACACCAACCCCGCGACGCGAACCGGGTCGACATGGCCGCGGGAACCGACGCCAACACCTGGGTGGGTCTGATCATGGTGGCGGTCGCCGCCGTGTTCGTGATCTGGGCACTGTGGCGGCCACTGGTTTCCGACGCCGACGCAGACGGAGAGCAGAAGGCGACGATGTCGTAGTCGATGCGCCCTTTACGCTACTGTCGGTAGCGTATACGGTTCGTCTCATGGCGCCAGCTCGTGGACGACCCAGGTCGACGACCATCGACTCCGCGGTGCGCGACGCCGTGATGGCCGCGCTGGCGCACCACGGATACGCGGCGATGACCGTCGACGGCGTGGCTCGAGACGCGGGGGTCGCGAAGACGGCGATCTATCGCCGGTGGCCGTCGAAGGCCGAGATGGTCTTCGCATCGGCCATTCACGGGTCCGAGATCGCCGCACCGGCGGATCGCGGGGATCTGCGAGGCGAGGTGACCGCGCTGGTCGAGCGCATCGTCGAACTCATCGCGGCGCCCGCGGTGCGTGGGTGTCTCCCTGCTCTCCTCGCCGATCTCCGCGCGAATCCCCAGATCGCCGAACGGTTCCGGACGTCGGTGATCGTGCCCGAACGCGCTGTCGTGACGACGATCGTGACGCGGGCGGCACGGCGCGGTGAGTTGCGCGACGGGGTCGACCCGGACGATGTGCACGCCCACGTGCTCGGCATGGTCTTCGCGTGGGTCCATCTCATCGACGACCGCACCACGGAAGACTTCACCCGTAGAACGGTTCGATCCGTGTTGGCCGCGATGGAGGCATGACGATGACGACCCTGCAGGACCTCATCTCCGAGGCGGATTTCCGCGAACATCACCGCCGGCGGATTCCCGCGCCGGCCGATGACGTGTGGGCTGCCCTGATCGCGCTCGACGCTGGTCAGCTGCGCATCACCCGTGCGCTGATGGCCATCCGCCACCCCCGATCGAAGGAATGGACGAAGACACGAAACCTGTTCAGCGACGGCCCCATCCGGATTCTCGAGACCGACCAGCCGTGGTACGCGGTCGGGGCCGCCATCATGGCGCCAGGGCGACCGCGCACCCCTCGACCGGTGATCGACTCGCTCGCCGAGTTCGCATCCTTTGACACCCACGGGTGGACGAAGGTGCTCACCGACTTCCGGCTCCGTGAGGTCGACGGCGGAACCGAACTGTCCACCGAGACCCGCGGGTGTTCAACCGACGCGGGATCCCGGTGGCGGTTCGCGGCCTACTGGGCGGTGATCCGGTGGGGCAGTGGCCTCATACGGCGGGACATGCTTGCGACGGTGTCGCGGATCGCGCTGGAGCAGCAATCGTGATCCGCCGTGCGATCACCGCCAGGATGACCACCGAGGCGAAGGCGTACAGCACGTAACTCGCCACGGCGGTGATCAGTTCGGCCGTGCTGTGTCCGTAGCCCGCGAAGAAGGCGCGCCAGGTATAGGTCAGCACGAGACCGGCGGCGACGGCGAACCGATGCGTCTCAGTCCAACCGGTCGACCGCGACCACCAGGAGATCGCCGCGGCCAGTGTGACGAGCGAGACGACCATCCCGGGAACCGCGATCCACGCGTTGTCGGTGTGGCCGGTGACCTGGAACGCCCCCGCGCAGATCATGGTGGCGGCGCCGACGATCCACGGGGCCGGTACATTCCGGTCCGGTGTCATAGCCGACGAGCGTCGGGTCAGGGTCACGGCCAGGATGACGAGCGCGATCACGATCACCGCCGTCGTGGCGAGTTGCGTCGGAGATGCGACGAAGTGCCCGTACAGCCTGTGGTTGGAGGCAAAGGTCACTGCTGCGCCGGCGACGAGAAGCACTCCCACACCCGCCATCGCGCGGTTGCTCAGCCACGGTGTGGTCCGCCGCTGCGGCTGTGCGCTCTCGATCAAGGCAATGGGCGCGGCGACGCTCCAGAGCACATGGAGGGTCAGGACGAAAATGGTCCAGGGCACGCCGATACCCAGTGCCGCGATGTGACCGGGGTCCAGCAGGCGTTGATCGGCGTAGTTCGGGTTGAACAACGACATCGTCAGCAGTCCTTCCTCCGCGACACCGAACGCGAGGCCGAGCAACAGGATCGTCGGCCGGCCGCGACCGAGCCTGCGGGTCACCTCGCGGATCAGCACTGCGCCGGCGCCGTACCAGAGGGACAGCGGCAGGATCAGCGGCAGCATGTACACCGGGAAGTCACCGAGGAAGAACTCGGCGATCAACGGGGCCAGGAAGAACAGTCCGACAACGGGGTTGCGCAGAAATCTCATGTCGTCGACTGTGGTCGCGATGCGGGCCGAGCGACAGTGACACCTGTCATGGATCGAGTGGTGCAGGTGTCACACGGTGACCACGGCGGTGCTCAGGCGGGCACGCCGACCATCTCCGCGCTGACGTCCCAGAGCCGCCGGGCCAGATCCACGTCGTAGGCCTGCTTGTTGGTCTTGCGCACCTTGTGTTTGATGTAGAACTCACCGGACTGCCAGTCGTCTCCGGCAGTACCCTGCGCCAGCCACACAAGCGTCCGAGCGCCCTTGTCCGGGCCGATCATCGCCAGTCGGCGCAACGGCGTCGCGTAGAGAAAGCGCATGGGGCTGGTCGTGTCGGACGCGAAATTCGTCGCGACGTTGCCCGGGTGGAACGCCGCCGACGTCAGGCCGCGGTCGGAGAACCGTCGGTGCAGCTCCTTGGTGAAGAGGATGTTCTCGAGCTTGCTGTCACCGTAGGACTTGTGGGGGGACGGGTTCTTCTCGTTGTTGAGGTCGTCGATGTCGATGTCGCCGAAGAGTCGGGCGCCGATGCTGGAGGTGTTGAGGACCGCTGCGCGACTGGCGATGAGGGTGTCGAGGAGAAGGTTGGTGAGCAGGAACGGCGCGAGGTGGTTCACCTGGAGCGTCTTCTCGAACCCGTCGACCGTCCGCGCCGGCTGTCCGAACATGCCGCCGGCGTTGTTCGCGAGGACATCGATCTGTGGGTGCGCTGTCTTCAGCGTCTCCGCCAACCCGCGTACCTCGGACAGATCTGCGAAGTCGGCGACGTGGAAGTGCGCGCCGATCGATCCGGCCACGGCCTTGGTCTTCTCCGCTGAGCGTCCGACGACGATGACCTCGTCACCGTTGTGGGCCAACCGTTTCGCCGCCGAGGCGCCGATGCCGTCACTCGCTCCGGTGATCACAATCGTCTTCGCCATGTGCTTCGCGCTTTCGCCGTGCCGAGGTGCGGACGGGTACAACGGTAGTCGGTGTCGACGAATGGGAGATGTGATGGCGTTGCGAGTGGCTCTGCTGGGGACCGGTCTGATGGGTGCGGGAATGGCGCGAAGCATGCTGCGCGCCGGACTCGATGTGACCGTCTGGAACCGGTCCGCGGACAAGACCGCCGATCTCGGTGAGGCCGGGGCGCGGGTGGCCGATGATCCCGCCGACGCGGTTCGCGACGCTGACATCGTCGTGACGATGTTGTTCGACGTCGATTCGGTCGAAGCGGTCATGTCCGAGGCCATCGGCGCAATCGCGGACGGCGTGCCGTGGGTACAGACCAGCACCGTCGGCATCGCCGGCGTGGAACGTCTCGCCGCGCTCGCTGCGGAGCACGACGTCACGTTCGTCGACGCGCCGGTCCTCGGCACGCGAGCACCCGCCGAGAACGGTGCTCTCACCGTGCTCGCGGGCGGTCCGCAGGATGTCCGTGATCAGGTGGCACCGCTGTTCGACGCGATCGGAGCCTCGACGGTGTGGGTCGGCGAGCAGGCTGGAGACGGTCACCGACTCAAGCTGGTCGCCAACTCATGGGTGCTGTCGATCACGACCGCGACCGCCCAGGCGGTGGGGATGGCGCAGCGACTGGACATCGATCCTCGGCAGTTCCTCGACTCCATCGCCGGCGGACCGCTCGACTGCGGGTACGCACAGCTCAAGGGTGACGCGATGATCACCGGCTCCTTGGACCCGTCCTTCGCACTGGACGGGGCGGCCAAGGACAGCGGTCTGATCGCCGACGCCATGGACGGGGCGGGGATGGACTCGACGGTGATGCGGGCGATCCGGTCGCGCTTCGCGGCCGCGGCGGACGCCGGCCACAGCCACGACGACATGGCCGCGGTCATCCACGGTTTCGAGGCCTGAGCGTTCGGCCTAGGTGAACAGTTGGAAGGCGTCGAAGATGACCGCGATGCCACCGGCGACAGCGAGAACGATGATGATGCCCACGATGATCATCACCGTGATGATGGTGGGGGAGAACCGCTTCGGCACGGTCTGACGGCCGTCCGAACCCATCGAGGTGGATCCGCTGTCGGGCGGCGTCGCGCCCGGGGCGAGTTCTCCGCCGGCCTCGAGGTCGGCGTCGGGCTTGTACGGGTTGGGCTCGGTGGTCATGGGACTCCTGAACTGAGACGTGAACCGCCACCACCCGACGGGTGGAGGGGGCGTGTGGTCTGGGACCGGGCCGGGCTCGGGTGTGAACCGGCGGCCGTGCGACGGGCTCCGCACTGGTCGTCGACGCCTGGTGAGGCGACGGCTGCGAAGCGCGGAAGTCACGCTGCGTCTGATGGCAACGGTACGCCGAGCGGCCGGAGATCTTGAACTTCCTGTCCAGTAATCCGGGTCACTACCGTTTATGTGCATCCGGTCTCATGTGATCTCGGCCTCTGGATGGAATGTGTTTCTACTGGTCTAGTGTTCCATTATTGAACATTTGGTTCACTTCGTGGAGATCCTGAGGAGGACGTATGACTCACGACGACACGCATGACCGGATCGTCCAAGCACGCAAGGCGGCGGTGCTGAGCAAGGTGGGATCGCTCGCCGGCGCGGTCGGGGTGGTTCTCGTCGCCCTCGGCGTGGTCGGTCTGCTGACCGGACGCACGGTCCTGGGTGTCATCGCCCTGGTCGTCGCCGTCGTTCTGTTCGGTGTGACCGTGGTCGGTACGCGCGTCAATTCGCAGGTTCGGCAGGATCCCGACGTCCAGCGTCGGTCGAACCGACTTCGTCGGGCTCGCTACCGCAGTGCCTACCCGGCCCACCAGCAGCAGCAGCAGAACCAGCGCGAGGACACCGACGACCGAACGGTCACCTGATTCTCGCCAGGTCTGTCTGACTGCTCCGACCGGTGTTTGGAGTTTCGGAGCAAGTCTCGTGCCCCCAGTCGGACTCGAACCGACACTTGGCGGATTTTAAGTCCGCTGCCTCTGCCAATTGGGCTATGGGGGCGCTCGGCTCGCGACGTCTGATGCGGCCGGCGTCCAGAATCTCACGGTCGCGCATCGACCCACCGACGAGGTGAGAGACTGTCGGGCGTGACATCGGACGCGGTGAGTCGGCCCGACGATGTCCGTCGCATCCGCGGCCGCCCGCCGGGACCCGGCGTCGACCTCCTCGCGCGTCGCGAGACGCTACTGGACGCCGCGGAATTGGCGATCGGCGCCAGCGGCAACGAGTTCAGTCTGGGTCAGGTCGCCGACCTCGCCGGGCTGACGCGGTCGGCCGTCTACGCGGTCTTCGATGACAAGAACGACCTCATCGCGTCGCTGACACGGCGACACACGGCTCGGATCACCGATCATCTCGGGGCCGCGGTCACCGGCGCGCCGGACCTGCAGGCGGCGACGCGTGCGGCCGTCGAGGTCCTGGTCGAGTGGGTGGAGAACGAGTCCTCGCTGGCGCCGGTGCTGATGCCGCAGATGCATCGAGGGGTGGGTCACTCGGCGATCACCGGGTACCTCGAGACTTTGCTGGAACAGGGGTTCGCGACGCTGGGAAGCGACGTCCGCGCGGCCGGGCCGTGGGCACGCGCTCTGATCGGCGCGATCTCGGTCACTGTGGGATGGTGGGTCCGCGAGCGCACCATGGATCGCGACGAACTCGTCGACCACCTGACCAGTCTGCTCTGGTCCGGCTTCCAGGGAGCGCAACCGCCCTCCGACCCTTGACTCCCGACCCCGAAATAGACACCATGTCTTTTGTGCCTCTCGTACACGCGACCGACCTCTGCGCGCGGTGAGGCGACGTGACGCGTATCGATGTGGCGACACAACTCGCCTGTAGCGCCGAGCAGGCCTGGGGCTTGCTGACCGATCCCGATCTGAAGACCATCTGGTCCGCGTCGCCCTTTCACGTCGAGGACGTCGGCGAGGACGATCGGTGCGACCGTGCCGGTGCGCTGCGCGAGGTGGAGATCTCCGCCCCCCTGCGCACCCGGGTGCACGAGGTGGTGACGGTGGCCGACGAACCACACCGGCTCGACTACATGGTCTACAAGGGTGCTCCGCTGCTCCGAGATCACCACGGCCGCATCGACATCGAGACGACCCCCGCGGGATGCGCCGTCCGATGGACCGTCGACGTGTCGTTCACGACGAAACTGGGCAAGATCGCCACGCCGACGCTGCGACGCGAGATGGAGAAGTCCCTCGCCGGGCTCTCCGAACAGTCCAAACTCATGCCGCCGCCCGCTGCGGTGACCGCCCGTCGGCCGCACCCGAGACGACCGCGTCGCTCGCCGGCGTCGGTGTTGCGCCCCGAGGTCGACCGCCAACTCGGCCACCAACGACTGATCGCCGACGAGTTCGCGCGCACCGGTGACCCCAAGTACTGGTTGGCCCGCAGTCATGTCCTCGCGAACGAGGAGGCGTTGGCGCTCGTCGACGCACGCGTCATCGAGAACCCCGATTGGCTGCTGCACCTGATGTCGAATCAGCACCGTCGGTACGTCTCGAACCTGCACGCCTACCGCACCGGTGGCCCGATCTCGCCGGTCTGGCGTTCGGCGTGGGCCCGGTGTGAGGAGACCTCGCCGCGTCGCGCGTTCGGAGGAGTCCTCGGCGGGATCCGGGCGGGATCCCGAGCCCACCTCGCCGAGGACACACCTGCGGCGCTCGCAGAGGTGTGGGGTGTGAACTACCGCGACACCAGGCACTACAAAGAATTCCGGGCCGACTTCATCCGGTTGGGGAGTCTGCACGGCACATGTGGTGATCGACTCATCGACGAACTCCCCGCCGACCTCGTCCCACGTCCGCTGCGGCTTGCTCGGCGGTTGTCGCCGGAGCTGCGTGACATGGTCGTCCGACGGCTCTACTACGACGTCGAGGTGGACCGGATGCGGGCCTTCGACCGCGGGTACGACATCGCCCGGCGGACCTTCTGAGGACGCAGTGTTAACTTGACGCCGTCCACCCGTGTCGGCGCCGAAGGAGCACCACGATGCTCTCCCGTCTGACCAAGGGTGTCATCGCCGCCCCGCGCCGTGTCCTGCTCGTCACGCTGGCGATCGTGATCGTCTGCGGTGCGCTGGGGTTCGGCGTCGGCTCAGCCCTCTCGGCCGGTGGCTACAGCGATCCGACATCGGAATCCGCTCGCGCCGGTGCGCAACTCGGCGACACGTTCAACCGCGGCGGTCTACAGGTCGTCATCGCGCTCCGCCTGCCGACGACCGGCGACATCTCCCAGGACCCGACGGCTCTCGGGGTCGCGAAACAGATCACCGACACTCTCGAGACCGAGACGTTCGTCCAGCAACCGGTGCTGTCGCTGTGGCGCAACTCCGATCTCGCGCCCGCGCTGCAGAGCGCCGATCAGACGACCGGACTGATCGTGTTCACGGTGTCGGGCGGCGAACGCGACGGGGCGCTGCACGCGCAGGCCATCGACGACGAGTTCGCCGGGGTCCGCTCCGGGATCACCGTGACCGTCGGCGGCGAGGCCCTGGTCTACCAGCAGATCAACGACCAGACGTCGCGCGACCTGGCCATCGCCGAGGCCATCGCGATCCCCATCAGCTTCTGCCTGCTGATCTGGGTCTTCGGCGGGCTCGTCGCGGCCGCGATCCCCGTGGTCATCGGCCTGATCGCCATCATCGGCGCCGCCGCGATCCTGCGGATGATGACGCTGTTCACCGACGTGTCGGTCTTCGCCCTGAACCTGGCCACCGCGCTCGGACTGGCCCTGGCCATCGACTACACCCTGCTGATCATCAGCCGTTATCGCGAGGAACAGGCGGCGGGGCGCAGTCGCGCGGACGCGTTGGTCCGCACGGTCAGCACCGCGGGACGGACGGTGCTGTTCTCGGCGGCCACGGTCGGCTTGTCGTTGTGCGCCATGGCGATCTTCCCGATGTATTTTCTTCGGTCGTTCGCCTACGCGGGCATCGGGGTGATCATCGTGGCGGCCGCCGCCGCACTCATCGTGACCCCGGCGATCCTGTTCGCGCTCGGTGACCGTGTCGACGCGCTCGACGTCCGCCGACCGATCCGTCGACTGCTGCGCAAGCCGCCGCCGGCGGCCATCGACCCGGAGGACTCCGCGTTCTACCGGTCGACGAAATTCGTGTTCCGACACCACCTGGTGGTCGGGGTGTCGATCATCGCCTTCCTCCTGCTGCTCGGTGCGCCGTTCCTCGGGATGAAGGTGGGGTTCCCCGACGAGCGGGTCCTGCCCACCTCGGCGTCGTCGTACCAGATCGGTTCGCAGCTGCGAGAGGACTTCCCGCAGAACGCCAGTGTGTCCATCACCGCCGTGCTCCCTGACGTCGGTGGCGACGCGGCAGCGAATTCCGCGGTGGCCGCCTACGCCGACACGATGTCGCGGATCGCCGACGTCAACGGCGTGACCACCGCGCAGGCGGCGTTCGTCGACGGACAGGAGTTCGCCCGCGGCGACCCGGGCGCCAGCATCGACCGAGCACAGTTCGTGACCGTCGCGACGTCCCTGGATCCGTTGTCGCGCGCGGGTTCCGACCAGCTCGACGCGTTGCGTGCGGTGCCGACGCCGGGCGGGACGCAGGTCCTGTTCACCGGGCTGGCGCAGCAGAACCGCGACAACGTCGACGCGATCATCGACCGACTCCCACTGGTGCTCGGGTTGATCGCCGTCACGACCTTCATCCTGCTGTTCCTGCTCAGCGGGAGTGTCCTGCTGCCTCTGAAGGCACTGGTGCTCAACGCGTTCTCGTTGAGCGCGACGTTCGGTGCGATGGTGTGGATCTTCCAGGACGGGCACCTGGGTGGGTTGGGCACCACGGTGACCGGCTCACTGGCCGCGACCATGCCGGTGCTGATGTTCTGTATCGCCTTCGGGCTGTCGATGGACTACGAGGTCTTCCTGCTCTCGCGGATCCGTGAGGAGTGGTTGCGCACGGGGCAGTCGACCCGCGCCGACAACGAGCAGGCGGTCGCCATGGGACTCGCGCGGACCGGTCGGGTGGTCACCGCCGCAGCGGTGCTGATGGCGATCGTGTTCGCGGGCATCATTGCCTCGCAGGTGTCGTTCATGCGCATGTTCGGACTCGGGCTGATGCTCGCCGTGCTCGTCGACGCCACGCTGGTGCGGGTGCTGCTGGTGCCGGCGTTCATGCGGCTGGCCGGTCGGGCCAACTGGTGGGCGCCCGGTCCGCTCCGCAGGTTCCACGATCGCTTCGGGCTGACCGAATCCGACGGCGACGATTCGGATGCCGCCATCAATCCCGTGATCGATCCAGCTCCTGCCGTACCCGGTCGTGCGTCCACCCGCCTGCGGTGACGACGACCGGTCGGCTCTTTCAGGCGGGCAGCGACAGTTCGGCGCGGAGGAACTCCGACATCACCTCGGCGGTGCGGTCCGGCCGGTCGAGCATCGTCAGGACGTAGGAGTCCTCGATCTCGACGAGCCGGGCGTTCGGTAGCAGTTCGGCCAGCGCAGGACCGTGCTCGGGCGGCATCATCCGGTTCTGCGGTGCCCAGATGATCAGTACCGGCCGGTCGAATCCGGACAGCCTCCCGGTGTCGGCGATCAACGCCTGCTTGTCGAAGCGGGTCGACGCGTACCGCCGGACGTCGGAGCGCACGCCCGCCGACGCCAGTGCGCCGTCCGTCCACCGTTCGACGATGTCCTGTGGGATGTCGCGTATCGCCATGTCGCCCATGAGTGGTCGCATGCGTCGGAGGAACGGGATGCGCAGCTGCCAGGCGGCGAACCGCATGCCGCCCGGCGTGTGCACGGCCAGCGCGACCATCTTCCCGGCCAGCCCCGGTGGGAAGTTGTCGTACGCCTCGCACGGCAGGACGATCATCCGCCCGATCCGGTCATCGCGTCCGCGTGCGGGAAGGAACAGCGGTCCGCCCCAGTCGGTGACCACCAAGGTCACGTCCGACAGTTCGAGCGTGTCGAGGAATTCGGCCAGCAGGTCGACCATTGCTGCGAGCGTCAGGTCGGCATCGGGGGACATCGGTACCCGGTGACCGCCCAACGGCAGCACGGGCATCACGTACCGGCACGACTCCGGCAACCGGGGGAGAACCAGATCCCACTGCGCGTCGTTCATGAACAGACCGTGCAGCAGGACGACCGGCGGACCGTGTGGATCGCCCGCCTCGGCGTACTCGAGGAGCCCTGCGCTCAACTCCACCGACCGGCGCTCCCTGTTCGCGAGTTCCATGTGGCTCCCTCTCGACGAATCTCCCTAGAGCGATCATTCTAGAACTATCATTCCAGTGATTACCAGAGGAGGGCGGTGGCGATGTCGAGATCCACGCGGGAGTCGATCGTGACCGCGACCGCGGAACTGATGCGCCGTCAGGGGTACGCCGCGGTGAGCATCAAACAGATCGTCGCCGGATCCGGGGCGCCGATCGGCTCCATCTATCACCACTTCCCGGGCGGCAAGTCGCAGATCGCCCGTGCCGCACTGGTCGACTCCGGAGCGGCCTACGCGCAGTTGGTCCCGACCCTGATGGAGGGGTACGACGACCTCGGCGACGCCATTGCCCACGCCTTCGACGCCGCCGCGACCACCATGGAGTCGATCGGCTTCGCCAACATGTGTCCGGTCTCCACCGTGGCGGGCGAGGTGGCCGATTCCGATGAATCGCTGCGAGTCGCCGCGGCGGAGATCTTCGAGTCCTGGGTGAGCGGGGCGGCGGAGTTCTGCGCACGTCGGGGCGTCGAGGCCGACGTCGCCCGCGAGGTGGCCATCTCGGTGATCTGCGCCCTCGAGGGCGCATTCGTCATGGCCCGCACCCTGCGCAGCACCGAACCCCTGCTCGCCGCGGGGGCCACGGTCGCGCACCGCTACCGCGGCGTGCGACTGACCGAGGGCCCGGCGGTCGCTGCGGCAATGGTCAAGAGTAGGTAAAGTCGGTCTCGGAACTCGGACACCGTGTCGATCGTTGACGTGACAGTCGCTCACGGTGACACCGGAAGCCATTGACGGCCATGGGCAGTGTGGACGAATTGATCGAGCCGATCGAACTTAGTGAAGGGACCAGACGGTGCGAGAAAGTAGCAATCCGGTCATGCGGGGTGTTCTCCGCGACAACCAGAAGAATGGTGGTTACGCCGGGTTCGGGAGCGGGATGGCCGGGGCCGGCCAGGGCGCCGTGATGGGCCAGCAGCTGGGCCAGCCGCAGCAGACCGACCCGTACGCCCGCCCGGGACAACCGGTCGGCGCGCGGTCGATGACCATCGACGACGTCGTCACCAAGACCGCGTCGACACTCGGCGTCCTGATCGTCACCGCCCTCATCTCCTACTTCCTGATCCACCAGAACGAGGGCCTGGCGATGCCGCTGCTGCTCGTCGGCGGCCTCGGTGGATTCGTCCTCGTGATGATCGCGACCTTCGGTCGCAAGCAGGACAACCCGGCGATCGTGCTGTCGTACGCGGCGCTCGAGGGGCTCTTCGTCGGAGCGATCTCGTTCGTCTTCGCGAACTACGTCGTCGTCGGTGTGAGTGCCGGGATGCTCATCGGACAGGCCGTACTGGGCACGTTCGGTGTGTTCGGCGGCATGCTGATCGTCTACAAGACGGGCGCCATCCGAGTCACCCCGCGCTTCACCCGCATGCTGTTCGCCGGTCTCGTGGGCGTCATCGTGCTCATCCTGGCCAACCTGGTCGTCGGGTTCTTCAACGGCGGTGAGGGTCTGGGCCTGCGCAGCGGTGGTCCGATCGCGATCATCTTCTCGCTCGTCTGCATCGGTCTGGCCGCGTTCTGCTTCCTGATCGACTTCGACTCGGCGGACCGTCTCATCCGCGCGGGCGCGCCGGCCAAGGCCGCCTGGGGCATCGCCCTCGGCCTCACCGTGACCCTGGTCTGGCTCTACGTCGAGATCCTGCGACTGCTGAGCTACTTCAACTCCGACTAGTCGCCGGGCACCACGCAGTAGACCTCAGCGGCCCCACACCTCCGGGTGTGGGGCCGCTGTCGTGCGGCGGGCGATTATTTTCCTTGCGCGCACGAGTCTCACCCGGCGACACTTCTCCCAACCGACGACGAGGGGACCCATGACCACCACGCGCACCGACGCGACCGACCGGCTGGCGCGTGAGCACGTGCTCGTGATCGGTCTGCTGCTGGTCGCGACCTTCGTCGTGATCCTCAACGAGACGGTGATGAGCGTCGCGATCCCGGTGCTCCAGTCCGAACTCGGCGTCCCACCCAGCGTCGGTCAGTGGCTCACGACCGTGTTCATGCTGACGATGGCCGTCGTGATCCCGCTGACCGGTTTCCTGATCCAGCGGATCGGCACCCGACCGTTGTTCGTCACGGCGATGTCGTCGTTCACCGCGGGCACAGTCCTCGCATTCGTCGCACCCGGTTTCGAGGTGCTGCTCGTCGCTCGGGTCATCCAGGCGGTGGGCACGGCGATCATGTTGCCGCTGCTGATGACCACGGTCATGACGCTCGTGCCGGAGAACCGCCGGGGCGTGATGATGGGCAACATCTCCGTGGTCATCGCGGTGGCGCCTGCGCTGGGCCCCACGCTGTCGGGGTTGGTTCTCGACCACCTGGGGTGGCGGTGGATCTTCGGCGTGATGATCCCCATCGCCGGGGCCGCTCTCGTCGTCGGCGCGGTCTGCGTGCGGTCGGTGTCGCCGACGGTGAGCGTCCCGATCGACGTCGTTTCGGTGCCGATGGCGGTCCTCGGGTTCGGCGGTCTGGTCTATGGACTGGTCGGGATCGGTGAGGCCGCCGATCACGGATCGGCGGTACCCGTGTGGATCCCGTTCACGGTCGGCGTGATCGGACTGTGCGCCTTCGTTTCCCGGCAGCTACTGCTGCAACGGACCGACCGCGCGCTGCTCGATCTCCGCGTGTTCGCGTCGTTCCAGTTCTCGCTGGCGATCGCGGCCATGGTCGTCGCGATGTCCACCATGATGGGCACGTTCATCGTGGTGCCGTATTTCGCCCAGGCCGTCCTCGGGTTCAGCCCGCTGGCGACGGGTCTGCTGACCCTGCCCGGTGGTCTGCTGATGAGCATCGCGGGACCGGTGGTCGGACGCATCTACGATCGGCGCGGACCACGAGTCCTTGTCATGCCCGGTGCGTTGTTGATCACCGCCGGGGTGTGGTTGCTCACCACCGTCGACACGACGACGTCGGCCTGGCTGCTGACCGGCGCCAACATGACCCTGTGCCTCGGGCTGGCGGCGACCTTCACCCCGCTCATGACATCAGCGCTGGGATCGGTTGCGCCGGCGCGTTACTCGCACGCATCGGCCGCGCTCGGGACGTTCCAGCAGGTGGCCGGTGCCGCCGGTACGGCGCTGTTCATCACCGTGATGACCGTGGTCGCGGCCGACGGCCGGGCCTCGGGCGAGGCCGACGCACAGGCGATCACCGACGGTGTCCGGACCGTGTTCACCGTGGCCGGCGTCCTCGGTCTGGTGTTGATCGTGATCGTCGCGTTCGTTCGGGCGCCGAAGTCGTCGGTCCACCCCGAGCACACGAACGCCGCCGAGACGTTTACTGCCGAGACGCTCCCCGACGGGACGAGCCCCGCACCCACGATCTCGGTGCAGGGCTCGTCGGACGAGTTGACGCGACTCAGCTGAGGCGCTCGAGCACCATCGCCATACCCTGTCCGCCACCGACACACATCGACTCGATGCCGAAGGTCTTGTCGTGGGTGCGCAGGTTGTTGATCAGCGTGGTGGTGATGCGGGCGCCGGTCATGCCAAAGGGGTGACCCAGCGCGATCGCGCCGCCGGAGACGTTGAGCTTGTCGTGGTCGATGCCCAACTCGGCGGCCGAACCCAGCACCTGCACCGCGAACGCCTCGTTGATCTCGACGAGGTCGATGTCGGAGATGGTCTTGCCCGACAGGCGCAGCACCTTGCGGATCGCCTCGATCGGACCGAGCCCCATGATCTCCGGCGACAACCCGGTGGCCGCGGTGGCGACGATGCGCGCGAGCGGCGTGAGGCCGAGTTCCTTGGCCTTGGTGTCGCTCATGATGACCAGCGCGGCGGCGCCGTCGTTGAGCGGGCAGGCGTTGCCCGCGGTGATCGTGCCGTCCGGACGGAACACCGGCTTGAGCTGCGACACCTTCTCGTAGGTGGTGCCCGCGCGGGGGCCGTCGTCGGTGGACACGACGGTGCCGTCGGGCAGCGTGACCGGATCGATCTCGCGCTCGAAGAAGCCCGAGTTGATGGCGGCCTCGGCGCGGTTCTGGCTCTGCACGCCCCAGCGGTCCTGGTCCTCACGCGAGATGCCCATGAAGCTCGCGACGTTCTCCGCGGTCTGACCCATCGGGATGTAGACGTCGGGGATCAGCCCCTCCGCACGCGGATCGGTCCAGACCGGGGCGCCACCCTGCGAGTTCTTCTCGGTGCGGGCCTGCGCGTCGGCGTAGATCGGGTTCTTGCTGTTGGGCCACCCGTCGGAGTTGCCCAGGGTGCCGTAGCTCGACACGCTCTCCACGCCCGCGGAGATGAAGACATCACCCTCGCCCGCCCGGATGGCGTGCAGCGCCATGCGAGTGGTCTGCAGCGAGGAGGAGCAGTACCGGTTGACCGTCACGCCGGGCACGTGGTCGAGGCCGAGCTGCACCGCGACGACGCGCGCGATGTTGAAGCCACCGCCACCGCCGGGCTGGCCGATGCCGAGGTGGATGTCCTCGACGTCCGCACGATCGAGCTCGGGGACCTTGTCGAGAGCGACCTGGACCATCTGCGCGGCGAGATCGTCGGGTCGGAGGTCCTTGAGCGATCCCTTGACCGCGCGTCCGATGGGGGATCGAGCGGTGGAGACGATGACGGCTTCGGGCATGACGTGACTCCTCGTGTGTGCACAACAGGATGGCGAACCGGACGTTACGCCATGCTCCGACCCGCAGATCGATCGCTCCCGACCGTCGCGTCGGCACGTCGGCGGCGCAATCGGACGGGTATCCCCAGTCGCCTTCGCATCCGGACGACGAGCCGGTTGTTCTCGGCGAACTCCGAGACCTCCGGCGGGTCGGGGAGTGGACCCGCGCCCCATTCGCCCATCGAGGCGAGTACCTCGGGCAGCAGGGTCTCCGCAGCGAGTTGGTACCCCGCCGCCGACGGGTGGTAGTTGTCCGACGAGAACATCCGGTCGGGGGACGCGAGGAACACCGGCGACAACAGGTCGGCCAGCGGCACCGGCCGCCCACCGGCCGCCCGCACCTCGTGGGTCTGGGCGGCGGCGAGCCGAAAGCCCCACTGTCGCAGCACCGAGCGCAGCGGCTGCGGGATGGCTGTCACCACGCCGAGATCCGGGCAGGTACCCACGATCACCTTCGCGTCGACCTCGACGAGACGACGGACCGCCGATCCGACCCGCTTGGCCGCGGGCGAGGGCGCGTTGACCGCGGTGATGTCGTTGGCGCCGATCAGGATGACCGCGACGTCCGGCGGCCTGCCCGCGATCAGCATCGCGTCGACCTGGCCGGACAACCCGCGCGAGGTGGCCCCGACGATCGCCTTCGTGCTCAACCGCACCGACCGGCCGGTCTCGCGCACCACCATCCGGGTCAGGGCGACGCCGGGGGTCTCGTCGGGCGACTCCGCCCCGAGCCCGGCTGCGGTGGAGTCGCCGAACACCATCATGTGGAGGTCGGCGGTCACGCGCGGGGTGACGCGGATCGGGCCCGAGCCGTCGGGGAGATAGATGCCGTCACCGTTGGGTGCGTTGTCGGTGCGATGGGGGATGACCGCGCGTGCCGCGCGCGCCTGACCGTTGAGGAAATTCCATGCTGCCCACCCGGCCCCGGCGCTGCCCGCGGTGGCCGCGATGGACGCGGTCACGTCGCGGACCACTCGCCGTCGGGATGCTGGCACCCCCCGAGCCTATCGGTGCGGGGGAAAGTTCAGCGGGACGCCGCAACCGCGTCGGCGCGGATCTGGAACGATGGAGACATGCGCATCGCAAATCACGTCGTGGACCTCGTCGGCGGCACCCCGCTGGTCCGTCTGAACTCGGTTGTCACCCCGGGTTCGGGTCTGGTCGCCGCCAAGGTCGAGTACCTCAATCCGGGCGGGTCGTCGAAAGACCGCATCGCCGTCAAGATGGTCGATGCGGCCGAGGCCTCCGGTGAACTGAAGCCCGGCGGCACCATCGTCGAACCGACCTCCGGCAACACCGGTGTGGGATTGGCCCTGGTCGCCCAGCAGCGCGGATACCACTGCGTGTTCGTGTGCCCCGACAAGGTCGGCGAGGACAAGCGCAACGTGCTCAAGGCGTACGGCGCCGAGGTCGTGGTGTGCCCCACCGCGGTGGCCCCGGAGGACCCGGGCAGCTACTACAGCGTCTCCGACCGGTTGGTCCGCGAGATCGAGGGTGCGTGGAAGCCCAACCAGTACGCGAACCCGGCCGGCCCGCAGAGCCACTACGAGACCACCGGCCCCGAGGTCTGGGCCGACACCGACGGCAAGGTGACGCATTTCGTCGCCGGCGTCGGCACCGGCGGCACCATCACCGGCACCGGTCGCTATCTCAAAGAGATGTCGGACGGTCGCGTGAAGATCATCGGCGCCGACCCCGAGGGTTCGGTGTACTCCGGTGGCACCGGCCGGCCCTACCTCGTCGAGGGTGTCGGTGAGGACTTCTGGCCCACCGCCTACGACCCGTCGATCCCGGACGAGATCATCGCCGTCTCCGACGCCGACTCCTTCGACATGACCCGCCGCCTCGCCCGCGAGGAGGGGCTGCTCGTCGGCGGATCCTGCGGCATGGCGATGGTGGCCGCGCTCAAGGTCGCCGAGCGGGAGGGCCCGGACGCGATCGTCGTCGTCCTGCTGCCCGACGGCGGGCGCGGCTACATGGGCAAGATCTTCAACGACAAATGGATGAGCAGTTACGGGTTCCTGCGCACCCCGCTCGACGGCAAGGACAAGGGCGATCCGTCGGTCGGTGACGTGCTGCGCGGCAAGTCCGGATCGCTTCCCGACTTCGTGCACACCCACCCGTCGGAGACGCTGCGCGACGCGATCGAGATCCTTCGTGAGTTCGAGGTGTCGCAGATGCCTGTCGTCGGGGCGGAACCGCCGATCATGGCCGGCGAGGTGGCCGGCGCGGTCACCGAGCGCGAACTGCTCAGCGCGGTCTTCGAGGGACGCGCGAGCCTCGCCGACCCGGTGTCGTCGTTCATGGGCGAACCCTTCCCGCTGATCGGCTCCGGCGAGCCGGTGTCGGCCGCGACGAAGGCGCTGTCGGAGTCCGACGCGCTGATGGTGGTCGAGGACGGCAAGCCCATCGGCGTCATCACCCGACACGACCTCCTCGCATTCGTCAGTTCCGCACCCAAGATCGGAGCCTCGTCATGAGTGAACAGCGCAGCCGCGTCGACGCGAGCAGTTGGCAGGGCTTCGGCACCAAGGCCATCCACGCGGGATACGAACCCGATCCGCTGACCGGTGCGGTCAACGTCCCGATCTACGCCAGCTCCACCTTCGCCCAGGACGGCGTAGGCGGCATGCGCGGCGGGTTCGAGTACGCGCGCACCGGCAACCCGACCCGTCAGGCGCTCGAGGGCAACCTCGCCGCCATCGAGGGCGGGTCGTACGGCCGCGGTTTCGCCTCCGGCATGGCCGCCACCGACGCTCTGCTGCGGGCCACCCTGCGCCCGGGCGATCACCTCGTCATCCCCAACGACGCCTACGGCGGCACCTTCCGCCTGATCGACAAGGTGTTCACGCAGTGGGGGATCACCTACTCGGTGGCCGCGGTCTCCGACGTCGACGCGGTCCGCGCGGCCATCACACCCGCGACCAAGCTCGTGTGGGTGGAGACGCCCACCAACCCGCTGCTCAACATCGGCGACATAGAGGCCCTGGCCGGCGTCGCCCACGAGGCAGGCACGAAGCTCGTGGTCGACAACACCTTCGCCTCGCCCTACCTGCAACAGCCGCTGCGCCTCGGTGCCGACGTTGTCCTGCACTCCACCACCAAGTACCTCGGCGGGCATTCCGATGTCGTCGGTGGCGCACTGGTCACCGACGACGAGCAGCTCGACGCCGATCTGGCGTTCCTGCAGAACGGTGCAGGCGCGGTCCCGGGACCGTTCGACGCCTACCTCACGATGCGGGGCATCAAGACCCTCGCGGTGCGGATGGACCGGCACAGTGACAACGCCGAGAAGATCGTCGACTACCTGCAGTCGCACCCGAAGATCGAGTCGGTGCTCTACCCCGGTCTCGAGACGCACCCGAACCACGCCGTCGCGGCCAAGCAGATGAAGCGTTTCGGCGGCATGATCTCGGTGTTGGTCGCGGGCGGAGCCCCGGCCGCGCAGGAGTTCTGCGCGAAGACCGAGATCTTCACCCTCGCCGAGTCGCTGGGCGGCATCGAATCGCTGATCGAGCATCCCGCCGCGATGACCCACGCCTCGACCGCGGGGTCGCTGCTCGAGGTGCCCCCGCATCTCGTGCGCCTGTCGGTCGGTATCGAGGACATCGACGACCTGCTCGGCGACGTGGAGAACGCGCTCGGCTGACACCGGCACAGTCGGGTGGCCGTACGGCTGCGCGACAAGCCACCCGCGAAGCTGAGAAACTGCTTAGAATCCGCGAGTGGAGTACCGACTTCTCGGACACATGGTGGTGCGCGCCGACGGGCGTGATCTCTCCGTGGGCGGGATCAAGCAACGGGCGGTACTCGCGATCCTGCTGCTCAACGCCGGGTCGAGCGTCGACCTCGACACCCTCGTCGACCTGGTGTGGGACGACACCCCGCCGGCCAAGCCGATCTCCTCGGTCCGCGCCTACATCGCGAACCTGCGCCGGGCCTTCGCCGACGCAGACCCGATGGGCGCGCAGGCGCTGATGACGGACACGACCGGCTACCGCCTCGACGTCGCCGCCGATGAGTTGGACACCACGACATTCGAACGCCTCACGACCGAGGGTCGAGAGGCGCTCACCGTCGGTGAGGCCGCCCGGGCGGAGGAGTCCCTCCGCATCGCGCTCGACCTGTGGCGCGGGCCCGCACTGGCCGACTTCCGCGATCACCGCTTCGCCGACGCGGCGGTCCACCGGTTCAGCGCGCTACGCACGATGGCCGCCGAGGGGCTCTACGAGGCCGGACTGCAGCTCGGCCGCGACGCCGAGTTGATCCCGGGGCTCGAGGAGCAGGTGCGCATCGATCCGCTGCACGAACGACTGTGGGGCCAGCTGATGGTCGCGCTGTACCGATCCGGCCGACGCGCGGAGGCGCTGGCGACGTACCAGCGTGCCCGGACGGTGCTCGATGACGAGCTCGGTGTCGCGCCGGGAGCGGCGCTCGAGCACCTGCGGCGTGAGATCGCCAAGGAATCCACCGGGCTCGACTTCACGCCGCTGCGCATGGAGCTGCGGACCGCGGTGGTCGACACCCCGCGCAACCACCGGATCGTCGGGCGCGACCGCGAGTTGTCGGTGCTCGCCGACCTGGTGGCGGCCACGCCCCGCGGGCGCGGCGCGATGACCGTCATCCGTGGTGACTCCGGCACCGGCAAGTCCTCGATGGCCGCAGCCGTGGTCGACGACGCCGTCGAACAGGGTTTCGTCTTCGCGTGGTCGACCCAGACCGACGGCATCCGCGAACCGCCCATGTGGACCTGGGTGCACATCGTCGACCGACTCGTCGAACACGCCCACCCCGACGCCGTCACCCGTGCGACGGCGTTCGCTCCCGACCTCCTCTCGGCGCGGCGTCCGGGATCGGTCCTCCCGGAGCCGGATTCGGCGGTGGCGTCACGTTTCGAGGACGCCGAGAAGATCGCGACCGTGATCGCCATGCTCATCGGGACCACGCCGACCGTCCTGGTCCTCGACGACCTGCACCGCGCGGACCGGCCGACCCGCGCGGTGCTAGAGGTGGTGTCACACCGTCTCCGCGAGCTCCCCCTGCTCATCGTGGTCACCTGGCAGGACGCGGGCCCGGATCGGCCCCTGCGCCCCAAGGCATTCGACCGCCTGTTGAGCAGGTCCGACACCGTGACCATCCGGTTGGGGCCGCTCGCGCCCGAGGCCGTCGGCGAGCTGGTCGCCGTCGAGACCCGGGTACGAGCGCATCCTGATCTGGTCGCGGCCGTCCACGACCGGACCGGGGGCAACCCGTTCCACACCCGCGAACTGGCGCGGTTGCTCCATGCCGGTGGACACCTCGACGCCGACACCCGGCGAATCGACATCGACGTCCCGCCGGACGCGGTGGCAGGGGTGGTACGTCGACGCCTGGCCGGACTGCCGCGCCGCACCCGGGATGCGTTGGGCATCGGTGCACTGCTCGGGGTCGTCGTCGAGTCGGCGTTTCTCGCCGGGGTGCTCGGCCTCAGCGACTCCGAACTCCGCGAGCGCCTGGGTCCGGCGTGTCGGATCGGGGTTCTCACCCCGAGTGCGCAGACACCGCAACGCTATTGGTTCACCCACGCGGTGATCCGGCACGTGTCCGCCGAGGAGCTGCCCGCCGAGCGCCGCGAGTGGGGCCACGCGCGGATCGCCGCTGCGTACGCCGCACGGGCCGACGTCGGTGCCTACGACCAGACGATCGCCGCGGCCGACCACGCGTGGCGCGCCGGAGCGCAGCTACCGCCCGAGGTCGCGGCGAATCTCATCGACCGCGCGCTGCAGCACTCGGTGACACGCGCCGAGTACCAGGACATCGCCGATCTCACCGAACACGCCCTCGACATGGCGCAACGGTTGCCGCCCGGTGATTCCCGGCTCGAGCGCGAGGCCCGACACTGGATGCAGCGCGCATCGGTGCTCGCCGTTCTCAAGGGGCACACGTCGGCCGACGCCGAGCAGGCTCTGGCGCGGGCGTTCGAGGTCGGGTCGGCGATGTCGGCGACATCGTTGTTCACCTCCGCGGTCGCGCTGCGCTGCGCGATGCTGGTGGGCACCGCCGGGTATCGCGAGGCCACCGCGCTCGGCGAGAAACTCATCGCGACGTTCGACGTCGACGGCGATCCGGCGGCCGGCGCCGCCGGGTTCTACGTCCGTGCGGTCGTCGAACTGATGCGCGGGGAACCCGCCGCGGCGGTGCGCACCGTCGAACGCCTGCAGACCCAGGTGCCCCCGGTGCCCGCGCGCGACAATCTGCTGCTGTTCGACGTCCGCGCATTCGGTGTCGCGGCTCTGGCCCACGCCACGCTGGGGGATGCTGCGACGGGCCGAGCGATGGCGCACAACGGGATACAGCTGGCCCGGGCCCGATCGAACGCATTCGCCGAGGCGATCATCTCCGTGAACGCGTTGCAGGTCAACGCGTTCTGTGGCGTGGTGCCCGGTACCGCCGCCGAGGCCGAGGAGCTGATCGGGATGCTGAACCGGGCCGGCGCGGTGGACCTTCTCGGGTCGACGCAGATCATCGCCGGGTGGGCGCGTGGGATGGCCGTGGGCGGGCCGGACACGACCGCGGCGATCCGTCAGGGCCTGGCGCTGCACACCGCGGGCGGCATGCGAATCTTCGCGCCGTTCTACCTCCGGCTGCTGGCCGAGGTCGAGAACGCGCACGGCCACGTCAACGATGCCCGCGCCTCGAACCAACAAGCCGAGCTCCTCGCGCGCGCCACCGGCGAGATGGCATGGGAGAGGCGTCCGTCGGTGAACCGGGTGTCACGGTCCACCGACGGACGCGTCGTCGACGGTCACTTCTCCGGCAGTGCCGGTTGAGAGCGGTCCGCTCGCCCTATTGCGAGATGGTTGCCGCGTCGATCGCCTTGGCGGCCGCACCGAGGATCTCGGCCTGCGCCTGATCGCTGGTGCCGTTGAGCTGCAGGATGTACATCACGCCGTCGCCGGGGATGACCACGGTCTTCTGTGCGCTCAGCGCCTCGGTGCCCTCGAGGTCGTAGGTCGCGGCGATGTCGTACGCGGGGTAACCCGACAGGGTCGTCGTGCGTTGGTCGACGATGTCGGCGTCCTTGAGGTTCTTCACCTCGCCGGGTGCCAGGTCGATCAGCTTCTGTGGATCGACATCTCCCTCGAGCCGCGACAGCAGGGCGACGAAGTTCGGGGTGTAGGACGCCGACGACGCGTCGGGTCCGGTGTATTCGATTGCGGCGTAGGCGTAGTCCGGTGTCTTGCCGCCTGCGGGGGTCCATCCCTCGGGGATCGGGAGGTCGATGGCGGGTGCAGCCGTGTCGCCCATCTTGATCGGCGTCTCGGTGATGTTGTTCTGCTTGATGTAGTCGGCGATGGTCATGTTGGCGCCGGTCGCGTCGACCGAGCGAGGGGTGAGCTCGCCGGTGGACGGGGCCGCCGCACTCGAGGTCGAGCTCGGGGCGGATGCGGACGTGGACGATTCCGATGCGGAATCGGAGCTGCTGGAGCAGCCGGCGAGGACGAGGGTGAGCGCTGCGCCGACGACGACGGTCGCCGATCCGATCTTCGTGAGTTTCATGGACGCAAGATAAAGATCGTGAATTGGAATTCGATTGGATCCTCCGCGCCGACGGTCCATGAATAATTCAATCCTGCCTTGGTTGACTGCGCGACATGCGTCTGAGCCGAGTTCGACCCGCTGTCGTCGTCACCATCGCGGCGATCGTCACGATGGCGACCGCGTGCTCGTCCGGACAAACAGTCGGCCAGGGCCCCCAGACGTCCTCGTCGGCGAATGCTCCCTCGGTACCGATCACGGGTGACCGCTCCGACCCCGTCAACGTCCTGGTGGCGCGAGCGATCGTTGACATCCAGGGCTACTGGACGACCGAGTATCCGCGGGTATACGACGGAGCAGTGTATGAACCCGTGACCGGAGGCTTCTACGCGGTGGATCCCGGTACGGGCCCGCTTCCGCCGTGTGCCGAGTCGGCGTCGGACATCGCGGGTAACGCCTTCTACTGCGCGACGAAGGACGTCGTCGCCTGGGATGTGAAGGGATTGCTGCCGGACCTCCGAAAGACGTATGGCGACTTCGTGATCCCGGTGGTTCTCGCCCACGAGTGGGGTCATGCGCTGCAGGCGCGGTCGGACTTCGAGGGCATGACCATCACGCGGGAGATCCAGGCCGACTGCTTCTCCGGCGCGTGGAGCAGGCACGCGATCGACGCCGGTGAGTACCGGGTCTCGAGTGTCGATCTCGACCGCGCGCTCGCCGGGTTCCTCTCCCTGCGTGACGAACCCGGTACCGCCGCGGACGATCCATCGGCGCACGGCAGTGGTTTCGACCGCATCAACGCATTCCAGAACGGGTACGAGAACGGACCGACGACGTGCGCCGGCTATCGCGACGGCGCGCCCGCGGTGGTCGAGTTGCCCTTCGGGAGTGCCGCCGACGCCGCTGCCGGTGGGGACGCGCCGTACGAGGACATCATCGCCGGCGTGCCGGTGGACCTCGAGGACTACTGGTCGCAGGTCTATCCCGAGCTGACCGGGAAGCGGTGGACACCGGTGCGACGCGTCGTCCCGTTCGGGTCACAGGCCCCGGCGTGCGGCGACACCTCGGCGGAGGGGTATCTGCTGTTCTACTGCGTCCCGGACAACTACGTCGGCTTCGAGAACGACTCGATGCAGGACTTCTACGCCGAGGGTGGCGACTTCGCGGTCGCCGCGCTGTTGGCTACGCAGTGGGGGATCGCGGCCCTGACGCAGATGGGGGATTCCTCCGACGAGGCGATGAGCTCGCAGCGTGCCGACTGTCTCGCGGGCGCCTGGACCGCGAGTGTGCTGCTGCAGAACCGGAACGCGACGAGCGGCTACTCGTTGTCGCCCGGCGACCTCGACGAGGCCATCGAGGCCCTGCTGACGTTCCGCGGTCCCGGTGACGCCGACCGGCAGGGTGCGGGGTTCGTCCGGACCGAGGCATACCGCAGCGGCGTCATCGACGGCGCGAAGAACTGCCTCGCGACGTCCTGAGGTCGGCTTGTCCGGCGACGGTCCCGCGGCCCGTCGCAGCAGCGGTTACCGTCGAGGGATGTTGATCACCGCCGAGCAGATCGATCGGGCCGTGGCCCTGTTGGCACCGGTCATGCGGCGCACGCCGATGGTCGCCTCCCGTGCGCTCTCGGACGCCTGCGGTCACGAGGTGTGGCTCAAGTGCGAGAACCTGCAGCGCACCGGTTCGTTCAAGCCCCGCGGGGCCTACGTGCGCATCTCGGGACTGACCGACGAGCAGCGTGCCGGTGGTGTGGTCGCGGCGAGCGCGGGTAATCACGCACAGGGCGTGGCGTGGTCGGCCTCCACGCTGGGCATCAGCTCACGCGTCTACATGCCGACCGGTGCGTCGCTGCCGAAGGTCACCGCCACCCGCGCCTACGGTGCCGAGGTGGTGTTGGCCGGCGCCATCATCGACGAGAGTCTCGCCCACGCACAGCAGTTCGCCGACGACACCGGCGCGACGCTCATCCATCCCTTCGACCACGAGGACATCGTCGCCGGCCAGGCGTCGGTGGGGGTGGAGATCGCCGCGCAGATGCCGGACGTGGGGACCGTTGTCGTCCCCCTCGGTGGTGGCGGTCTGCTGGCGGGGTTGGCCATCGCGATCAAGATGGCCAAGCCGGATGTTCGGGTGATCGGTGTGCAGGCCGAACAGGCTGCGGCGTGGCCGGATTCGCTCGCCGCGGGTGCACCCACCCGGGCGGTGTCGATGAGCACGATGGCCGACGGGATAGCCGTGGCCATGCCCGGCGCGGTGACGTTCACCCATGTGGCGGAGTTCGTCGACCAGGTGGTGACGGTCAGTGAGGACGCGATCAGCCGGGCGGTCCTGATGATGTTGGAGCGCGCGAAGCTGTTGGTGGAGCCGGCGGGTGCCGCAGCGGTCGCCGCCATGATGAACCCGGTCGGGCTGGGGTTGGTGGGGCCGGTCTGTGCGGTGCTCTCGGGCGGGAACGTGGACCCGCTGCTGCTGTCCCATCTGACCACGCACGGACTACAGGCGGCGGGACGCTATCTGACCGTGGCCGTGACGGTTCCCGATCGGCCGGGCGGCTTGGCCGCACTGCTCGAGTTGCTGCGGGACACCGGCGCGAGCGTGGTCGACGTCATCCATTCGCGGGTGTCCGGTGAACTACGTCTCGGGGAGGTCCAGGTGACGGTCAGTGTGGAGACGCGCGGACCCGACCACCAGCACCTCGTGCGTACCGCGCTCGCGGACGCGGGGTATCTGGCCGGGTGACTCAGGCGACCGCGCTGTGCTGCGGTGCCGGAACCGGACGGGTGGCGGCCGATCGGACCGGGAGGCGATGCACCGACGCCATCCCGTGTGTGGCCGTGCTGATCTCGGCCGGGATGATGACGTCGGCGGGGCCCATCACCGCTTCGGCGCGGGCGCGCAGCCGGGCCGCCTCGGCGGGGTCGTCGACGTCGCCGACGAACACCGCGGCGCGGCCGGCCCCGTACCCGCGGACCGCGTCGAGCAGGACGCCGACGTCGGGTCCGAGGACCGCGACGCGACACCCCCGGCGGAGCAGTCGCTGCGCGAGGGTGCCGGCGTCGGAGTGGGTGCTGATCGTGAGAATCACTGTGCTGGTCATGTATTCCATGACACCCGCGGTGTCTAAAGAATCTCTGTTGCCCCTGTGAAAAGAGGGCCACGGTTCTCTGTCAGGCCGCCACCGGATGTTCCGTGGCTCGACCGATGGTGTGCAGGCGCCACGGGGTCGACCCGAAGGCGCCTCCCGGGTCGGTCATCACCGTGATCGGTCCCAACCGTCGCTCGACGCGGTCGATCATCGACCGCACCTGCGCGGGGTCGGTGAGATCGGCGACGATGGCCATGGTGGTGTCGGCGTGGCCGGCGACGAGCGGTACGAGGTGACCGACCGCCGTACCGGCGACGGCGACGCGATGGCCGCGACCGATGAGGTCGCGGGCGAGTTCGACGGCCGAGTGATCGCCGACGGCGACGACGATGACATCGTCGATGTCCGGGGTGTGGGTGATTGCCATGGTGGTCTTCCTGTCGTGGTGTGAACTTCTCACCTCATGAGACCTCGGCCGGCTGTGGACGGCCTGCGACCCACCTGTGTGTTTCGGCCACAACGCAATCGGTAGCCGGTGTTCGGTGAGGAACAGCGGCTACCGAGTGCGAGTGGATCAGGAGTGGTACGGCTCCGCGCTGAGCAACGTCACCTTGACGGTCGCTCCGCTGGGCACGGTGTACTCACGGGTGTCACCGACGGAGGCGTCGATCAACGCACCGCCGAGCGGCGAGCTGGGCGAGTAGACCTCGAGCGTCTCGGCCTCGGCACCCTGCTCACGGGTGGCGATGAGGAACGTCTCGGTGTCGGACTCGTCGTCGTCGTAGTAGACCTTGACGACCGATCCGGGCAGTGCGACGCCCGACTGCGTCGGCGTCTCGCCGACCTTGGCGTTGTTCAGCAGTTCCTGGAGCTGGCGGATGCGAGCTTCCTGCTGGCCCTGCTCATCGCGAGCGGCGTGGTATCCACCGTTCTCCTTCAGATCGCCCTCTTCGCGACGCTCGTTGATCTCGGCGGCGATGATCGGACGGTTGGCGATGAGCGAATCGAGTTCGTCCTTGAGCCGATCGTGGGACTCCTGGGTCAGCCAGGTCACCTGTGTATCGGTCATCGGTGTCACTCCTTCTATCGTCGTGCCCGCGAATCGGGCCGCAGTGCCCATCGCCTGCAGGCACCTGCAAAATGCAGCAACACGGCCCCTCGCGGGACCGTGTGTCGATCCATACTACCAGCTCTACCGGGTGATGAATGTGTTCCGTCGTCTGATCGAGCCCGCCGGGCGTGGGGACTCAGGCCGTCGACGGCGTGCGCCCCAGCGCCTCCTGATAGCTCGGCTCCGCCCGCTTGAGGGCGGCCACCACCGCGTAGGTCACGGGCATGACGACCAACTCCACGAGCGTCTTCCAGACGAATCCGATGACGGTGTAGTTGACGAAGTCCTCCCAGGTCGAGATACCCAGGGCGGTCGCGGCGATCGAGCAGAAGACGAGGGTGTCGAAGAACTCGCCCACGACGGTCGACCCGATCAGGCGGGCCCACAGGCGTTTCTCGCCGCTGCGCTTCTTCATGGCGACGAGCACGTAGGAGTTGAGGAACTCACCGACGACGTATCCGGCGAGTCCGGCGAGCAGGAACTGCGGCACGACCCCGGCGACGGTCTTGAACGATTCCTGGCCGTCGTAGAACGGTGCGGCGGGGAGTTCGATGGTGATCCAGAAGCAGATCGACGCGATGAGCAGGACCGCGAAACCGCTGAGGATGACGCGGCGCATGGCCCGGAACCCGTAGACCTCGCTGATCACGTCCCCGAGGACGTAGGCGAGGGGGAACAGGTAGAACGCGCCGTCGGTGACGAGTCCGTGCACGGCCAACGGACCGATGTCGAAGTTGAGGGAGGGGAACAGCAACACGCCCTTGGTGCCGGTGATGTTGCTGATGATCATCACGCCGACGAACAGCGCGACGAGCATGGGGAAGTAGTGGCTGGAGAGTGAGGCGAAGGCCGGTTCCGCCGGGCGTGCTGCCCGCTGATCGCTGTCAGATCGCGAAACCGGCTGCCCAGACTTGGCAGTGGTCATGGTGGCCAAGTATGCCGTGTCCGTGCCCCGCCGATCGTCCCCGCGTCAGCACTGCCCGAGCGTCACGCCGTAGGGCAGGGCTCCGTCCATGACGACCGCGGACCCGTTCCACCGGAACGTCACCGTCGCCGAGCCGCTCGGGCGCGCGCTGATGTCATCTCCCTGCAGGTATCGGTACCGGACCTGGATCGAGTTCGGCGTCGAACTCAGGACGGTCTGGTAGCCCGCGTTGCACTTGATCCCGGTGCCCTGGAAGTAGCCGTTGTGGTAGATCAGCAGCTGCATCGGTGACGACGCCGTCGCGCCGTCGGTGTCCAGACTCACCCAGCTCAGACCCGGGCAGCGGGTCCCGCCCGACTCGCCTCGCACCCAGTACGCATCCGGGATGCTGCGGAGCGGCCCGGCGATCCTGCCGATATCGGCGGTCACGTCGGGTGTGGCGCAGTCGGGCGTGGCCGGGGCGGGATCGGCTGCGGGCGTGACGGTGTCGGTCGCAGTGCCGCCGCCCTGACCGGCCGGGTCCGGCGAGGTGGACTGCGTCGACGAGGGGGCCGCGGTGATCGTCGAGGTGACGGTCGGAGTCTGTGCGGTCGGTGTGTCGCTGCCGCACCCGGCGAGCATCGACATCGCGCCGAACGCGAGAAGTGATGTGCCGAAACGAATCATGGAACGCATATGTTCTCCTGTGGATCGGACTCGGATGATGGGCATGTCAGCACTTCCCTTTGGTGAACGCATACGGCAGGGCGCCGTCCATGACGACACGGGATCCGTTCCAGCGGAACGTCACCACGACTTTGCCGACCGGGTTCTGTGTTGTCCGCTGCTCGGGATCGGCGACATCGACGTAGCTGTAGCGGACGGTGATGGCGTCGCCGGTGGTGGCGAGCACGTACTGCCCGTGCCGTGCGTCGCAGGTGATCCCGGTGCCCTGGAAACGTCCCGCGTGGTAGATCAGCAACTGGTGTGGGCGAACCGGACTCCCGCTGCTCGTGGAGTCGAGCTCGATCCAACTCAGTCCCGGACACCAGAGGCCGCCGGAGTTGTACGCACGCCAGCGCCCCTGCGGACCGGGTGCGGGGATGGTCGCGATGTCCCGTTCGGCGGCCGCCGCGGCACCGATGTCGGGTGCGCACCGGTCGGCGTCGTCGCCGAGAGCGGTGGAACCGCGACCGGGGTCGACGGTCTCCGTCGCCGACAGCGGCGGGAGTTCGGTGGTCGCCGGGGCGACGGATGTCGGTGCGGGGTCCGCCGCGATCGACACGCTCGCCTCGGATGCGCGTGGCAGTGAATCGTCGGCGCCACAGGCGGCGAGGACGGCCACGGCCGACACGACCGCGGCGGAGAACAGCGCGACGGAAGTCGTCAGTCGCGAGAAACCGGGTGGAGCGACCATGTTCGATGTCCTCTACGTCCGAAGCCCAGGGGTGATGCTGGTATTTCGGAGTACCACCGCAGTTCGTTAGCGCGCGGAAGGGACTGAGATCAATCCGTTATCGTTTGTCGTCCGATCGGACCACGGGGCGCACGGCCAGATCAGTCGGCCGGGGCCGTCAGATACGCCGGTACGTTCTCGGTGCAGCCGAAAACCTCGCCGATCGCCGGCGGCTGGGACGTTCGGACCTGCGATCTGACGCCGGTCTGCTGGGCGTTGCTGCCCGGGATCAGGACCTCACGGCGACCGGTCTCGGCCCCGTCGCGCGACCGGGCGCGGATCACGCACGCGGCGGGTCGACGTGGATCGCTCCGGGTGACGGTGAACTGCACGTCCACCGTGGACTCGTCGATGACCTGGTAGCCGGTGGCCTCGCCCGACACCGCGGGGTCGGCGAACTTCGAGTAGCCGAGGTAGGCGATGGCCACGCCTGCGACCACGACGAGCACCGACAGCCCGATGAGCCAGCGCCGACGGTTGCCCGCCGACCGTTCGGTGGGGTACCGGCCGGGGGGAAGAGAGACACCGGTGCTCATGGATCAATACCTACCATGAGATGCGACGGCCGTATCCCGCCACCACACCGAGCAGGCGTCGGTGGGAGAATGGGCCGGTCGAGGGAATGAGCACGCCAGGGGCTCGTCCGGTGGCATACGAAGGTGAGGACGTTACAGGTGAGTGGACTTCGGCTCATGGCGGTGCACGCGCATCCCGACGACGAGTCCAGCAAAGGTGCCGGGACGATGGCCAAGTACTCCAGCGAGGGGCACGAGGTTCTCGTGGTCACCCTCACCGGTGGTGAGCGCGGCGACATCCTGAACCCGGCGATGGATCTCCCCGGCATCAAGGACCGGATGCCCGAGGTGCGCAAGGAGGAGATGGCCAAGGCCGCCGCCGCTCTCGGCGTCTCGCAGGTCTGGCTGGGCTACGTCGACTCCGGTCTGCCCGAGGGTGATCCGCTGCCCCCGCTTCCCGAGGGCTGCTTCGCCCTGGTTCCGCTGGAGGAGTCGACCGAGGCTCTCGTGAAGGTCGTCCGCGACTTCAAACCGCACGTGATGATCACCTACGACGAGCGCGGCGGGTATCCGCATCCCGACCACATCCGGTGCCATGAGGTCTCGATGGCCGCGTACGAGGCAGCGGGCGACCCGGAACGCTTCCCGGACGCCGGTGAGCCGTGGACGGTCTCGAAGATCTACTACACACACGGGTTCATCCGCGACCGCATGGTCCGCTTCTCCGAGGAGTTCGAGCTCCACGATCAGGAGAGCCCCTACAAAGAGTGGCTCTCGAACTGGGATCCGAGTCGCGGTGATCTCATGGGTCGCGTCACCACGCAGGTGACGTGCGGCGAGTTCTTCCCCCAGCGCGACGAGGCCCTGCGCGCCCACGCGACCCAGATCGACCCGAACGGCGTCTTCTTCGCGGTACCCATGGACTGGCAGCAGCGGTTGTGGCCGACCGAGGAGTTCGAGTTGGCCAAGACCCGGGTCACCACCGCCATCCCCGAGACCGACCTGTTCGCTGGTCTCGACGACGCGGTGACGTCATGACCTCGGCGACCCTGGCCGTCTCCGAGATACTGGCGCGTGACGCCGACGGTCCGGAGTTCGGCAAGGCGTCCCCGCTGGGACTGTTGCTGGTCCTGCTCCTGCTGGTCGGCACGGTCTTCCTGATCCGCTCGATGAACAAGCACCTGCGCAAGTTGCCGAGTTCGTTCATGCGCGGCGAGCCCGGCCCGGATCAGGCCGCCGACGAGGGCACCGACAGCGCCGGACTGCTGCCCGAACAGCCCGCGGACGCCGCGCCCACCCCCGATGACGCCTCATCCGGGCGCGACGAGCCCGGCCGGAACCCGACCGGCTGATCGCCCCACCTCACGACGATGCCCCCTCGATCTCTCGAGGGGGCATCGTCGTCGTGCTGAGTTGTCGTGCGCGGAGATCAGGAGAGGGTGAAGGCCGGGTTCGGCTGGACCGAGAGGCTGTTGATCTTGCAGTTGCCCGAGAGCGACTGATCGGTCGAGGTCAGCGTGTTGGTCATGTTGTCGAACGATCCGGCCAGGGTGGCCGGTCCGCAGTTGGAGCCCAGGATGGAGAACCCGACGTTCGAGACCTCGCCGGTGGTGGCGCTGGTGGGGGTCAGCGTCCACGGCAGGCCCTTGATCACCGGCACGTTGCACAGGCGGTTGCTGCCGCTGACCTGCGCCGCGGTGATGGTCGCCGTCGCGCCGTCGGCCGCAGTGGATCCGGTCAGGGTGATCGAGCACGACACCGGCTGGCCGAACGAGGCGGGCGAGGTGACGACAATCGATCCGGGAGCGGTGAACGCGGTGTTGGCGGGCGAGATCGTCGCGGCACCGGCAACGCCGGCTCCCAGCGTTGCGCCGACGACCGCGACGGCAGCCGCTGCGGTTCCGACGGCGGTCGCGAATGTGCGCGAGCGAGCTGAGGTGTTGAACGTCATCTTCGGTGTCCTCCATGTGCGAGAAGAGCTTGCGAGTGGCGGCCGGTGGTCCGGTGCCAGAACGGACGTTAGGGCAACGAAGTAGGCGAATAATCCGATTCCGAAGTTCTTTATGACAAATAACGAATTTGGGTGCCCGACAACCGGATGTGGCACGGGCGTCCGATCGGGTGCTACTTTCGATCACATGATCTCCGTGACGCGCGCCTATCGCTGGCGTCGTTTTATCGAGGCTCCGGGTGGAGTCGACGATGGAGCGCGCCGCTGACGCACGCGTGAGATCACACCCCCCGGAGCCCCGAGCAGTGACCGAATGGTCACTGCTCTCCTGTTTTTCAGGGCACCGGACGATTTCCTCACGTGTGCCCTTCCTCGAGAAAGGCACGCCATGACGAGCGGACTCACCACCGCGCCCGACACCGGGACCTCGGATCGACGTATCCGGTCCTTCCGCACCATCGGATCACCGGACACCCTGCGCACCGAGTTGCCCCTCACCGCGGAACAGGCTCACGCGGTGCGCCGCGACCGCGCCGAGATCGCCGACATCCTCGCCGGCCGTGACGACCGACTCCTGGTCGTCGTGGGTCCGTGCTCGGTGCACGACCCCGCCGCCGCCCTGGACTACGCCCGGCGTCTCGCGCGGGTTGCCGAGCAGCACGCCGACCGACTGAAGATCGTCATGCGTGTCTACTTCGAGAAGCCGCGGACGACGGTCGGGTGGAAGGGGCTCATCAACGATCCGGGCATGGACCACAGTTTCGACATCGAGCGTGGATTGCGTACCGCGCGTGCACTTCTGCTCGATGTCATCGATCTCGGACTGCCCGTCGGCTGCGAGTTCCTCGAACCGACCAGCCCGCAGTACATCGCCGACGCGGTCTCCTGGGGTGCCATCGGCGCCCGGACCACGGAGTCGCAGGTGCACCGCCAGCTCGCCTCGGGGCTGTCCATGCCGATCGGTTTCAAGAACGGGACCGACGGCGATGTCCAGGCGGCGATCGACGGGGTGCGGGCGGCTGCGGCCGAACACGTGTTCTTCGGTGTCGACGACGCGGGTTCGGCGGCGGTGGTCGCGACGGTGGGCAACGGCGACTGCCATGTCATCCTGCGCGGCGGTCGGGCCGGGACGAACTACGACGCCGATTCGGTGGCCGACGCGGCGCGCCGCCTGCACGCACAGGGACTGCCCGCCCGGCTCATGATCGACTGTTCACACGCCAACTCCCACAAGGATCATCGGCAACAGGTCGTCGTGGCCCACGAGGTCGCCGATCTGATCGGTGACGGCGAGGCGGCGGTTTCCGGGGTGATGTTGGAGAGTTTCCTCGTCGCCGGAGCCCAGTCGCTCGACGGCAGGTCCCCGGCCGACGCCCCGCTGGTTTACGGACAGTCGGTGACCGACAAGTGCATGGACTTCGCCGCGACGGTCGAGGTCGTCGAGTCGTTGGCGAGGGCGGTCGCGACCAGGTCTGCGAGCGCGGCGACGTCGGCCTGAAACCGATGCTTGGGGGGCGTCGAGAACCCGACGACGATGCCCCCGGACGGTGACGGCTCGGCGTCGGGGTGCCGGAAACCGTCGAGCCCGGCGACGACGAACCCCCGGTCGGCGGCCACGGAGAGGATCTGCGGTTCCATGGCCCGGGAAACCGTCAGCACGGCGTGCAGGCCCGCGGACACGCCGGAGCACTCGACCCCTCGGTTCCGCATGGTCTCGGTGAGCGCATCGCGGCGCGCGCGATAATACGATCGGCTGCGCCGCACGTGTCGGTCGTAGGCACCCGAGTCGATCAGGTCGGCGAAGACCATCTGGTCGAGGACACTCGCCGTCGCCTCGCGTGATCCCTTGGCGTGCAGGACGTCGGCGAGAAGTCGATCCGGGACGACCATCCACCCGATGCGCACCGCGGGCGACAGTGCTTTGCTGGCCGACCCGAGGTAGATCACGTCGTCGGGTGCCAGCCCCTGCACCGCGCCGATCGGGTCGCGGTCGTAGCGCAATTCGCCGTCGTAGTCGTCCTCGACGATGACACCGCCGCGTTCGCGCGCCCAGTCCACCAGCGTCGCGCGCCGCCGAGGGGCGAGGGCGTGACCGGTGGGGTACTGATGGCTCGGCGTGAGGACGACGCCCGTCAGCGACGATGCCGCGAGTCGGCCGACGTCGAGACCGTCGCGGTCGATCGGGATCGGTCTGACCCGGGTGCCCGATCGCTCGATGACCTCGCGGTGGAAGGGGAGTCCGTGACTCTCCACCGCGACCGCGTCGCCGAACACGCTGCGCGAGAGCAATTCCAACGACTGCGAGACCCCGGTGGTCAGCACGATGTGATGTTCGTCGGTACGGACCCCTCGGACGCGCCCCAGGTAGGCGGCCAGCGATCGGCGGGTCGCGGGATGCCCCTGGGGATCACCGATACCGAACGCCGAGTTCGCAGCGGTGCCGACGACGCGACGGGTGCTGCGGATCCAGTCCGTGCGCGGGAAGAGGGCCGGTTGCGGCTGGCCCAGACAGAAGTCGTGGGACGGCGCAGGCGATGGCTCCGGTCGGGCGCGCGGCGTCGACACGGGGTGCGCGAGATCGGCGACGCGGGTGGCCGATCCGACCCGGGCGACGAGCCACCCCTCGGCTATCAGCTCCTGGTACACGCCCGCGACGGTGCCGCGGGCCATCTGCAGATCGGCGGCCAGCGAACGGTACGGCGGCAGTGCAGTGCCCGGTGTCAGTCGGCCGTCGGTGATCGCCGAACGCAGAGCGGCCGCCAGCGCGGTCCGCCGCCCGCGCACACCCGGCGCGGTATCGACATCGAGCAGTAGGTCGACGCCCAGCCGACCCGCCAGATCGGCCCATGAATTCGTCATCGAATTGGACTCTACTGCGGGTCAATCCAGATCTAGCGTTGCGTGTATGACCACCGACACGCACCCGGTATCCACCCAACGCCTGACCGTCCCGACGACCAACCCAAAGGTCTACAAGGCTCTCGTCGCCCTACAGATGGCCGCCGCGGCCGACTTCGACGCCGAACTCGCCGAGCTGATCAAGATCCGGGCCTCGCAGATCAACGGCTGCGCGTACTGCCTGCACATGCACGTCTCGGACGCATCCGCGATGGGCATCTCGGACCGGAAGCTGCACATGATCGCGGTCTGGCGTGAGGCACCGAACTTCTTCTCGGAACGAGAACAGGCCGTGCTGGAGTTCACCGAGGCCGTCACCCGGCTCGGCGAGCACGGTGTCGGCGACGACGTCTACGCCCGCGCGGCCGCACATTTCGACGAATTCGGCATGGGGCAGTTGCTGGCGAACGTGATCATGATCAACGCGTGGAACCGGGTGGCGGTGACGAGCCGGTATCCCGCCGGGGACGACGAGCGGGGCCAGTGACGATCAGACGGCGGTGAAGACGACGAGCCACACCGCGACGTAGTGCACCAGTGCCGCGATGACCGTCGCGGAGTGGAAGAACTCGTGGTGACCGAACGTCGACGGCCACGGGTTGGGCCACCGGGTCGCGTAGAGGACAGCGCCCACGGTGTAGAACAGGCCACCGACAGCGAGCAACACCATCACCGCGACGCCGGCACGGGCGGTCAGCTCGGGTGCCACGAACACGATCGTCCAGCCCAGGATCATGTACAGCGGCACCCCGAGCCAGCGCGGCGCGCCCGGCCAGATCATCTTCAATGTGACCCCGGCGAGTGCACCGGTCCACACGACCGCGAGCACGACCCACTTCTCCGGCGCAGGCAGGGCCAGCACGCAGAACGGGGTGTAGCTGCCCGCGATGAAGATGAAGATCATGGAGTGGTCGGCGCGTTTCATCCAGGTTCGCGCGGCCGCCGTCGTCCAAAGGACGCGGTGATAGGTGGCGCTCACCCCGAACACGCCGCAGACCGTCAACGCGTAGATACCGCAGGCCAACGCCGCGACCGGACCGGCCATCGCCCACGCCACGGTGACCAGGGTGGCGCCGGTGACGATGGCGACGAAGCCGGAATACAGGTGTATCCACCCACGCATCCGGGGACGGAGATCGGCGAGCACCGAGAGCTCGGCAAGATCCTGTTTGCTCGTCTCGATGACGATCGCACTCACCTCCGCGGACGGGCCGGACTTCTTCGGACAGAACCTACGCTACCGTAGGTTCTGCCCGTGGGGCCTGAACCGGCGGTGAATTCACGAGTATCCTCTCGTTGCGTGGAGGAAGTCCGAGAACGCGCCGATCCTGGGGAGTCCATCCGGTGAAATTGATCCCCGGACAATTCCGCATCCCGCTCTACCGGGTCTACGAGACCCGACTGGTTCAACTCATGGACCCCGAGCGCATGCCCCGACACATCGCGATCATCTGCGACGGGAACCGACGCTGGGCGCGGGAGGCCGGCTTCGAGGACGTGAGCCACGGGCACCGGGTCGGCGCCCAGAAGATCGCCGAGATGCTGCACTGGTGCACTGCCCTGTCGATAGAGACGGTGACCATCTACCTGTTGTCCACGGAGAACCTGCAGCGCGCGTCCGAGGAGCTCGACGCGTTGATGGAGATCGTCCCCGACATCGTCGACGAGATCGCCGCGCCCGGGCAGGACTGGAAGGTCCACATCGTCGGCACCCTCGATCAGTTGCCCGAGCCCGTCGCGCGCAGACTCCAGACCGCGCAGGAACGCACCGTCGACAACGGCGGCATGCACGTGAACGTCGCGGTCGGCTACGGCGGTCGCCAGGAGATCGTCGACGCCGTGCGGTCGCTGCTGGTCGACCGGCTGCGGTCCGGCGCAGACGCGGCCGACCTCGTGGAGGCGGTGTCGGTGGACGCGATCGACGCCCATCTCTACACCAAGGGGCAGGCCGATCCGGACCTGGTCATCAGAACCTCTGGCGAACAACGACTCTCCGGCTTCCTGCTGTGGCAGAGCGCCTACTCCGAGATCTGGTTCACCGATGCCTACTGGCCCGAGTTCCGACGCGTCGACTTCCTTCGTGCCCTGCGCGACTACGGCGCGCGCAGCCGTCGGTTCGGCCGCTGACCGGACCGATCAGATCTTGCGGAGCCGCACGCGGTTGATCGCGTGGTCGGCGTCCTTGCGCAGGACCAACGTGGCGCGCGGACGCGTCGGCAGGATGTTCTGCACGAGGTTGGGCAGATTGATCCCGTGCCAGATGTCGCGGGCCGCCGACGTCGCGTCCTGATCACCGAGCGACGAGTAGCTGTGGAAGTGCGAATTAGGGTCGGCGAACGCGGTCGACCGCATGGCGAGGAACCGGTGCACGTACCAGTCCTCGATGTCCTCGATGCGGGCATCGACGTAGACCGAGAAGTCGAACAGGTCCGACACCATCAGTCGCGGCCCGGTCTGGAGCACGTTCAGCCCCTCGAGGATGAGGATGTCGGGCTGCTCCACATGGTGTTCCTGGCCGCGGACGATGTCGTAGCTCAGGTGCGAGTAGACCGGCGCGGGGACGTCGACGGCGCCTGCCTTGACCTCGGTCACGAAGCGCAACAACGCCCGTCGGTTGTACGACTCGGGGAAACCCTTGCGGTGCATGATCCCTCGCCGCTCGAGTTCGGCGGTGGGGTAGAGGAACCCGTCGGTCGTCACGAGGTCGACCTTGGGGTGGGCGTCCCACCGCGCGAGCAGCGCCTGCAGCACGCGAGCGGTCGTCGATTTGCCGACCGCCACGCTGCCCGCGACCCCGATGACGAACGGCACCTGGCGTTCGGGTTGGCGCTCGCCGAGAAACGTCGAGGTGGCCGCGAACAGACGTTGCCTCGCCGCGACCTGCAGGTGGATCAGGCGGGAGAGCGGCAGGTAGACGTCGGCGACCTCGGACAGGTCGATCTGCTCACCCAGCCCGCGCAAGCCGCGGAGCTCTTCCTCGTTCATCACCAGCGGGACCGACTGACGCAGCTTTCGCCACTGCGCGCGATCGAGCTCGATGTAGGGGCTCGGCTCGGCTACCCGTGACATAAGAGCCTCTCGGCCGGACGCACGGACCCCTGGGCCGGACATGCGGGTTGTTCGGCAAGCTCCGGCGACATGGCACCTAGTCTCGCCAATCGGCGCGGAATCCGAAACTCGGGGGTCGTTTGGGTAGCGTCGACGCCGTGGATTCCGAGTCGTTGATCACCGATTACCTGCGCGCCGGTCTGGCGTTCGACCGGCTCGAGGAGGGCTTCGTCGACGCGTACACCGGCGACCCGCGCCTCCGCGTCGAATCGGTGAACGGACCGGCCCCCGAGCCGGTGGAGCTCGCCCGACGGATCCGCGACCTGCGCGGTGACGTCGCCGGATCCGATCTGCCCGAGCAGCGCCGTGACTTCGTCGTCGCGCACCTGAGCGCCATGGAGTGCTCCGCGCGCCGGTTCGCCGGCGAGGAGATCGGGTTCGTCGACGAGGTGCGGAACTACTTCGACGTCGACATCGCACTCGGTGATCCCGACCACTATCGACGCGCACACGCTGCACTGTCGGACGTGCTCGGCGGATCCGGCGACCTCGCCGAGCGGTACGCGGCGCACCGCACCTCCGACGAGATCCCCGGCGACCGGGTCGCCGACTGCGTCGCGGCGTTCAGCTCGGCCCTACGCGAACGCGTCCGGGCCGCCCACCCGCTACCCGACACCGAGATCGTCGAGTTCGAGGTGGTCACCGACAAGCCGTGGTCGGGGTTCAACTACTACCTCGGCGACTTCCGCTCGCGGGTCGCCATCAATGTCGATCTCACCCAGCACATGGCGTCGCTGCCACACCTGATCGCGCACGAGGCCTACCCCGGGCATCACACCGAGCACTGCCGCAAGGAGGAGATCCTGGTGGCGGGCGGGCAGCGTGAACAGAGCATCTTCCTGGTCAACACCCCGCAGTGCCTGATGGCAGAGGGGTTGGCCGACCACGCGCTGGAATCGGCCATCGGTCCCGACTGGGGGCTCTGGGCCCAGGAGATCTACGCCGACCTCGGACTGCGTTTCGACGGCGACCGAGCCCAGCGGATCTCCCGCGCCACCGGCGGACTGCTCGGTGTCCGCCAGGACGCGGCCCTGCTGCTGCACGATCGGGGCGCCGACCACGACACCGTCGCCGAGTACCTCCAGACGTGGCTGCTGGCGTCGCAGCCCCGGGCCCGACAGATGCTCCGATTCCTGTCGTCGCCGCTGTGGCGCGCCTACATCACCACCTACGTGGAGGGCTACCGGCTCCTGGGGACATGGCTCGACGCCGACGCGGACGGGCCGTCCGGTTCGGACAGAGCCGCCCGGTTCGGGCGGCTGCTCGACGAGCCGCTGACCCCGGCGGCGTTGCGGGCGGAATTGGCGCAATAGACTGATCGGCATGACCGCGCAGGATCTGAACACCGCATCCCTGGCCGAGCTCGACCCCGACGTCGCCGCCGCGATGAACGGTGAGCTGAGCCGACAGCGCGACACGCTCGAGATGATCGCCTCCGAGAACTTCGTCCCCCGGGCGATTCTGCAGGCGCAGGGCAGCGTGCTGACCAACAAGTACGCCGAGGGCTATCCGGGTCGGCGCTACTACGGCGGTTGCGAGTACGTCGACGTCGTCGAGAACATCGCCCGTGAACGCGCGAAGTCGCTGTTCGGGGCGGACTTCGCGAACGTCCAGCCCCACTCGGGCGCGCAGGCCAACGCCGCCGTCCTGATGGCCCTGATGAACCCGGGTGAGAAGCTGCTCGGTCTCGACCTCGCGCACGGCGGGCACCTCACCCACGGCATGCGGCTGAACTTCTCCGGGAAGCTCTACGACACCGCCGCCTACGGCGTGAGCAAAGAGGACTACCGGATCGACATGGACGAGGTCCGGTCGATCGCGGTGGCCGAGAAGCCGAAGGTGATCGTCGCCGGCTGGTCGGCCTACCCGCGCACCCTCGACTTCGAGGCGTTCCGGTCGATCGCCGACGAGGTCGGTGCGTACCTGTGGGTCGACATGGCGCACTTCGCCGGTCTGGTCGCGGCCGGACTGCACCCGTCGCCCGTGCCGTACGCCGACGTCGTGACCAGCACCGTCCACAAGACGCTCGGCGGTCCGCGCTCGGGCATCATCCTGGCCAAGCAGGAGTGGGCCAAGAAGCTCAACTCCGCGGTGTTCCCCGGACAGCAGGGCGGCCCGCTCATGCACGTCATCGCGGCCAAGGCCGTCGCCCTGAAGATCGCGGCCACCGAGGAGTTCGTCGACCGGCAGCGCCGCACCATCGAGGGCGCGCAGTTGCTCGCCGACCGGCTCACCGGCTCGGACGTGTCCGCCGCGGGCGTGTCCGTCCTCACCGGCGGCACCGACGTCCACCTGGTGCTCGCCGATCTGCGCAACAGCGAGATGGACGGTCAGCAGGCCGAGGACCTCCTGCACCAGGTCGGTATCACGGTCAACCGCAACGCCGTTCCGTTCGACCCGCGTCCGCCGATGGTGACCTCCGGGTTGCGCATCGGCACCCCGGCCCTCGCGACCCGTGGTTTCTCGGCCACCGAGTTCACCGAGGTCGCCGACATCATCGGCACCGCGCTGGCCGCCGGAGCCGATGCAGACGTCGCGGCACTACGCGGACGGGTCTCGCAGCTCGCCCTGGATTTCCCGCTGTACGAGGGACTCGAGGAGTGGGGCATGCTGAGCACCGGGGTGCACGCGTGAAAACGGCGTTCGTTGGCTTCCGTCCCGCCGAGTCTCTATCGTGTTCCGCGTGAAGAACATTGCCTACGACGACCTGATCCTGGCTCTGGAGAAGGCTCTGCCGGAGATCGCCGCCGCGCACGAGGAGGATTCCATCACATGGAATCCGCACGACCTGGTGCCGTGGGACGAGGGCCGCAACTTCGCGTTCCTGGGCGGATCGGACTGGGACGCCGCCGAATCGACGATGTCGGCGGAGGTTCGTGCGGCCGTTCTCGCACTGCTCCTCACCAAGGAGAACCTGCCGTCGTTCCACCGCGTGCTGGGCCTTCACTTCCCGCCGTTCTCCGAATGGCGTGATCTGGTCGGTCGCTGGACCGCCGAGGACAACCGGCACTCGATCGCGCTGCGCGACCACCTCGTGGTCACCCGGCAGATCGACCCCGAGGCGCTCGAGGCCCTGCGCCTCTCGCACGTGACCCAGGGGTACCAGCAGAACAGCGACTTCCGGGAGTCCACCGGTCCCGCGCTGGCGCTGGCGCTGATGGCCGTGCACGAACTGCAGGCCTCGCGATTCGCGCGCGCTCTCGCCGAGAAGGTCGAGACGAAGAGCCTCGCCGACATGCTCGGACTCGTGGCCAAGGACGACGAGGTGCAGGCCGCCACGTTCATCGCGTTCCTCAACGCCGCGCTCAACGCCGAACCCGATGAGACGGTGCTCGCGGTCGCTGCCGCGGTGAACGCCGCGGTGCCGATCGGCGCCGACATCGCGAACTTCGAGCAGGAGTACGCGCTGCTCGGCGACTACACCGATTCGGCGGTGCTCGGCGGTGTCGCGAAGAGCCTGATCTCCTCGCTCGGCCTGAACTCCCTCGACGGTCTCGGCGAGAACGCCGAGGCCGCCCGCCAGGAGCTCTTCGCGCGCGCGAACGCGTAGCTCAATCCACAGAGGTCACCTCTGGTGCACGGTCTCCGACGATGAGTCCGGATGAGTGCGCAGAGGTGACCTTTGTCGTCGGTGGAGTGCGTGGTCGGTGCGCCTATGCGGACACGTCGGCCTGTGGGCGGCCGTCGGGGATGGTGACGACCGCCCTGCGGTGCAACGGGTTCCGTGGATCGGCGATCGAGTCGGCGACCCGGAACTCGGCCTGCCACTGCGCCCGCGTCAGGCGGTTCAGGACGTATCCACGCTGGGCGTTGCCGAAACGGATGTGCGGTGATGCGGCCTTGAGCTGCTTGTCGCTCGCGTCGCTGTCGGCGCCGTCCTTGCCCGAGGCGACCGACGTACCCGCCAATTCGATTCCGACGGTGGGGGATTCGCGGGTATAGGTCGACCGCAGATCGGACACGACGCTGCGGTGGATGTCGCCGACGATCGAGACCAGATTGCGCACCCGACGCTCGCGGGCACCGTCGAGGATGCGCGCACGCGACGCCTCGTAGCCGCTCCACCCGTCCATGCTGACCTTGCGCTCGCCGCCGGTCTCGCGTGCGAGGTCGGCGATGGTCGTCTGGTGCGCCAACACATTCCAGCGCCGACGACTCGACCCGAGGCTGTCGAGAATCCAGCGTTCCTGCCGGGCGCCGGTGATGGTCCGGCGGGGGTCGGCGGTCTGCGCGTTCTGCGGGGAGTCCATGTCGCCGTTGACCTGATCGCTGCGGTACTGCCGCGTGTCGAGAACGTCGAACCGTGCGAGATCACCGAAATCGAAACGGCGGTAGGCCTGGACGTCGGGTCCGAGCGGGCGTTGGGCCGCGCGCACCGGGGTGTTCTCCCACCACGCCTTCATCGCCTGCGCACGCCGTGCCAGGAACTGCGGGATCGGGGCGTTGTCCTCGGAGATGGCCCCCGCCCAGTTGTTCTCGACCTCGTGGTCGTCGAACACGGTGATGAACGGACTGACGCGGTGGGCGCGCTGCAGCTGCGGGTCGAGCTTGTAGAGCGCGTACCGGTCGCGATAGTCGTCCAGCGTCATCATCTCGGACAGGCACGAGGCAGGCAGCGCGGTGGTGTTGCGTCGACCGCCGCCGGCCGGGATCCCCTTCTCGTAGACATAGTCACCGAGATGGAAGACGACGTCGGGCGCGAACGACGCCATGTCCTCGTAGGCGTTGAAGAACCCATCGCCCCACGACTGGCAGGAGGCCCACGCGAAGGTCAGCGCGGCCAGCGGGGATCCGGCCGCGGGTGCGGTGCGGGTCCGGCCGACATCGGAGATGTGCGCTCCCGAGCGGAACCGGTAGAAGTACTCGCGCGCCGGGGACAGTCCGCGGACGTCGACGTGCACGCTGTGCCCGTCGGCGGCGGTCGCGATGACGCGTCCCCGTCGGACGACCGACGTCATCTTCTCGTCGGTGGCCAGTTCCCATTCGACCGGCACCGGCGCCGTACCCATCCCGCCGCCGCGGGCCAACGGGGCCGACGCGAGTCGGGTCCACAGCACGACACCGTCGGGCAGCGGATCGCCGGACGCGACGCCGAGGGTGAACAGGTGATCGCCGGACGACGGCGCCGCGGCCAGGGGAGCGGCGTCGGCGAACAGTCCGGGTGTGAAGGCCAGCGCGCCGGCGACACCGGTCCACGTCAGGAAGCGGCGGCGGGTCACACCGTGCCGGATGGTCTTGTCGGCGCCGACGACGACCGAGGGCGCGGGAGTACGTGGGCTCATGGTGGCCAGCGGACCAGGTTGCGTTGACCTCCACGGGTCGCTGCGGTGGTGTGCGGGTGACCCCCACATGAACTCGGATCGTGAACGCCTCGCCGGGTGAACACCGACCGAACGCGGCGGGTCTGGGCGTTACGTGTTGTTCACGGACACGCGGGACGCATGACGCGAAGTCCGGGTCGGTCGGGCGTAGCTTGGCGAATGACGGATCGCGGGGAAGTGGTCCGTCCGGGAGGTTCTATTCGTGGTCTGTTCACACACCGCGAGGGGACCGGCCCCGGTCCCTGTGCCGGCCCGGTCCTGTCGAAACTGCTTGCGCGGGAGCCGTGCCGGCCGAGGAGCCCTTCGTGACCACACGCACCTATGTCCTTGACACCTCCGTGCTGCTGTCCGACCCGTGGGCGGTGACGCGATTCGCCGAGCATCGCGTCGTCCTGCCGCTGGTGGTGATCAGCGAACTCGAGGGCAAGCGACACCATCACGAGCTGGGATGGTTCGCGCGCGAGTCGTTGCGGATGCTCGACGATCTCCGGATCGAACACGGGCGCCTCGATCTCCCCGTCCCGATCGGCGACGAGGACGGCACCGTTCAGGTCGAGTTGAACCACACCGACCCCGCGGTCCTGCCGGCAGGCTTTCGAACCGACACCAACGACTCGCGAATTCTGGCGTGCGCGTTGAACCTTCGGGCCGAAGGCAACGATGTCGTCCTGGTGTCCAAGGACACGCCGCTGCGGGTCAAGGCGGGCGCGGTGGGCCTGGCCGCCGACGAGTACCACGCCCAGGACGTGGTCGTGTCGGGATGGGCGGGGATGACCGAGGTCGAGGTGGAATCCGCCGACATCGACCGTCTCTTCGCCGAGGGCGTCGCCGACATCGATGTGGCCCGGGAACTGCCGTGCCACACCGGCGTTCGGCTGCTCGGCGGTTCGTCGAGTGCGCTCGGCCGCGTCAACGCGGACAAGCAGGTGCAGTTGGTCCGTGGCGATCGCGAGGCCTTCGGGCTGCGCGGGCGTTCGGCCGAACAGCGGGTGGCGCTCGATCTGCTGCTCGACGAGAGCGTCGGGATCGTGTCGATGGGCGGCAAGGCGGGCACCGGTAAGTCGGCGCTGGCCCTGTGCGCCGGACTCGAGGCCGTCCTCGAGCGTCGCACGCAGCGCAAGGTCGTCGTGTTCCGTCCGCTCTACGCGGTGGGCGGTCAGAACCTCGGCTATCTGCCCGGTAGCGAGTCGGACAAGATGGGCCCCTGGGCGCAGGCGGTGTTCGACACCCTCGAGGGGCTGGCCTCGACCGAGGTGATCGAGGAGGTGCTCAGTCGGGGGATGCTGGAGGTCCTGCCGCTCACGCACATCCGCGGCCGGTCGCTGCACGACTCGTTCGTCATCGTCGACGAGGCGCAGTCGCTCGAACGCAACGTCCTGCTCACCGTGCTCTCGCGCCTGGGTTCCGGCTCCCGGGTTGTCCTCACCCACGACGTCGCACAGCGCGACAACCTCCGCGTCGGTAGGCACGACGGCGTCGCGGCGGTCATCGAGAAGCTCAAGGGGCATCCGCTCTTCGCCCACATCACGCTGACCCGTAGCGAGCGATCGCCGATCGCGGCGCTCGTGACGGAGATGCTGGAGGAGTTCGCGCCGGGAGCGTAGCGAGCGAGTTCGATATCGGTTGGTGACTCACGTCACCACGCCGGTCGGTGACCGTATCAGTGCAGTGTTGTGACCCTGTCGATATCGATCATCGGCCGGCGCGAACCCATACTTCTATGGTGTTCGAGTTACGAGAGTTGTTCAAGTGGCGTGTGTTGTCTCCTGCTATCGCGGCCGGGGTGGTGATGGTCGCTGCGTTGTCGGGTGCTGTGGGGTTGGCACCTGCGAACGCGGCGACGGTCGTCTCACCCGCCGATTTCCCGAGCACCACGCAGATGGTCACCGTGATGTCGGACGCACGGTCGAGCACGACCGCCACCCTGACGGCCTGGGACAAGGTCGACGGCGCCTGGAAGGCCACCATCGGTCCCGTCAAGGCATTCGTGGGTTCGCAGGGGATCGGCGCACCGCAGGACAACGTGCCGAGGACCCCCGAGGGCACATTCGCCTTCGACCAGGCCTTCGGTCGTCAGCCGAACCCGGGGACGAAGCTTCCCTACTTCCAGGCCGACCGGCAGGACTGGTGGGACGAGTTCCCGTCGTCACCGACCTACAACACCCACGTCCGCCAGGTGAAGAGCCCCGGCGGTGACAGCGAGAACCTGTACGACAGCGGCCCCGTCTACGACTACGCGGTGAACATCGCGCACAACCCGCAGCGTCGTCCCGGTTACGCATCGGGCATCTTCCTGCACGTGACCGACGGTTCGCCGACGCAGGGTTGCGTCGCGGTGGACAAGGCGAGCATGGTCTCCGTACTCAAGTGGCTGGACCCGAGCAAGGACCCGGTCATCACGATCGGGTTGACCGCCAACCAGGCCTGACATTGCCGACCGAGCTCCCGATTTTCCTGTGAGCCTACACTTTCGATGCGCTGGATTCACGTTGGTGATGTAACAATGTTCCGCATGTCACGGCTTTCCCTGCGCACTCTCATCACCGGCCTGATCCTCGCGGTCACACTCGGGTTCTCGACCGTTCCCTCCGCGTCGGCGGCACCACTCGCGCCCTCGGCCGGGTACGGCTTCTCCGGTGGTGCGGATCTGCTCGCGCTGTCGCAGGGAGACCTGAACCGTGAGCTCGACGCCGTCGCGGCGACGGGTGCCCGGTGGTTGCGTGTCGGCGTCGACCGTAGCCAGATCGAGACCGGTCCCGGGGTCTACAACTGGAGCACCTCGGATCGGGTCATCAACGCGGCCCGCGCGCGCGGACTCACCGTCCTGGCCGTGATCGCCTACACGCCGCTCCTGCAGGGTGGCGGACTGCTCCGCACCGCACCGCCGGCCAACGTCAACGACTTCGCCGTGTTCACCTCGCGTGCGGCCCAGCGTTATCAGGGTCGGGTGTCGAACTGGGAGATCTGGAACGAGCCCAACCTGCCGCTGTTCTTCGGCAACGTGCCCAATCCGGCGTTGAAGTACACCCAGCTGCTGCGCGCCGCCTACCCGGCGATCAAGCGTGTCCAGCCCCGAGCGACCGTGATCGCGGCCGGCCTGAGCCGTCAGATCGGTGCGCTCTCGCCGCCGGCCTTCATCAACGCCATGTACCGCTACGGGGCCAAGGGCTTCTTCGACGCGGCGGCCATGCACCCGTACACGTTCCCGGGCGGACTGCGGGCCAACCAGGAGAACGGGATCTCCGACATCGCGGTGGTCCACGGGATCATGTCGCGTAACGGCGACGGCGGGAAGAAGATCTGGTTCACCGAATTCGGTGCGCCCACGAACGGCCCGCGTTTCGGCGGCAACACCCCGATCCAGCAGCGCGACCAGATCCGCGACACGTTGGCGTTCCTGGCCCGTCTGCCGTACTCCGGACCGGCGTTCATCTACAGCATTCGTGACACGGCGGGCGACCCGCAGTCACTGGCGAATCGGGAGACCCGCTTCGGCGCGCTGCTGACCTACGACTACAAGCGCAAGCCCACGTTCGACCTGCTGCGCCGCTAGATCTCGGCCGGCACTCCCGCGACACAAATTCGCTCCCGCGACCGAAATGCCGGTCGCGGGAGCGGATTGTTGTCGCGGGAGTGAACCCGCAGTGCTCAGCGCTTGTGGTCGAGGTTGGCCATCTTCAGCACATCGAGCCGCTTGTCGAGCTCGGCCTCGCTCAGCGAGTCGCCGATGAGACCGCGATCGATCACCGTCTGACGAATCGTCTTGCCCTCCTTGAGGGCCTGCTTGGCCACAGCGGCAGCCTCCTCGTACCCGATCGCGCTGTTGAGCGGCGTCACGATCGACGGAGAGCTCTCGGCGAGGGTCTTGAGGTGGTCGACGTTGGCCTCGAGGCCGGCGATACACCGGTCGGCGAACAGGTGGGAGACGTTGGCCAACAACTTCAGTGACTCGAGCACGTTGCGGGCCATCATCGGGATGTAGACGTTGAGCTCGAACGCGCCGTTGCCGCCGCCCCACGTGACCGCGGCGTCGTTGCCGATGACCTGCGCGGCGACCTGCGTGACCGCCTCGGGCAGAACGGGATTGACCTTGCCGGGCATGATCGAGCTGCCGGGCTGCAGGTCGGGGAGCCGGATCTCGCCGAGACCGGTCAGCGGCCCTGATCCCATCCAGCGGACGTCGTTGGCGATCTTGGTCAGCGACACCGCGACGGTCTTGAGGACGCCGGACAGCTCGACGAGACCGTCGCGCGCGGCCTGCGCCTCGAAGTTGTCGACAGCCAGCGAGAGGTGCTGCACGCCGGTCTGTTTGACGAGGTCGGCGACGACCTTGGTGCCGAACTCATCGGGCGCGTTCAGCCCGGTGCCGACGGCGGTGCCGCCGATGGGCAGTTCGCCGACGCGGACGAGGGCGGCCTGCACGCGCTCGACGCCGGCCTCGATCTGGCGGGCGTAGCCGCCGAACTCCTGACCCAACGTGACCGGGACGGCGTCCATCAGGTGGGTGCGACCGGACTTGACGACCTCACGCCACTCGATGGCCTTGGCCGCGAGGGCCTCGTGCAGGTGCTCGAGTGCGGGAATCAGGTCGGTCACCGCGGCCTCCGTGGCGGCCACATGCGTTGCGGTGGGGAAGGTGTCGTTCGACGACTGCGACATGTTGACGTGGTCGTTGGGGTGCACGTCGACACCGGCGGCCTTCGCGATCGAGGCGATGACCTCGTTGGCGTTCATGTTCGAGCTGGTGCCCGAGCCGGTCTGGAACACGTCGATCGGGAACTGGTCGTCGTGGGCGCCGGCGGCGATCTCGGCGGCGGCGGCGATGATCGCGTCGGCCTTCTCGGCGTCGAGCAGTCCGAGATCCTTGTTCACCTGTGCGCACGCGGACTTGAGCAGCCCCATCGCGCGGATCTGCGTGCGCTCCAGCGGGCGGTGGGAGATCGGGAAGTTCTCGACCGCACGCTGGGTCTGGGCCCGCCACAGTGCGTCGATGGGTACCCGGACCTCGCCCATGGTGTCGTGTTCGATACGGAACTGCGGTGTGCCGTCGGCGTCAGAATCACTCATGGACAACGACCTTAACCGAAGTCGATGGTCGCGAATTCACGCAGCTTGTCCACCTGGTGGAAGCCCTCGATCCGTCGGATCGTCCCGGACTTCGACCGCATCACCAGCGAGCGGGTGGTGGCGCCGGTCGAGCGGTAGCTCACGCCGCGCAGCATGTCGCCGTTGGTGACGCCGGTGGCGCAGAAGAACATGTTCTCGCCCTTGACCAGGTCGTTGGTGGTCAGCTTCTGGTCGAGTTCGAGGCCGGCGTCGAGCGCCTTCTGGCGCTCGGCCTCGGTCTGCGGCCACAGTTTGCCCTGGATCTCGCCGCCCATGCACTTCATCGCGACGGCGGTGATGATGCCCTCGGGCGTGCCACCGATGCCCATCAGCATGTCCACCGAGCTCTCCGCCTGCGCGGCGGCGATCGCACCGGCGACGTCACCGTCGGAGATGAGCCGCACCTTGGCGCCCGCAGCGCGGATCTCGCCGATCAGATCGGCGTGACGGGGACGGTCGAGCACGACGACGGTGGTGTCGGCGACGGCGATGTTCTTCGCCTTGGCCACCGACGTCACGTTCCACTCGACCGACTGGTCGATGTCGATGGCGCCCGCGGCCTCGGGGCCGACGGCGATCTTCTCCATGTAGAACACCGCGGACGGGTCGTACATCGTGCCGCGCTCGGACACCGCGATCACGGCGATGGAGTTCGGGCGGCCCTCGGCCATCAGGGTGGTGCCGTCGATGGGGTCGACGGCGACGTCGACCTCGGGGCCCTCGCCGTTGCCGACCTCCTCGCCGTTGTAGAGCATCGGGGCCTCGTCCTTCTCGCCCTCGCCGATGACCACGACGCCACGCATCGACACCGTCGACAGCAGCTGACGCATGGCGTCGACCGCCGCGCCGTCGCCGCCGTTCTTGTCACCGCGCCCGACCCAGCGTCCGGCCGCGAGCGCCGCCGCCTCGGTCACCCGGACCAGCTCCATCGCCAGATTTCGATCCGGGGCTTGCGGGGAGCGGACGGGGTCGGACATGGAGGCCTCCAGTGCTCGGTCGCGCGTGGTGGGAGCCCACGGCGGGTGTGGTGATCATCCTTTCACGGGCGTGCGTGGATACTGGTGTCGTGGCTGCCAAACCCCGGATACTGACCGATCACAAAGACATGATCTGGTCGCTGATCCCGCTCATCGCGATCTGTGCGGTGATCGCCGTCGTCTCCGGGAACTGTTCGGTCGGTCTGACCGGCGGGGCCCGGGACGACAAGACGCCCGCCTACGACGTGACCGCCGGCCTCACCGCCGATGCCCAGACCATGTCGTTCCCGATCCGACTCCCCGAGACCCCGGCCGGCTGGAAGCCCAATTCCGGTAGCCGGGGCGGGATCGACGGCAAGACCGTCAGCAACGCCGGCTACCTCACCGGCGACGGGGTGTACATGCAGCTCAGCCAGACCGACGCGACCGAGGACTCCCTCGTCGGATACCTCAGCGCCGGTCAGGTCCTGGGCCGCGGGATCATCGAGGTCGGTGGCGCACAGTGGGTTCGGTACGCCGCCGACGACGGCAAATCCGTATGGGTGACCGACACCCGGGAGACTCGTGTCGCGCTGTACAGCAAGGCAAACGAGAGCGACTTCCAGACGATGGCGTCCGCGGTGACGTCGGCCAAGGTGCTGACGCCGCAACGCGACCGTCCGGTTCCCACGGGCTAGAGGGCGGGACTCAGTCCCCGGTGTCCTCGTCGAGGTCGCCGTCGTCATCGTCGTCGACGATCACGCCGTCGGTGTCCGCGTCGACATCGCCGAGCGCGGTCTCGATACGCCTGCGCGCACCCTCGAGATGTTCCTCACACCGGCGCGCCAACGCCTCGCCGCGCTCCCACAGGGTCAGGGACGCGTCGAGGTCGAGCCCGCCCTGCTCCAGCGTGCGGACGACCGCGACCAGCTCGTCGCGGGCCTGCTCGTAGCCGAGCTCGTCGACCGAGGGCTCCTCGGTGTCGGCGTCGGTCTTGCGGGTGGCCATCTATGCATCCCTCTTCTTGTCGGTGCCCATCACCGCGGCGCGCATGGCGCCGTCGGCGACTCGTACTCGCAGCTGCGACCCGATGGGCATGTCGCCCACGGACGCGACCACCTCGGGTGGATCGTCGCCGTGTATCCGCTGCACCACCGCGTATCCGCGGGCCAGCGTCTGCGCGGGACCCAGCGTGGACAGGCGTGCGGCCAGGCTCTCGACGCGGTGCTCCTCGTGTCCGACGAAGCGTGCCACCTCTCGACGCACCTCGCGCAGGGTTCGGTCGAGGGACTCGGTGCGCTCGTCGATCATCCGCAGCGGGTCGGCCAACACCGGTCGGGCGCGCAGACCGAGCAACCCCCGGTGCTCGCGTGACACCCAGTTGCGCAGTGCGCCCGCCGTTCTCGCGCGGAGCTCGGCGATCAGCGCCAACTCGGCGGCGACGTCGGGGACCACGCGCTTGGCGGCGTCGGTCGGGGTCGCGGCCCGCAGGTCGGCGACCAGGTCGAGCAACGGGTGGTCAGGTTCGTGCCCGATCGCCGAGACCACCGGCGTCCGGGCCTGTGACACCGCGCGCAGCAGTGCCTCGTCGGAGAAGGGCAACAGGTCCTCGACGCTGCCCCCACCGCGGGCGATGATGATCACCGACACGGTCGGATCGGCCTCGAGTTCGGCCAGCGCACGCAGGATCGCCGGGACCGCGGTCGGCCCCTGGACCGGGGTGTTGCGGACCTCGATCCGCACCGACGGCCATCGTCCCTGCGCGACCGAGAGGACGTCGCGTTCGGCGGCGCTGGAGCGACCGGTGATGAGTCCGACCCCGTGCGGCAGGAAGGGAAGCGGACGTTTGAGTCCCGGTTCGAACAGTCCCTCGGCGGCGAGCAGCCGGCGTAGGCGCTCGATCCGCGCGAGCAGCTCGCCGATGCCCATCGGACGGATCTCGGTGACGCGCAACGACAACGTCGCCCGGCCGGTGTAGAAACTCGGCCGTCCGGCCATCACCACGCGGATGCCCTCGGTGAGCGGGACCTCGCACCGGTCGAGCACAGCAGGTGAGCAGGTCACCGAGATGGAGATGTCGGCCGACGGGTCACGAAGCTGCAGGAACGCGGTCTTCGATCCGCGTCGACTGATCTGGGTGATCTGACCCTCGACCCAGACCTGACCGAGACGGTGGATCCAGTCGGCGATCTTGGTGTTGAGCGTACGTACGGGCCACGGGTCCTCCGGCGTGGACTTGCCAGGCCCGCTCACCGCGGCGATCCGGGGTGGATCGACGCGCTCACTTGCCTGCCGCGGCCGTGATCCGGTTGTCGAGCATCGTCTGGAACGGGGCACGGCCGCGATGGCTGCGCTCGTAATCGGCCAACGCCTGCAGGTCGTCGAGATCGACGGAGCGGATCTTGGAACGGAGCTGGGCCAGGGTCAGGCCGTCGTAGTCGAGGTACTCGACGATCTCCGGTGCGTCCGCGGACGGCGCAATCGGTGTCGCCTCGACGTCGGACCGCACGACGTTCTCCGGCGCGGAGCTGTAGAGCGCAAAACGTCCGGTGTTCGACGGCGCGCCGTCGCCGTTCGCCGACTCGTCCGCCGACGGCTTCGGGGGCGCAGCCTTCGCGGGTGCGGGCTTCTTGGCGGCGGGGGCCTTCTTCGCGGCGGCCTTCTTGGCCGGGGCCTTGGCCGCCTTCACCGGGGGAGTGGGCTCCACGGTGTCGGCCTGTTCGGACGGCATGTCGGCGGGGGTGGGCTCGTCCGGTGCGGTCGGGATGTGCCCGGGGGTCGCGCTCGGGGTGGTCGTGTCCCCGGTTGCCGCCGTGGCGGTCGGCGCAGCCGTGATGGGGGTCACCGTCGCGGTGCCCGACGCCGATCCCGAGCCACTCGGCGGCTGTGATTTCGGGTCGTGCGTCACATCCGCGGGCGCATCGTCGTCGAAGGTCGCCCACTCGGGTTCCTCCTGCGCGCGATGGAACAGCGCGTCGAGGACCTCGTCGCCCTTGATGGCCAGCTCGGCGATTCCCTGCTGGAAACGCATTCCGGCCTGCAGGGTCTGGCTGACTGCGGTCATCGGGAGGGTGACGGCGGTACTCGGCAGCTTCCGGGTCTCCTCGAGCGCGGTCACGATGAGGCCGGTGACGACGCGAGCCGCGAACGGTGGGCGAATCATGGGTCAACTCTGCCTCATCGCCGCGGTGGTCACCACAAATGGGGTGAGAAAGGCACGTAGTCTGGTGCCCATGACCGCCAAAAAAGTACTTCTGGCCGAACCCCGCGGATACTGCGCGGGAGTCGATCGGGCGATCGAGACAGTGGAGCGCGCCCTGGAGAAGCACGGTGCGCCGGTGTACGTGCGCAAGGAGATCGTGCACAACCGGCACGTCGTCGAGACCCTGACCGAGCGCGGCGTGGTCTTCGTCGAGGAGACCGACGAGGTGCCCGAGGGTGCGCTCGTCGTCTTCTCCGCCCACGGCGTCTCCCCGGCCGTGCACGCCTCGGCGGCAGCACGCAACCTGCGCACCATCGACGCCGCCTGCCCCCTGGTGACCAAGGTCCACCAGGAGGCCAAGCGATTCGCCCGCGACGACTTCGACATCCTGCTCATCGGCCACGAGGGCCACGAGGAGGTGGAGGGCACCGCGGGTGAGGCGCCCGAACACATCCAGCTCGTCGACGGCCCGGCCGGCGTCGACGCGGTCGAGGTGCGCGACGAGTCCAAGGTGATCTGGCTCTCGCAGACCACGCTCTCGGTCGACGAGACCATGGAGACCGTGGGGCGTCTGCGTGAGCGGTTCCCGCTGCTGCAGGACCCGCCCAGCGACGACATCTGCTACGCCACCCAGAACCGCCAGGTCGCGGTCAAGGCGATGGCGCCGCACTGCGATCTCGTCATCGTCGTGGGTTCGACCAACTCGTCCAACTCGGTGCGCCTGGTCGAGGTGGCCCTGCAGGCCGGCGCCCGCGCGTCCTACCTCGTCGACTACGCCCGCGACATCGACACCGCCTGGTTCGAGGGCGTGGACACCGTGGGCGTCACCTCCGGGGCGTCCGTGCCCGAGGTCCTGGTCCGTGGCGTCATCGACCTGCTCGCCGAGCACGGATACGGCACCGTCGAGACGGTCACCACGGCCAACGAGACCCTCACCTTCGCGCTGCCGCGGGAGTTGCGTCCCGCCCGCACCGCGGGCTGATCTCTTCGGCGATGGCGTCGACCGTGACGGTGCCGCGCGGGGATGCGGCGGGGCGGTCGTCACGTCGTGCCGCGGTGGTCGACATCGCCTACTCCCGGCTCGAGGTGACCGGTCGGCCCGGTCTGCGCATCGGTGCCCTCGTCGACGCGATCAACAGCGATCACGTCGTCTCCGACGGTGTCGTCCGGTCCGCGCGTGAGGCATGGACGGCGGCGTTCGCCGACGTGTTGACCGGGAGCGATGCGCCGGAGATCACCCTGGCCCACCCGAGTGCGTGGGGCACGCTGCGGACGTCGTTGCTCGCCGAGTCGATCGGGATGGCCGTCGGCGACGGCGTCGCCATCACGCTGATTCCGCGGGCGGTGGCGATCGCGGAGTCGCACATGGAGGCCTCGGCACAGATGTGCGTGGTCACGGAATGTCACGACGGTCGCCTCGACGTCCACCGGCTGACCCGCGACGCGAGTCACTGGTCGATCGCGGCCACGTCGGTCTTCGACGAGACGCTCGACGACGAGGAGGCCGCCGATGTTCTCGAGCCCCTCGTCGGCGACGCCGTGGAGGCGATCCTCGTCGACGGAGACAACCGCGATCGGGTGGCCACCACGCTGCGACTTCTCGAAGATCACACGCCGACCGGCCGCATCGCCGCCGTCGAACGCATCCTGCTGCACCGGTACGGCGGTACGAGACTGCCTGCGCCGCCGCTCGCCTGCGCTCCCGTCGGATCCGTCACGCCCCGGTCCCGGACGAAGACGGCCGTGGTCGTCGCCGGTGCGACGGCGGTGCTGATCGCCGTCGTCGCGGGCGTCGTCATCGCGCCCTGGCGCGCCGACACCGACGACGAGCGGCAGGCCGCCGACACCACCACGTCCCCGCCCGGGGTCACCGCCGACGTCGGACGGGTGTCGATGTCCGTGCCCGCCGGGTGGCGCCGCACGAGCGACCCGGTCGACGACGACGGCGCCGTCCCGTTCACCACGTTCGCGGCGCGTTCGGACGATCGTCGGATCATCCTGGTCCAGAACTCGGTCCGGACCGACTCCACCCTCGACACCGTGGCGGTGAGCCTGCGCAACCGTCTCGACCAGCGGGGGTCCGACGTGGTCACCGAGTTCTCTCCGCGCACCCGCTACGGAGACCGCGACGTGATCGGATATCGCGAGACACCCGTCTCGGGCGGGCAGATCCGCTGGTACGTCGTCGTCGAGTCCGCGCTCCAGGTGAGTGTCGGGTGCCAGGACGGCGGTCAGGGCCAGTCGGTCGACACCGACTGTCTGGCGGCCGTGCGGTCGGTCGCGATCGCCCCCTGAACGTCGCCGCTGGAGCATTTTGACTGGTCAGACCCCGCCACGTACTCTGGACCGCTGGTACACGGCACACACCGGGTCCCGGGTCCCCACTGGTCGCCGGGAGCGCCCCGCCGTCGTATCTGACCAGCCCCGATCACACGGAACGGATCACACCTGTGTCCACCTATACCCCCAAGGCCGGTGACATCACGCACGCGTGGCACGTCATCGACGCCACCGACGTGGTGCTCGGCCGCCTCGCCGTGCAGGTCGCCACGCTGCTGCGCGGCAAGCACAAGGCGACCTACGCCCCCCACATGGACGGTGGCGACTTCGTCGTCATCATCAACGCCGAGAAGGTCGTTCTGACCAGCAACAAGGCGGAGCGCAAGCTCAACTACCGGCACTCGGGTCACCCGGGTGGACTCTCCTCGCGCACCACGGCCGAGTTGCTCGCAACCCAGCCCACGCGCGTGATCGAGAAGGCCGTCGTCGGCATGCTCCCCAAGACCAAGCTGGGTCGCGCCATGAGCAGCAAGCTCAAGGTCTACGCAGGCCCGGATCATCCGCACGTGGCGCAGAGCCCCGCTCCCTTCGAGATCAAGCAGGTGTCCCAGTGACCGAGCCCATCGCAACCGAGACCCCCGAGGTCGAGACCCAGTCCATCGGCGAGTCCGTCGGTGACACGTCGGCCGATTCGGTCGAGGTCGCCGCTGACGACTACGTGGTCGACGAGACCACCGGTGCCGCCACCGATGACGGCGAGTACGCCGCACCGGCCGCCCCCATCGTGCTCGACGGTCCGATCGTGACCGTGGGTCGTCGTAAGGAAGCCGTCGTCCGCGTCCGCGTGTCGCCGGGTACCGGTGGCTTCACCCTCAACGGCCGCAGCCTCGAGGCGTACTTCCCGAACAAGGTGCACCAGCAGCTCATCAAGGCGCCGTTGGTGCTGGTCGAGCGTGCAGAGTCCTTCGACATCATCGCCAAGCTGCATGGTGGCGGCCCGTCCGGACAGGCAGGCGCGCTGCGTCTCGCGATCGCCCGCGCACTCATCGAGGTGCAGCCGGACGACCGTGGCGTCCTGAAGAAGGCCGGCTACCTCACGCGTGACCCGCGTGCGGTGGAGCGCAAGAAGTACGGCCTCAAGAAGGCCCGTAAGGCCTCGCAGTACTCGAAGCGCTGATCGACGCGCTCACGCGCGGATCCTTGCTGTAGGTCGTGGCAACGAGCAGGTGTTCAGGAACGTCTGGACACCTGCTCGTCTGCGTTCACGGCCACCACGATCGCATCGGTGCCGGCACCGGTGCGATCGCATCCTCGAAGACGAATGAGGGGAACGACGTCGATGGGACGACTCTTCGGTACCGACGGCGTTCGCGGACTCGCGAACGTCGACCTCACCCCGGCCCTCGCGCTGGAGATCGCGCGCGCGGCCGCACGAGTCCTGGGGCCGTCGGCCGGTGACGGTCGTGCCGTCGCCGTCGTCGGACGCGATCCACGCGCCTCGGGCGAGATGCTCGAGGCCGCCGTCTGCGCCGGTCTGGCCGCCTCCGGCGTCGACGCACTGCGGGTCGGCGTGCTGCCGACGCCCGGCGTCGCGTTCCTGACCGCGCACCACGGTGCGGCGTTCGGTGTGATGATCTCGGCCTCGCACAATCCCATGCCGGACAACGGCATCAAGCTCTTCGCCGCCGGTGGCCACAAGCTGCCCGACGACCTCGAGGCGCAGATCGAGTCGGCGATGGCCGACCCCGCGTCGGCGTGGACCGCGACCGGCCCGGTCGGGTCGGACATCGGCCGGGTCGTCGATGCCGTCGATCCCGCGTTGCCGTACCTGGCCCATCTCGCCCAGACCGTCCCCACCCGTCTCGACGGCGTCACCGTGGTCGTCGACTGTGCCCACGGAGCCGCGAGTGCGACGGCGCCGCAGGCGTATCGGGACGCGGGTGCTCGGGTCATCGCCATCAACGCCGCACCGGACGGTCTCAACATCAACGACCGCTGCGGGTCCACCCATCTCGACGTGGTCGCGGCGGCGGTCCTCGAACACGGAGCCGATCTCGGGCTCGCCCACGACGGTGACGCCGATCGGTGTCTCGCGGTCGACCACACCGGTGCGGTCGTCGACGGCGACGCGATCCTCGCCGTCCTCGCACTCGCCATGAAGGACTCCGGCTCGCTCGCCTCGGACACCCTCGTGGCCACGGTGATGAGCAACCTCGGCCTGCACATCGCGATGCGCTCGGCCGGGATCACGGTGCGCACCACCGGAGTCGGTGACCGCTACGTCCTCGAAGAGCTGCGCAGCGGATCGTTCAGCCTCGGCGGTGAGCAGTCCGGTCACGTCGTGCTGCCGTCCTTCGCGACCACCGGCGACGGCATCCTCACCGGCCTGGCGTTGATGGCGCGGATGGCCACCACCGGTCGCTCCCTCGCCGAGTTGGCGTCGGTGATCACCGCGCTGCCGCAGGTGCTCATCAACGTGCCGGTGCTCGACAAGCACTCGGTGGCCGTCGCCGAGTCGGTGCAGCAGGCCGTGCTCGCCGCCGAGGCCGAGCTGGGGGAGCAGGGCCGGGTCCTGTTGCGCCCGTCGGGGACCGAACAGTTGGTGCGGGTGATGGTGGAGGCGACCACCGAGCCCCACGCGAAAGAGGTCGCCGGGCGGATCGCCGACATCGTCGGCGCGGTCGGCCGATGAGCGGTGGACCGGTGAACGCGGACCTGAACTTCGACGCCGTCCTGTTCGACTTCTCCGGGACGCTGTTCCGCCTGACCGAACGCGACGACTGGTTCGCCGAGCTGCACGACGCGTCCGGCAACCCGATCGACGGGGCGTTGCAGGCGGAGCTCATGCGACGGATGACCGCGCCCACCGGCCTCCCGGCCGAGCTCGACGCCGAGTCGACCGACGCCTGGTACCGCCGCGACCTGGACCCGACGCTGCATCGGACCGCCTATCTCGCGATCCTGCGGGCGTCGGGTCTGACGGTGCCCGGTCATGCGGAGTCGTTGTACGCGCGGGTTGCCGACCCCGAGTCCTGGATGCCCTATCCCGACACCGGTGAGGTGCTCACGCTGCTGTCCGAGCTGGGTGTCGCGGTCGGCATCGTCAGCAACATCGCCTTCGACCTGCGAGCGGTGTTCGCCCTGCACGGCTGGGACCACCTCGTCGGCGCGTGGGCCCTGTCCCACGAGGTCGGGATCATCAAACCGGACGCAGGCATCTTCACCGCCGCGCTGGACGATCTCGGTGTGGCCCCCGAACGGGCCCTGATGGTCGGCGACAGTGTCGAGGCAGACGGCGGCGCCCGTGCGATCGGGTGTGCGTTCGCGCACGTCGAACCGCTGCCCATATCCGAGCGACCCGACGGACTCCTGGGCGCGGTCGCGTCCCTCGCGATAATCTGACCCGATCAGTCGCCCGAAACGGACATATCGGCGTCGACGACCGGAACCGAACGAGTCGTCGGTGCGTCAGATGGTCTGAGGGTGGCCGACGATGACGCCGCGATCAGGGGGTTCGGTGTGGGTAACGGGATACGGATCGATCCGTCGGCGGTGGCTGCGGTCGGGCACCGTCTCGACGCAGCCGTCGATGAGCTGAGTCGGGCCGTCGTCGACACGGAATCGGCGCGTTTCGGCCCCCACTCGGTCGCGGCCGACCTGCGTGAGCACGGTGTCGCCTACGTGCGTGGCTTCCGGGATCTGGGTGCCGTCGTCGACGCGCTGGCGGGATCCGCCGGAGAACTGGCCGATCATCTCGACGTGGCCGCACGTGCCCTGCACGCGACCGACGCCGACGCCGGGACGGGGATTCGCGCCGCGGACGGAGTGCCGTGACCACCCGCGCGGCCGCGCTCGCCGGACTGCAGTACTTCACCGACGTGCGCGCCATCGCGACGCAGGTCGGCGTCGTCGTGCCCGAGGACGCGGTGATCGCCGCCCGCTTCGCCGCGACCGACAGCATCGACCTGGCCGCGCTCGCCGCCGATGCGGCGATGCTCGACGACGTCGTGGTCACCCTGCGCGGTACGGCCGACACCGCCCACGACGTCCGCCGCGGTCTCACCCACGTCTGGCATGGAGACGCCGCCGACGCCGCCGACGCTGCGGTCGGCACGCATCTCCGGTCGGCGCGGGACGTCGCCGACGGGGTCCGTACGGTGTCGGCGACCATCGCCGCCGCGGCCACCGCGCTGGGTCGGGTGCAGGAGGAGAAGCATCGGACGCTGGCGATTCTGCGTACCGACAGCATTGCGGGGCAATCCATGTCGACCATCAGCGTCGAGGACATCGCCGCCGACCCCGAGCCCTGTCGAGCCGACATCACCGCCGCGACCGAACTCTTCACCCGCACCATGGACGTCGTCGATGCCGCCGCCGCGTCGATCCTGACCGCTCTCACCGAGTCGTTCCGCGCCCTGCCCGCGCCGCGGGAGATCGGCCCGCCGCACCGCCCGGGGTCCACCCACCGATCGACTCCGCGTCGGGACCCCCGCGCGCGCCGTCGCACCGACATCGTCGTCACCCCGACGCCGGGATCCGGTTCCGGTCGGGGAGCGCCGGACACCGACGTCGTGGTCGCGGCCATCTCGGCAGGCGCGACGATCGCCGGTGCCGCTCTCGCGGCCGCGTCGTCGGTGGGAACGGCCGTCGCCGGCGGAGTGTCAGCGGTGATGACCCACCTGATCGGTGCGGATGCGGTGGACGGCGACGAACGGGCGATCACCCCGGTGGTGCCGAGGCGCGCCGAACCGGAGGCTCCCGCAACCGAACGTCCCTCGCGCACAACCGATCCGTCCGAGCCGACCGCCGTCGCTCCGGTTCCCCCGGCGCCGCAGCCTCCGGGCGGCGTCGAGCCGTCGTCACCGTCGGTCAGGCTAATCGAGCCGGAGGTCGTTCCCCCGGTGCCGGGTGTTCGCGCTCCGGACGCCTCCGACACGCCGTCGCCGGACCCTGCCGAGGTACTGGGCGTCCCGTCGGTGGGGCCGCGTCAGCGTGATCGCGAACCGTCTCGCGGTCGTCCGGACCCCGATGACAGTGGTGGACTCGCGTTGGCGGGGGACCGATGAGGCCGGCCGATCAGATCGAGGCGACCGCCGACCGTGCGGTCGCCGACCTCACCGAGCTCCGCGCTGCCCACTCGAGACGCAGAAGACCCGGTACCGACGTCGGGGAGACCGATCGCGAGCCGGTCAGCGACGAAGCAGACGACTGACCGGGTCGAGATCCTCGATCTCCGCGGTGGCGGGGTCGACGGTCTGCAGCTTCCCGAGCGCCGTGGAGGGGTCGCCGAAGTCCGAGTAGGTCTTGTCCGGTCCGAGATGGGCCAGCAGGAACCCGGCGAGCACCGCGCGGGTGGCCCGCTGGGTCTTCTTGTCGTCGGATCCGTCACCGAGGCGTTTGCGGATGCTGAAGCCCTCCGCGAGCCCGCGGTTGGAGGACTTGGGAACGGTGCGTAGCGACACGCCGTCGCCTTGCAGGGCGTTGCGCAGCGCGAGTGCGTTGGACGTCACACCGTCGAGATCCTTCGGTGCGGCCAGGATCAGCGCGGGCACCCGCGCCCGGTGGGCGGCGGGCAGCACCGCCGGGCTGGTGGGTGCGGGGAAGAGCGCCGCCAGCGCCGCGGCCCGCGACGAGTTGCCCGCGGCGAGCACCGCGGCGGACGCGCCCAACCCGTGGCCGGCCAGTCCGAGGCGCTCGGGATGCACCGTGATGTCGCCGGAGCCCAGGCGCACGCTGCTGATCACCTGCAACGCGGTCTCCAGGTCGGCCGCGAGCGCGCGATCGGACGCCAGCGGGCCGCGCTCGGTGTCGGGTACGGCCACGACGATCCCCCACGAGGCGAGGTGCTCGAGGGTGTCGATGTACTGCTTGCTGCGGGTCAGCCAGCCGTGGCCGAAGGCTATGCCGGGCAGGTTCGTACCGGATTCGGGGGTGTAGACCACCCCGGGCAGACCGACGATGGCCATGTCACCGCGTAGGACGCGATGTGGTCCACGTCGCTGTAGCTGCCCGAACAACTTCTTCACCGAGGTCACCTGCACGAGCCTATGACACCAGGGGAGCAGATCGGACGGTCCTACCCCCAGTACCCTGTGACGAATGTGCGGAATCGTCGGATACGTGGGAAACCGGGATGCTCTCGAGATAGTCGTCGAGGCTCTCCGGCGGATGGAGTACCGCGGGTACGACTCGGCCGGTGTCGCCATCCTCGACGGTCACGGTCACACCGCCGTGGAGAAGAAGGCCGGCCGTCTGGAGAACCTGGACAAGCAGCTGGCGACCGTCGGACGCAGTGAGTTCGCAGGGACCAGCGGCATGGGACACACCCGTTGGGCCACCCACGGGCGTCCCACCGACCGCAACGCCCATCCCCACACCAGTCGGGACGGGAAGTTCGCGGTCGTCCACAACGGGATCATCGAGAACTACGTGGCGTTGCGCGCCGAGGTCGAGCGGGCCGGGATCGAGTTCGAGTCCGACACCGACACCGAGACCGCGGTCCACATGCTCGACCTCGAGTACGCCTCCGGCGAGAACTCCGGTGACTTCGTGGCCAGCGCCTACGCCGTCCTGGGGCGACTCGAGGGCGCGTTCACCCTGGTGTTCACCCACTCCGATCACCCGGGCACGATCGTCGCCGCGCGTCGATCGACCCCGCTCGTCGTCGGTGTCGGCGACGGTGAGATGTTCGTCGGTTCGGATGTCGCCGCGTTCATCGAGCACACCCGCGAGGCGGTCGAACTCGGCCACGACCAGGTGGTCGTCATCACCGCCGACGACTACACGATCACCTCGTTCGACGGCACGCCGCAGGAGGGCAAGCCGTTCCACATCGACTGGGATCTCGCCGCCGCCGAGAAGGGTGGCCACGACTTCTTCATGCTCAAGGAGATCGCCGAGCAGCCGCAGGCGCTCGCCGACACCCTGGTCGGTCACTTCGAGAACGGTCGCATCGTCCTCGACGAGCAACGCATCACCGATCAGGACCTCCGCGACATCGACAAGGTGTTCGTCGTGGCCTGCGGTACGGCGTATCACGCCGGTCTGCTCGCCAAGTACGCGATCGAGCACTGGACGCGCCTGCCGGTCGAGGTCGAACTGGCCAGCGAGTTCCGTTACCGCGACCCGGTTCTCGACCGATCCACCCTCGTCGTCGCCATCTCGCAGTCCGGCGAGACCGCCGACACCCTCGAGGCGGTGCGACACGCCAAGGAGCAGAAGGCCCGCGTGCTCGCCATCTGCAACACCAACGGTGCGCAGATCCCACGTGAGTCCGACGCCGTCCTCTACACCCACGCAGGCCCGGAGATCGGCGTCGCGTCGACCAAGTGCTTCCTGGCGCAGATCGCCGCCGCCTACCTCGTCGGTCTGGCGCTCGCACAGGCCCGCGGGACCAAGTACCCCGACGAGGTGGCCCGTGAGTTCGCCGAGCTCGAGGCCATGCCCGCAGCCGTCGAGAAGGTGCTCGGCACCGTCGAACCGGTTCGTGCGCTGGCCCGTTCGCTGGCGACCAGCCCGACCGTGTTGTTCATCGGCAGGCACGTCGGCTACCCGGTGGCCCTGGAGGGGGCGCTCAAGCTCAAGGAGCTGGCCTACATGCACGCCGAGGGGTTCGCCGCCGGTGAGCTCAAGCACGGTCCGATCGCGCTGATCGAGGACGGTCTGCCCGTCATCATCGTGATGCCGTCGGCCAGTGGTCGGCCGCTGCTGCACTCGAAGATGGTCAGCAACATCCGTGAGATCCAGGCCCGCGGCGCACGGACCATCGTGATCGCCGAGGACGACGACGTCGCGGTCGGCGCGTTCGCCGATCACCTCATCCAGATCCCACGGGTCCCGACGCTCCTGCAGCCGTTGGTCTCCACCGTCCCCCTGCAGGTCTTCGCCGCCGCGGTCGCCCAGGCGCGTGGCTACGACGTCGACAAGCCGCGCAACCTCGCCAAGTCCGTGACGGTGGAGTAGGGCCGTGCTCGGCTACCACTGCGCCGACGAGATCCGCGCCGCCGAGGCGGCGACGGGGGACCTGCTGGCGTCCGGTGTCCTGATGCGACGGGCCGCCGCCGGCCTCGCCGGGGTGGTCGCGGTCGAGCTCCGGGCCCGCCGCGGTGCCGTGTACGGGTCGCGCGTGGGACTCGTCGTCGGGGCCGGCGACAACGGTGGCGACGCGCTGTTCGCCGGTGCGTTCCTCCGCGCCCGCGGGGTGGCCGTCAGCGCCCTGCTCCTCGCGCCCGATCGTGCGCACGCCGCGGGGCTGGTCGCGTTCCGGCGTGCCGGCGGGCGAATCGTCGAGGCCGTCGCGCATGATCTCGACCTGGTCGTCGACGGGGTGGTGGGGCTCGGCGGATCCGGGCCGCTGCGCCCCACGGCCGCGGCAGTTTTCGAACTCGTGACCGCGCCGGTCATCGCCGTGGACATCCCGTCGGGCGTCGACGCCGACACCGGAGTCGTCAACGATCCGTCGGTGCGCGCCGCGGTGACCGTCACCTTCGGCGCCCGGCGCCGAGCACACATCCTGGCCGCCGAGCAGTGCGGTCGGGTCGAGTGCATCGACATCGGCATCGACGTCCACGGTGCGCAGCTCGTCGCCCTCGACGACCACGACGTCGCCACGAACTGGCCGGTCCCGGGGCCGTCGGACGACAAGTACTCGCAGGGGGTCACCGGGATCATCGCCGGGTCCGACACGTTCCCCGGTGCCGCCATGCTCTGCACCGGAGCCGCGGTCGCGGCGACGTCGGGCATGGTCCGCTACGTCGGTTCCGCCGCCGGCGACATCGTCGCGCGTCACCCCGAGGTCGTCGCCGCACCTGACCTGGACTCCGCGGGGCGCGTCCAGGCCTGGGTCGTCGGACCCGGCGCGGGCACCGACGACGCGGCCGCCGAGAGGGTGCGCGCCATCCTCGCGACGGATCTGCCGGTGCTCGTCGACGCCGACGGGTTGACCGTTCTCGCAGAGCATCTCGACTGGGTGCAGCAGCGAGACGCACCCACTCTGCTCACCCCGCACGCGGGCGAGTTCGCGCGTCTGGCCGGCGCCGAGGTGGGTTCGGACCGCGTCGCCGCCGTCACCGACCTCGCGGTGCAGTTGGGTGCGACCGTGTTGCTCAAGGGCCGCATCACCGTCGTCGCCGACGGTACCGGGCCGGTGTTGGTCAACGACGCGGGCGCGTCCTGGGCGGCGACCGCGGGCGCCGGGGACGTGCTGTCGGGGCTGGCCGGTGCGTTGCTGGCCGCCGGCCTCACCGCCCGGGTCGCCGCCGCGTCGGCCGCACGTGTCCACGCACACGCCGCGATCCTGGCTGCTCGGGGAGACGCCGACACCTCCGCGGGCGCCCCCATCGGCGCGTCGGACCTACTCGCGGGCATCCGGCCGGCCATCCGCGAGATGCGTTCGCGCGCATGATCGTCGAGGACATGGCGGAACGTCCCGCGCTCGAGGCGACCATCGACCTCGCCGCGATTGCCCACAACGTCGCGGTGGTGGCGCAGCGATCGGGGTCGGCGGTCATGGCCGTGGTGAAGGCGGACGGTTACGGGCACGGCGCGACGCCGGTGGCGCGCGCGGCGCTGGCCGCCGGTGCGACCGACCTCGGCGTGGCGACCGTCGCCGAGGCACTCGCAATACGTGCGGACGGCGTCACCGCACCGATCGTCGCCTGGCTGCACACCCCGACCACGGATTTCCGACCGGCGGTCGACGCGGGGGTCGAACTGGCGGTGTCGTCGACCGGGCAACTCGACCGGGTCGTGGCCGCCGCGACGCACGAGGGCCGGACCGCTGTGGTCAGCGTCAAGATCGACACCGGCCTGGCCCGCAACGGCGTCGGCCCGCAGGAGTGGCCCGAGCTGCGCGACGCCCTGGCCAAGGCCGTGGCCGACGAGTCGATCGTGCTGCGGGCGGCGATGTGTCACCTCGCCCGCGGTGACGAACCGGAGCACCCGCTCAACGATGTGCAGGCCGGTCGCCTCGACGAGTGCGTCCGGGAACTCGACCACCTCGGTGTCGCGCCGCAGGTCGTGCACATCTCCAATTCCGCCGCGGCGCTGGCCCGGCCGGATCTGTCCCGGGATCTCGTACGGGCGGGGATCGCCGTCTACGGCACCTCGCCACTGCCGGACGGGTACGGACTCATCCCGGCGATGACCCTCTCGGCGGAGGTGTCGATGGTGAAGAAGGTCGCGGCCGGTCAGGGGGTGTCCTACGGACACACCTGGACCGCGCCGCACGACACGACGCTCGCGTTGCTGCCCGCCGGATACGCCGACGGGGTACCTCGACTGCTGTCCAACCGGCTGCGGGTACAGATCAACGGACGCTCCTATCCCGGCGTCGGACGGGTCTGCATGGATCAGATGGTCGTCGATCTCGGTACCGACAGCGATGTGGCGGAGGGGGATCGGGCCGTGCTCTTCGGTTCCGGCGCCGACGGGGGCACCACCGCCAAGGAGTGGGCGGCGACCATCGGGACGATCGACTACGAGATCGTCTCCGGCATCCGTGGTCGGGCGCAGCGGCGCTACGTGACCTCGTCGGTGCCCGGCGACACGGAGGTGTCCACGTGAGCCCCGACCGACCGCAACGCCTCGGGATCCTGGCGGGCGCAGCGGGATTCGCTGCGCTCGGCGCGGTTGCGATCGGCGGCGTGGCCCGCAACGTCACCCGCCGGGCCGATGCCCGCGTCGACCCGAATTCCATCGAGGACTTCCGTGCGATCTACGCCGATCGTGCCAGCTTCGCGACCGCCGACGACGGTGTCCCGCTGGCCATCCGCGAGGTCGGTCCGGCCGACGCCGCGGTGACCGTGCTGTTCTCGCACGGTTTCAGCCTGCGGATGTCGAGCTGGCATTTCCAGCGTCAACAGCTGGCCGCGGTGTGGGGCGACAACGTCCGTCTGGTGTTCATGGATCACCGCGGACACGGCCGGTCGGGGGCGGCGCCCGCGCACACCGCGACCATCACCCAGCTCGGAGCCGACATCGACGCCGTGATCCGATCGGTCGTCCCCGAGGGCCCGGTCGTGCTCGTCGGCCACTCCATGGGGGCGATGGCCATCATGGGTCTAGCGACCCGCGCACCGGAGCTGTTCGGCGACAGGATCATCGGCGTGGGACTCATCGCCACGGCGGCACGCGGGATCACCGAGGCGGGCCTGGGCCAGGGATTGCAGAATCCGCTGGTCGACGCGTTCCGACTGTCGGTTCGCCGGGTTCCGCGGGCGGTCCGCGCCGGTCGCGGCGTCACCCGTGCGGTCATGCTGCCGGTGCTCACCGCGGCGAGCTTCGGCTCGACCTTTCATTCGCCGGCGTTGAGCCAGTTCGTCGCGGCGATGATCCAGAACACCCCCATCGACACCGTCGTCGACTTCCTCCGATCGTTGGAGAGTCACGACGAGAGTGCCGCGCTCGCCGTCCTGTCGCGGATCCCGACCCTCGTCGCGTGCGGTTACGAGGACAAGGTCACCCCGCTGCCCAACTCGGTCGAGCTGCACGGCGCGCTGAAGGACTGCGAACTCGTGGGCGTGCCGGACTGCGGTCACCTCGTGCTGCTGGAACGACCCGAGGTGATCACCGAGGCCATCGAGCGGTTGGTTCAGCGGAGCGTCCGGTGAGCCCGGAACCCCACCCCACGCAACTCCCGCACCGACGCACCCTGACGACCGTCGAGGACACCGAGGCCTTCGGCGCCGAACTCGCCGCCGACCTGCGCGCCGGTGACCTGGTCATCACCGATGGGCCATTGGGCGCAGGCAAGACCGCTCTGGCCCGAGGGATCGGCGCCGGACTCGGGGTCACCGGACGCGTGACGTCGCCGACGTTCATCATCGCCCGCGCGCACGCCCCCGGGCGTCCGGGCGGAGTGGGGTTGGTGCACGTCGACGCCTACCGCCTCGGCTCGACCGGCGGCGACGTCCTCGCCGATCTCGACGGGCTCGACCTCGACACCGACATCACCGAGAACGTCGTCGTCGTGGAATGGGGCGCGGGGGTGGCCGAGCGCCTCGCCGACCGTCATCTGCTGGTGCGGTTGCGACGCGAACCGGACTCCGACGTCCGCACCGCCACCTGGGGCTGGGTTCGGTCTGCCGACGGTTCGGAATAGGCTGGCTCACCGTGCTCGTTCTGGCCGTCGACACCTCCACACCCACGGTGACCACCGGGGTCGCCGAGCTGACCCCGGGCCGCGCGGTCGACGTGCGCGCCGAGCGCAGGGTGGACACCCCACGCGGGCACGCCGAGATCCTGACGACCCTGATCCTCGAGTGCCTGGCCGAGGCCGGTGTGGCCCGATCCGATCTGGACGCGGTCGTCGTCGGCGCCGGCCCCGGACCGTTCACCGGGCTCCGCGTCGGCATGGCGACCGCCGCCGCGTTCGCCGATGCGCTCGCGATCCCGCTGCACGGCGTGTGCTCGCTCGACGCGATCCGGTCCGACGCCCACGCGGGGCGGGTTCTCGTCGTCACCGATGCCCGGCGTCGTGAGGTCTACTGGGCGCTCTACGGCCCTGATGGACGGGTGGCCGGACCTGCGGTCGACACCCCCGCCGACCTGATCGATCGCCTGCGTGGTGAGCAGGACGTGGACGCGATCCTGGGATCGCCGGAGCACACCCGGCTGTTCGGTGGTCACGCCGTCGACGGTTACGCCGCACCGACGACCGCGGGACTCGTGGCGACGGCACGTCGTGCGCTGGAATCCGGTGCTGCACCCGAACCTGTTGTCCCGCTCTATCTCCGCCGCCCCGATGCCGTCGAGTTGAAGGACCGGAAACGATGATCGGACCACTGCTCGCGACCGACGCACCCCGCTGCGCCCGACTCGAGGCCGCCATCTTCGCCGGTGACTCGCCGTGGCCGGTCGAGGCGTTCACCGCCGAGATCGCCTCACCCCATAACCGGTATTTCGCGGTTCGCGACGACGACGACGTGCTCATCGGATACGCGGGCATCTCGGTCCTGGGGCGATCCGGGGACATGGAGTGCGAGATCCACACCATCGCCGTCGATCCCGACCATCGTGGTGGCGGGTACGGACGAGCTCTGATGGCCGAGATGCTCGTGGTCGCCGACGAGGTCGACGCCGAGGTGTTCCTTGAGGTCCGCACCGACAACGACCGCGCCATCGAGCTCTACGAACACAACGGCTTCGTCCGGGTCGGCCTGCGCAAGGGCTACTACCAGCCCAGCGGCGCCGACGCGTATACGATGCGGCGGCGGCGCGGCGGGGCATCGAGATGATCGTCATGGGGATCGAGAGTTCCTGCGACGAGACCGGTGTCGGGATCGTCGAATGGAATGACGACGCGACGACCACCCTGCTGGCCGACGAGGTCGCATCCAGCGTCGACGAGCACGCGCGCTACGGCGGCGTGGTGCCGGAGGTGGCGTCGCGTGCCCACCTCGAGGCAATGGTCCCGACGATGCAGCGGGCGAGGGCGGCGGCCGGGGTCGACCGACCCGACGCCATCGCCGTGACGATCGGGCCCGGCCTGGCCGGGGCGCTGCTGGTCGGTGTCGCGGCGGCGAAAGCGTATGCCGCGGCGTGGGATGTCCCGTTGTACGCGGTCAACCATCTGGGCGGACACGTCGCGGTCGACACCCTCGAACACGGGCCGATGCCCGCATGCATCGCGCTGCTCGTCTCCGGCGGGCACACCCACCTGTTGCGGGTGGACGATCTGGGTTCGCCCATCGTCGAGCTGGGGACGACGGTCGACGACGCGGCGGGGGAGGCCTTCGACAAGGTCGCTCGACTCCTGGGACTCGGCTACCCCGGCGGCCCGGCTCTCGATGCGATTGCCGCGCAGGGGGATCCGACCGCCATCGCGTTCCCTCGTGGCATGACAGGACCTCGCGACGCACGGTACGACTTCTCTTTCAGCGGCGTGAAGACCGCCGTCGCGCGCTTCGTCGAGAAGTGCGAGCGAGCAGGTGACCCCGTGCCGGTCGCCGACGTCGCGGCGTCGTTCCAGGAGGCGGTGGCCGACGTGTTGACACGCAAGGCGATGCGCGCGTGCGAGGACACGGGCGTGGACACCCTCGTGCTGGGCGGCGGTGCGACGGCGAACTCGCGGATCCGGTCGCTCACCGAGGCGCGGTGCGCGGACGCCGGTGTGACGCTGCGGATCCCGAAGCCGCGCCTGTGCACCGACAACGGCGTGATGATCGCGACGCTGGGAGCCCACGTCATCGCCGGGGGAGCGCCGCCGTCGGCGCTGACCGTGGCCACCGACCCCGGGATGTCGGTGCAGATCAGCGCCTACTGACGTCGTCGGACGTCCCCGACCTCGCGTGCCGGGGCTTCGTTCCGCCGGGGGTCAGGACTCGGTGCGGACCGCGCGTGCGACGTCGGCGAAATCGTCTGCTCCGCAGAGTGACGACCCGTCGGTGTCGACGGCCTGACTCCGCAGGATGGCCCTCTGAGTGGGACGCGCGGACTCGTACCGGGCGCAGCCATCGTCGGTCAGTTCGGCGAACACCGACCGACGATCGTTCTCGCACATCGATCGTCGGGCGAGCCCGCACTTGTCGAGCCCCGCGACCAGACGGGACAGAGCGCTCTGACTCAGGTGTACCTGTGCGGCCAGCTCGCTCATCCGCAGCTTGTGGTCCGGCGCTGACGCCAGCAGTTCGAGGACCTCGAACTCGCTCCCACTGATCTGATGACTGGCCTCGAGTGCGCGGTCGATCTCGCAGTGCAGACGGTGATAGCGGACGGTGAGCTGATGCCACGCGGCGGCGAGGGCGTCCTCGTCGCACGGACCGGTGGCCGGGGCGGGTTGCGCCGACGCATGCTCACCGATGGACATGGCCGAAGACTATCACATGTCTAGTCATTTATTGCACTGACATTATTTGTAGACACATTGAATGCATGTGCATATAGTCCTCCGCATGACTCTGGAACTCAGTGATTCATCAGGAAACGAGACCGACGTGCGCACCGCATCGTCGGCGGATGGGGGTGGTGCGAGGTCCGCGGTCGTCACGACCGCGCGGGGGTGGTCCACGGCGACATGGATCCTCCTCGTGGTGCTGGCGGGGGCGCTGTTCCTCGACGGGCTCGACGTCTCGATGGTGGGAGTCGCCCTGCCGTCCATGGGCGCCGACCTCGGGATGGATCAGTCGCAACTGCAATGGATCGTGAGCGGTTACGTGCTCGGATACGGCGGCTTCCTGCTGCTGGGCGGGCGCGCCAGTGATCTCTTCGGGAGGCGGACGGTGTTCCTGGCCGCGCTCGCGGTGTTCGGTGTCGCCTCGGTGGTCAGCGCGTTGGTCGAGGTCGACTCGGCGATCGTCGCGCTGCGGTTCATCAAGGGTGTCGCCGCGGCGTTCACCGTCCCGGCCGGCCTGTCCATCATCACCACGACGTTCGCCGAGGGACCCGCGCGCAACAAGGCGCTCAGCATCTACACGGTGTGCGGCGCGAGTGGCTTCTCGCTGGGCCTCGTCTTCGGCGGACTGCTCACCGAGGTCGGGTGGCAGGCCACCTTGCTGTTCCCGGGTCCGGTCGCGGTCTTGCTGCTCCTCGCGGGCATCAAGGTCATCCCGTCGGTCGCACGTCCCGCGGTCAACTGGGGGCACCTCGACGTCGGCGGCGCCCTCACCAGCACCGGGGCCCTGCTGATCGTGGTCTACGCCGTCGTGCGCGCACCCGACGTCGGCTGGGCCGCCCCGTCGACCATCGGATTGTTCGTGGCGTCGGCTGCGCTGTTGATCGCCTTCCTCACCATCGAGGCCCGGCATCGCAACCCTCTGCTGCGCCTCGGGATCCTGCGTTCACTCACCCTGGTCCACGCGAACGTCTCCGCCGCGGTCATGTTCGGCAGCTACGTCTCGTTCCAGTTCCTGGTGACGCTCTATCTGCAGGACTCGCTCGGCTGGTCGCCGATCGCGATGTCCCTCGGGTTCCTCCCCGCCGGCCTGCTGGTCGTCGCGAGTGCGTTCGGCATGGACCGCGTGCTCGACCGCGTCGGCACCCCGATCCTGATCGCGATCGGGCTGACCGCCTTCGTCGGCGGTTACCTGCTGTTCCTGCGTGCGCAGCCGGGCATGGGGTACGCGAACTTCCTGCTGCCGACGATCCTGCTGCTGGGCCTGGGCTTCGCGCTCTGCTTCCCGGCGGTCAACTCGCAGGCCACCGCCGGTGTCTCCGACGCCGAACAGGGCCTGGCCTCCGGTCTGGTCAACACCAGCATCCAGATCGGCGGGGCGATCATGATCGCCGTGGTCACCGCGATCACGGCCAGTTCGGGTGGGACGCAGGTGCCCGGGCAGATGATCGGCGGGATGCCGACCGCGATCACGGTCATCTCCGTGCTCTCGATGCTCGGTGTGGCCGGGAGCCTGCTCGTGATCGCGCGACGTCGGCGTCCCGAGGTTCTGGCACTCACAGGTACTTGAGTGCTGGCACTCGCATGTATAGAGTGCCAGGTGGCACCGAGTGCGGTTACGGCTCCCGCGACGACGCAACCGAGCTAGGCGCCATAAGCATCGAAATCTTTCTCCAAAGAGGTCGGACGCACCGTCCGGCCCAGAACCCCGAAAGTGGAGGGCTCACATCGTGGCGAGCGTGAACATCAAGCCGCTCGAGGACAAGATCCTCGTCCAGGCCAATGAGGCTGAGACGACGACCGCCTCCGGCCTGGTCATCCCTGACACGGCGAAGGAGAAGCCCCAGGAGGGCACCGTCATCGCCGTGGGCGAGGGACGTGTCACCGAGCAGGGCAACCGGGTCCCGGTCGACGTCAAAGAAGGCGACACCGTCATCTACAGCAAGTACGGCGGAACCGAGATCAAGTACTCCGGCGAGGAGTACCTGATCCTGTCCGCGCGCGACGTGCTGGCAGTCATCTCGAAGTAGTCCTCATCCGCAGGCTGTACCGCCTGTCGAGGACGACCCGCCCCGGACACTCCCTGCTGGGGGTGGCCGGGGCGGTTTCGTTCCACCAGTACGACCCCACAGCACTGCATTGACTCCTGAAGGAGCTAGGCACCACATGTCCAAGAAACTCGAATTCAGCGACCAGGCCCGGCGCTCCCTGGAACGCGGCGTCGACAAGCTCGCCGACACCGTCAAGGTGACCCTCGGCCCCCGCGGCCGGCACGTGGTCCTCGCCAAGGCGTTCGGCGGACCGACCGTGACCAACGACGGCGTGACCATCGCTCGCGAGATCGACCTGGAGGACCCGTTCGAGGACCTCGGCGCGCAGCTGGTCAAGTCCGTCGCCACCAAGACCAACGACGTCGCCGGTGACGGCACGACCACCGCGACCGTTCTCGCGCAGGCGATCATCAAGAACGGTCTGCGCAACGTCGCGGCCGGCGCCAACCCCATCGCACTCGGCTCGGGCATCTCGCAGGCCGCCGACGCGATCTCGCAGGCCCTGCTCGCCGCCGCCACCCCGGTCGAGGGGGAGAAGGCGATCGCCCAGGTCGCATCCGTCTCGTCGCGTGACGAGGAGATCGGCGAGATGGTCGGCAAGGCCATGTCGCAGGTCGGGGTCGACGGTGTCGTCACCGTCGAGGAGAGCTCGGGTCTGAGCACCGACCTCGAGATCACCGAGGGCGTCCAGTTCGACAAGGGCTTCCTCTCGCCGTACTTCGTCACCGACGTCGACAGCCAGGAGGCCGTCCTCGAGGACGCCAGCGTCCTGCTCTACCGCGAGAAGATCAGCTCGCTGCCCGACTTCCTGCCGCTGCTGGAGAAGGTCGCCGAGGCGGGCAAGCCGCTGCTGATCATCGCCGAGGACATCGAGGGCGAGCCGCTCTCGACCCTGGTGGTCAACTCGATCCGCAAGACCATCCGCGCGGTCGCGGTCAAGGCGCCGTTCTTCGGTGACCGTCGCAAGGCGTTCCTCGACGACCTCGCCGTCGTCACCGGCGCCACCGTGATCAACACCGACATCGGTCTCAGCCTGGCCGAGGCCGGTCTCGACTCGCTCGGTTCGGTGCGTCGTGTCGTCGTCACCAAGGACGCCACCACCATCGTCGACGGTGCAGGCACCGCCGAGGCCATCTCCGCGCGTACCGATCAGCTGCGCCGCGAGATCGAGGCCAGCGACTCCGACTGGGATCGCGAGAAGCTGTCCGAGCGGCTGGCCAAGCTGTCCGGCGGCGTCGCGGTCATCCGCGTCGGTGCGGCGACCGAGACCGCGCTCAAGGAGCGCAAGCACCGCGTCGAGGACGCGGTCGCCGCGGCCAAGGCAGCGGTCGAGGAGGGCATCATCCCCGGCGGCGGCTCGGCCATCGTGCAGGCGTCGGCAGCGCTCGACGATCTGGCGGCGACCCTGAGCGGTGACGAGGCACTCGGTGTCGCCGTGGTCCGCACCGCGGTCAAGGCGCCGCTGCACTGGATCGCCACCAACGCCGGAGCCGACGGGTCGGTGGTCACCGCGACCGTTGCCGCCGCGGAGAGGGGACACGGCTTCAACGCCGCGACCCTGACCTACGGCGATCTGCTCGCCGAGGGCATCGTCGACCCGGTGAAAGTCACCCGCTCGGCCGTCGTGAACGCCGCGTCGGTCGCCCGCATGGTGCTCACCACCGAGAGCGCCATCGTCGACAAGCCCGCCGACTCCGAGGACGACCACGAGGGACACGGCCACCACGGCCACAGCCACTGACCGAGGTCGCGGCGCAACAGATCTCCCGACACGAGGGGCATCCGGAATCCCGGATGCCCCTCGTTCGTCGTCTGCGATGCTGTTTCTGGGATGGGATCGCCTGTTGACAGTGACTCCCACGAGGGCTAGACATCCGGTATGCCGGAACCGCGCGCGGGCACACTGCGTGAGCGACAGCGCGCGCGTGTGCGCGAGGACATCCAGCGCGCAGCCCTGGCCCTGATCGCCGAACGCGGCTACGACTCGGTCAGCACCGAGGAGATCGCCGCGGCCGCCGGGGTGTCGATGAGCACGTACTTCCGCTACGTCCCCACCAAGGAGGGGTTGCTGCTCGACACCGTCCGAGCCGGTGGGGCGGCGATCGTGCGTGCGCTGCGGGCGCAGCCGGAGCACGTCGAGGCCCACGACGCCCTGACCACCGCGATCACCGAACGCATGTCGGGTTTCGACGACATCGACGTCGACCACTGGCGGACCGCCGTGCTCAGCGCACCGCACCTGCTCGAACGTGTCTCGCTCATCGGTTCGTCGGACCGTACGGCCCTCGTCGACCTGGTCGCGGTACGCCTCGGTGTCTCACCACAGGACAGCGTCCGGCCGGGACTGATGGTCGAGGTGTTCCTCGCCGCAGGCGAGTTCGCCTTCCACCGATGGCTGACGGCCCCGCCAGGTCGGGTTCGGCTGTCGGAGTTGGTCTCCCGGTGCCTCGCGCTCATCGCACCCATCGACGACGAAAGGTGAACAGATGTCGCCGACAGCATCAGCGATCCCCTCGAGCCCGCAGGAGTTGACCGGCCGGTGGCTCGAGTCGGTCCTCGGCACCGACGACCACCCGGTGTCCGTCGACACGGTGACGGTCGAGCCGGTGGGAACCGGCCAGACGGGGGCGACCTACCGGCTGAGTGTCACCTACGCCGACCCGACCGAGTCGGCACCGGCCACGCTCGTGGTGAAGTTGCCGTCGCAGGACGCGGGCGTGCGCGAGCGGGTGGCGCTGGGATATCGCTCCGAGCACGTCTTCTACTCCCGCGTCGCCGACACCGTCGCCGTCCCGATCCCGGACTGTCTGCACATCGACATCAGCGACGACGCCGCCGACTTCGTGCTGGTGTTGGCCGATCTCGCGCCGGCTGTACAGGGCGACCAGATCGCCGGATGCACACCGGCGCAGGCCCGCGCGGCGGTCCGGGCGTTGGCCGGGCTGCACGGTCCGCGGTGGTGCGACCCGACGTGGCTGACCCTCGACGGTGTCGTCATGCCGGTCCCGGACGCGGCCGGCGCCGGCGGGTTCGGCGACCTCGCGCGCATCGCCACCACCACCACGATCGACCGACTCGGGCACTCGCTCAGTGCCACCGACCGCGCCACCCTCACCGACTGCGCCGAGGCCATCACGCCGTGGCTGCGTTCGGACACCGAACGTTTCTCGTTGCTGCACGGCGACTTCCGACTGGACAACCTGTTGTTCCACCCCGAGACCGACGAGGTCACCGTGGTCGACTGGCAGACCTTGAGCGTGGGGCTGCCTGCGCGTGATCTCGCCTACTTCGTCGCCACCAGCCTCGACCCCCACACCCGCGCCGAACACGAACGTGACCTCGTCGCGGCCTACCACCAGGCGTTGTCGGAGCACGGTGTCGCCGGATACGACGCCCAGACGTGTTGGCGGGACTACCGATCCGGGATGTTGTCGATCCCGCTCATCACCACGCTGGGGTTCGCCTTCGCCGCCGGATCCGACCGCGGTGACGACATGTTCATCGCGATGATCGAGCGGGGCTGCGAGGCGATACGCGACCTGGGAACCCTCGATCTCGTCGGCGACCGGTCGTGACCCCACGCCACCCCGAACTCGGGGCGTACCTGTTGGCGGGGCAGCCCGGCGGCGTCCGCGACATCGTCGAGGAGGTCCGCGGCGCCCAACGACTCGGCCTGGGAACGGCGTTCATCTCCGAGCGCTACAACAAGAAGGAGGCCGCCGTCCTGACCGGCGCCGCAGGTGCGGCGAGCGACGACATCGGCATCTGCACGGCCGCGACGAACCACAACACCCGACACCCGATGGTGACCGCGGGCATGACGCGGACGGCGCGGGACCTCACCGGCGGCCGCTTCACCCTCGGACTGGGCCGGGGGATCCGAATGCTGCAGGACGCCTACGGGATCCCGCCGATCACGACCGCGGCCATCGAGGACTTCGTGGGCATCATGCGGGCGTTGTTCCGGGGGGAGACGATCATCGGCCACGACGGACCGGCCGGGAAGTTCCCGGTGCTGCACCTCGACGGGTCGCTCGACGAGTACCTGCCGATGGCGTTGGTCGCGTTCGGACCCCGCACGCTCGAACTGGGCGGCCGCCTGTTCGACGACGTCATCCTGCACACCTACTTCACCGACGAGACCACCCGACGGTGCGTCGAGACCGTGAAGACGGCGGCCGAGCGCGCCGGGAGGGATCCGGACCGCGTGCGGGTGTGGGCGTGTCTGGCCACCGTCGGCGACCACGTGCCCGAGGCGGACCGGATGCGCAAGACCGTCGGGCGCCTGGGGACCTATCTGCAGGGATACGGCGCCCTCATGGTCGAGACCAACCGATGGGATCCCGCCGTCCTGCAGCGTTTCCTGACCGATCCGGTGATCAGCAGCGTGGCGGGCCTCGACATCGTCGGCACGCCGGATCAACTCGAGCACGCGGCGACGCTGATCCCGCAGGAGTGGTTGGCCGCCGCGGCCACCGGCACGCCCGATCGATGCGTCGCCGCCATCCGACATCAGTTCGACCTGGGGTGCGACGCGGTGATACTGCACGGGGCCACTCCGGGCGAACTCGAACCGATCATCGAGGCCTACGGGCGTCGGTGACGCGCTCACACCACTGCCGAACACGCCTCGAGGGGCACCCGGATCCCGGATGCCCCTCGCGGCGTCGTGTGTGTGGGTCGGTCAGCCGGCCATGCGGCGACCGACGCCGCGCTTCATCAGGATCCCGCGCTCGGACTCCGAGAGTCCTCCCCAGATGCCGTACGGCTCGGCGACGGCGAGGGCGTGCTCACGGCACTGTGCGATGACGGGGCACTGGTGGCACAGCTCCTTGGCGCGGCGCTCACGATGGGCCCGGGCGCGACCGCGCTCACCGTCCGGGTGGAAGAACATCGACGAGTCGACGCCCCGGCAGAGTCCCTTCATCTGCCAGTCCCAGATATCCGCGTTGGGTCCGGGAAGGCTGTTTGGCTGAGGCATCTGCTGGCTCCTTGAACTGCCGAGATCGGCGTGAACTGGTTGGGTGAAGCAGTTCTCCGTGGCCGAGTACAACGTTGTTCCCGTCCGACTCGATCTAGGTAAGCAAACCCGTGAAAACGAGTCAACAAGCCATCCGGCCTGCGCAAAAAGGCTCGAGATCGCCCCGATGTTAACGGTGGGTTGCCAAGTTCTGTCATGCGGTGACTCCCACAAACGGACCACGGTCTGCATCGTCGTCGACGATCAAAATGCTCGTCAGGCACAATAATTCGGGTTCGAGGCCGCGGCGGTCGGTGCACCGGGAATCGGTGGACAATTGCCCGTTTGCGTGGGATCGGGTCACATGGAGTACACATTCGAGTGACATGCCGGTGACATAAAGTGGCCATTGTGCCGCGTCAACACAAGGTTAATTTCTCGCTACATCGCCGAGCGCAGCACGATATACCCATGAATGACGATCTGCAGGCCATCGCATTCGGATCCCGACCGGGTTCCGCGATCACCCCGATGCGATCCCGGGGCGGCGAGACGGCGATCGATTCGTGGATGCGAGCGGTTGCCGCGGGAGCCCGCGGTCACTACGCCGCGGCATCGGCGGAACTCGACCGCGCGGACAGGTCGACGGCGGACCCGGCCGTCCGTTCGCTGGCGTACTCCACCCGGGCCTCACACCTGCGGCAGGCCGGTCGGCATGCGAGGGCACGCCGACACGACGGCGAGGCGCTGTGGTGGGCGACCGGTGAGGCAACCGACGCGGTGGCCCGGGCGGCGGTCCTCGACGCGTTGATCGGGTTGGCCGCGGACAGCCTCGGGTCGGCCCGATTCGATCTGGCGGACCGGCTGCTGGCCCGCTGTGAGATCGTCCTGGCCGGCATGGACGACGGCGAGCCCTGGATCTGGACCGGCCGACTGCGGCTACGACATCTGTGGGTGCGGACCGAGTCGGCCCTGTACCGGGGTGAGGCACACCGGGCACGCACGGCGATGCTCGAACGCGTCGAGCTGCTCGACGCGTGCCCATCGGTGCGACATCGGATCAAGACCGACCTGATCGCCGCCGCGGCGTCGGCCGCGACCGGTGCGACGGCCGAGGCGGCGCAGGTGGCCATCGAATGTGCCGACGCGGCACGGACGCACGGTCAGCTGCCTCTCGAGTGGGCGGCGACGAGTCTGCTCGTCGGGATCGGGACCACCGCACAGGGAGATGAGGACCTGATCGACTCCGAGGCACGTCTGCGCCGGGAACTGAACGCCCGCGGGGGCGGATTCACGCCCGTGTGAGCGTGCGCGGGGTCATCTCGTGACCCATCTGTACCCGTGGTCACGATTTTCCCCGGCTCCGCTCGCTAAGCTGACGAGCGGACTTCCACGACCACAGCCATGACCACGGACTCCGACCTGGTCGTACCGCAGACCCGTTCGTTCGGCCACATGTAACGCAGGGACCCCACTCGACGATGATCCTCACAGGTGACGAGTTAGATCGCGCTGTCGCCGCCGCAGGGCGGGGCAGTCGGTCAGCTCTCTCTGATGTTCTCGAGAGTGTTCGGCCCCTTGTCGTGCGGTATTGCAGGGCGAGGGTGGGGGCTGGTGAACGGCATTCGCTGTCCGCCGACGATGTGGCGCAGGAGGTCTGTATGGCCGTGATGACCGCGCTGCCCAGGTATTCAGACCAGGGGCGGCCGTTCATGGCCTTTGTGTACGGCATCGCCGCCCACAAGGTCGCCGACGCACATCGTGGGGCCGCCCGGGTCAAGGCCGATCCCGTCGAGACCATCCCGGAGGCGATGGATGTCGACGACGGGCCCGAACAGATGGCGCTCAACGCCGACGCGAGTCGGCGCATGAGTGAGCTGCTCGACCGGCTCCCGGAGAAGCAGCGCGAGGTCCTGGTCATGCGATTGGTGATGGGGATGTCGGCGGAGGAGACGGCCGACGCGATCGGCAGCACCGCGGGAGCGGTGCGCGTCGCACAGCACAGAGCACTGAACAAGTTGAAGAGCGAGATGATGAGAGCAGGTGAGGGCAGATGAACGACCGTGACTATCCCGTGTCCTCACCCCAGGACCCCGACGACGCCACCCCGATCGATCTGGCATCGCTACGCGCCGACGACCGGCTGTTGGACGCCCTGTCCCGCAACCAGGTCCCGGGCAACGGGCTCGACGGTGCCGCCGACTACCAGTTGGCGTCGCTGTTGGCCGAGTGGCGCCACGAGATCGACGCCCGTCCCATGCCGGCAGGTCCCACCCTCGACGAGGTCGAGGCCGAGATCGCCCGGACCAAGCGTGCCGGATCCCGACACACCGCGCTCAAGCGACTCCGGATGGTGAGTGGCGCGGCGGCGGTCGCCGTCGTCGCCTTCGGGGCCGTCACCGTCCTCGCCCAGAACTCCACCCCCGGAGATCCGCTGTGGAAGGTCAAGGAGGCGATGTTCGGCAGTGCGGCGAGTCAGACCGTCGCCTCGGCGAACGCACAGTCGAACCTGGAGAAGGCCGAACAGGCACTGTCGTCCGGCGACAAGCGCGAGGCCGCGCAGTACCTGGTCAGCGCTCAGCAAGAAGTGAGCGGCATGAGCGGGGACGACGCCCGCCAGCGGATGCAGGACTGGGCACAGCGACTGGCCACCCAGGTCGGTCCGATCGCCGACAACCCGCTGACCTCACTCACGTCGCTGCCGTCGATCCCCGGTCTGCCGCCGATCGAGATCCAGGTCCCGACCGACCAGGTCATCCCGTCGATCCCGTCGAGCGTCCTCGACAAGCAGAAGCAGATGCGGGCCCGCGCGATCGTGCCCACCAGGCCGACGAAGCCGACGACGAAACCGTCGACGCCGGTGACCACCACGCCGCAGGTCCCCGCATCGACCCCGGCCGACGAGGAGCCGAGCGGCTCGCCGACGACGACGACCACCACGACGCCCGCGGGCTGATTCTCTCCGGACACGACAACGGCCGACGGTGATCCCGTCGGCCGTTGTCGTGTGTGAGTCGGTGTGTCGAGTCGATGGCGACGATCAGTCGTCGTCGGAGGTGTGCATCATCGCGTCGGCGTATCCCCGGCAGTAGTCCCACGTGACGTAGGCGTCCGGCGACGGGTCCACGGCGGGCTCGTGCGGACGCACCGTGCCCTCGACCAGGAGCTGCAGCAGGTTGGCGCGCAGCATGTCCCAGTCGTGATAGTGATCCTGCTGGCAGTCCTCGCAGACCACGACGAGTCCGCGTACACCGCGACGGGCCAACAACGCCTCGTACACGGCGAGGTCCGCGAGATCCTCCTCGACCGCCAGGCGCTCGTCGGCGTCGAGCGGCTGGGCCGGCTCGACCGAATCCAGAGCGGCCGACGGATCGCCGCCGGGATCGTCGGCGAAGGGGTCCGGGGGCAGTCCCGGCGGCAGGTGGTCACGCACACGACCACCGTAGTCAGCGACTGTCACGCCGCGCCACTCTCGCGCGCGCGCCGAGCGGAATTCGTGCATGGGGGATCGGCTTATACGATGGACCGAAGTACTTCGCCCGAGTGCACTCGTTCCTTCACTCGGCACTTCACCAGAGAGGCGCACTGGCGATGACTCACCCCACAGACCGCAACGGCTCATCCGAGACGGCTCCGGTCGTCCCCGCGGTACGGACCGGCGGCGACGACCCGAACAAGGTCGCCATGCTCGGCCTCACCTTCGACGACGTCCTTCTCCTCCCGGCGGCGTCGGACGTGATCCCGAGCGAGGTCGACACCTCCTCGCAGGTGACCCGTGAGATCCGGCTCAAGGTGCCGCTGGTCAGCTCCGCCATGGACACCGTCACCGAGTCGCGGATGGCCATCTCGATGGCCCGCGCCGGCGGCATGGGCGTTCTACACCGCAACCTGTCCATCGACGAGCAGGCCGGGCAGGTCGAGACCGTCAAGCGCTCCGAGGCCGGGATGGTCACCGATCCGGTGACCTGCAGCCCGACCAACACCCTCGCCGAGGTCGACGCGATGTGTGCGCGCTTCCGTATCTCCGGGCTGCCCGTCACCGACTCCGACGACAACCTGCTGGGCATCATCACCAACCGGGACATGCGTTTCGAGGTCGACCAGAACCGTCCGGTGTCGGAGGTCATGACCAAGGCGCCGCTGATCACCGCCCAGGAGGGCGTGTCGGCAGAGGCCGCTCTCGGACTGCTGCGACGCAACAAGCTCGAGAAGCTGCCGATCGTCGACGGCAACGGCAAGCTCACCGGTCTGATCACGGTGAAGGACTTCGTCAAGACCGAGCAGCACCCCGACGCCACCAAAGACTCCGACGGACGTCTGCTGGTCGGTGCGGCCATCGGTACCGGCGACAGCCAGTGGACCCGTGCGATGGCGCTCGCCGACGCGGGCGCGGACGTGATCATCGTCGACACCGCGCACGCCCACAATCGCCTCGTGCTCGACATGGTCGCGAAGCTCAAGGCCGAGATCGGTGACCGCGTGCAGATCGTCGGCGGCAACGTCGCGACCCGCGAGGCGGCCCAGGCCCTGGTCGACGCCGGGGCCGACGCGGTCAAGGTCGGTGTCGGGCCGGGATCGATCTGCACCACCCGTGTCGTGGCGGGCGTCGGCGCACCGCAGATCACCGCGGTGATGGAGGCGGTCGCGGTGTGCAAGCGCGCGGGCGTCCCGGTCATCGCCGACGGTGGGCTGCAGTTCTCCGGCGACATCGCCAAGGCGCTGGCCGCCGGTGCGTCGACCGTGATGTTGGGGTCGTTGCTGGCGGGTACCGCCGAGGCTCCGGGTGAGCTGATCCTGGTGAACGGCAAGCAGTTCAAGAGCTACCGCGGGATGGGGTCGCTGGGCGCGATGCAGGGTCGTGGCGACCGCAAGTCGTTCTCCAAGGACCGCTACTTCCAGGACGACGTGCTCTCGGAGGAGAAGTTGGTCCCCGAGGGCATCGAGGGACGCGTGCCGTTCCGTGGTCCCCTGACCCAGGTGATCCATCAGCTGCGCGGCGGATTGCGGGCCGCGATGGGCTACACCGGTGCCGCGACCATCGAGGATCTCCAGCAGGCGCGGTTCGTGCAGATCACGTCGGCGGGCCTCAAGGAGAGCCACCCGCACGACATCACCATGACCGTCGAGGCGCCCAACTACTATTCCCGGTGATCGCGCAGCGATCGTCGTAGACGTAAGCCCCGACCGGGTCCCGGTCGGTTGAGCCATGGTTGACAGAAGGGCGCATCGGTGCGGGATCTTGTGGACATCGGCATGGGCAGAACCGCCCGGCAGACCTTCGAACTCGACGACATCAACATCGTCCCGTCGCGTCGTACCCGGTCGTCGAGCGAGGTGTCGACGGCATGGCAGCTCGATGCCTACCGGTTCGACACCCCGATCCTGTCGCATCCCACCGATGCGCTCGTCTCGCCGGAGTCGGCGATCGAACTCGGCCGACTCGGCGCGCTCGGTGTGCTCAACGGTGAGGGACTGTGGGCCCGCCACCGCGACGTGGAGGCCAAGCTCGCCGAGGTGATCGCCATCGCGGTCGACGATGTCGATCCGGCCGCGGCCATCCGTCGGCTACAGGAACTGCACGCCGCGCCCCTCGACACCGGTCTGCTCGCCGAGAACGTCGCCCGCGTGCGCGACGCCGGCGTCACCACCGCGGTCCGGGTCAGCCCGCAGAACGCGCAGGAGCTGACCCCCGCGCTGGTCAAGGCAGGTATCGATCTGCTCGTCGTGCACGGCACGATCATCTCCGCCGAGCACGTCTCGCACGACGATCGCGAACCGCTCAACCTCAAGACCTTCATCAGCGAACTCGACATCCCGGTCGTCGCCGGTGGCGTGCACGACCACCGCACCGCCCTGCACCTGATGCGGACCGGCGCCGCGGGTGTCGTGGTCGGGTACGGCTCGGCCGCCGGGTCGACCACGACCGGCGAGGTGCTCGGCATCGGCGTCCCGATGGCGACCGCCATCGCCGACGCGGCCGCCGCCCGTCGGGAGTACCTCGACGAGACCGGCGGTCGGTACGTCCATGTCATCGCCGACGGCGACATCCACTCGTCGGGCACCCTCGCGAAGGCGATCGCCTGCGGTGCCGACGCCGCGATGCTCGGTACCCCGTTGGCCGCGTCAGCCGAGGCCCCCGGTCGCGGGTGGTTCTGGACCGCGGCCGCAGCGCACCCGTCGCTGCCCCGGGGCGCGCTGCTGCAGGTGGCCGGCGAGCAGGACCGTCCGCCGCTGTCCGAGGTGCTGCACGGACCGTCGTCGGAGCCGTTCGGCCAGCTCAACGTCGTCGGTGGTCTGCGTCGGTCGATGGCCAAGGCGGGCTACTCCGACCTCAAGGAATTCCAGAAGGTCGGGCTCACCGCCTGCAGCTGACCGATCCGTGTCGTCGTAGGTGTCGCCGGATTGCGGACCGGGCGGGTAGCATTTTGTCTGTTGACGGCGGTCACAGAGACGTGTGACACAGCCGCGGTACGTGAGACAACCCCCGGTACGGCGAGAGGTTCTGCAATGGCGCACGACTCCACTGATTTTGACGTCCTGATCATCGGTTCGGGCTTCGGCGGCAGTGTCAGTGCACTGCGTCTGGTGGAGAAGGGGTATCGCGTCGGCGTGATCGAGGCGGGACGTCGCTTCGAGGACTCCGATCATGCGAAGACCAGCTGGCGTCTGAACAAGTTCGTGTGGGCACCCAAGCTCGGCCTGTTCGGCATCCAGCGCATCCACATGCTGCGCGACGTCATGGTCCTGGCCGGCGCGGGTGTCGGTGGCGGTTCGCTGAACTACGCGAACACGCTCTACAAGCCGTCGAGGCCGTTCTTCACCGATCCGCAGTGGGGTCACATCACCGACTGGGATGACGAACTCACTCCGTACTACGACCAGGCTCGTCGCATGCTCGGCGTGGTCACCAACCCGACGTTCACCAACTCCGACCGGGTCATGAAGGACCTGGCGCAGGAGATGGGGGTCGCCGAGACGTTCGTACCCACGACGGTGGGCGTGTTCTTCGGCGCCAAGACCGGCGGCGACGGCGCCCCGGGTGCGACGGTTCCCGACCCGTACTTCGGTGGGGCCGGTCCCACGCGCACCGCCTGTACCGAGTGCGGATCGTGCATGACCGGGTGCCGGGTGGGTGCGAAGAACACCCTGCTCAAGAACTACCTCGGTCTCGCCGAGAGCAACGGCGCGCAGATTCTCGATCGCACGACCGTCACCGGGCTGCACCCGCACGCCGACGGGACGTGGTCGGTGGACACCGAGCGCACCGGGACCTGGACGAAGCTGCGCGCCAGGCGCCGCACCCTGACCGCGGGCCAGGTCATCGTCGCGGCAGGCACCTACAACAGCCAGAAGCTGCTGCACCTGGCCAAGGACGACGGGTCGCTGCCGGAGCTGTCCGACGCGCTCGGCGAACTCACCCGCACCAACTCCGAGGCGATCCTCGGCGCGATGCGCACCAAGGTCGATCCGACCGACGATTTCTCCGAGGGCGTCGCGATCACGTCGTCGATCCACCCCGACTCCGACACCCACATCGAGCCCTGCCGTTACGGCAAGGGGTCCAACGCGATGGGCCTGCTGCAGACGATGCTCACCGACGGTGAGCCCGGCCGGAACCGGTTCCTCAAGTTCCTCGACGAGGTGCGCAAGAACCCGTTCGCGCTGCTGTCGCTGATCAACGTCCGGCACTGGTCGCAGCGCACGGTGATCCTGCTGGTGATGCAGAACAAGAACAACTCGCTGACGACGTTCGTGCAGAAGCTCGGACCGTTCCGCTTCGTCAACAGCCGACAGGGCCACGGCGAGCCCAACCCCACCTGGATCCCGAAGGGCAACGAGGCAGCGCAGCGTGTGGCGGCCAAGCTCGGTGGCCTGGCTGGTGGCACCTGGGGCGACGTGTTCAACATGCCGATGACCGCGCACTACCTGGGCGGTTGTGTGATCTCCGACAAGCCGTCGACCGGCGTGATCGACCCGTTCCACCGCGTCTGGAACTACCCGACCCTGCACGTGACCGACGGGTCCGCGATCAGCGCCAACCTGGGTGTGAACCCGTCGCTGTCGATCAGCGCGCAGGCCGAGCGGGCGATGTCGTTCTGGCCCAACAAGAACAGCGTCGACACCCGACCCACGCAGGGCGAGGCCTACCGTCGCATCACCGCGGTCGCGCCGCAGTCGCCGGTCGTCCCGGAATCGGCACCCGGCGCCCTGCGTCTGCCGATCGTGGCCATCACCAACGGCAGCGGGGCACAGGTCGACGGGTCGTCGCTGTTCCCGGTCGCGGGAGTGCGACGCGACGGCGTGAGCGCCTGACCGGCCGCACCGTAGACTCTCACGGGTGAGCGAAGCCCCTGATCCGGTCGAATCGGCCGCACCCCGCCCGGTCCTCGTCGTCGATTTCGGCGCCCAGTACGCGCAGTTGATCGCGCGCCGGGTCCGCGAGGCCCGCGTGTACTCCGAGGTGATCGCGCACACCGCGACCATCGAGGAGATAACCGCGAAAAACCCGGTGGCCCTGGTCCTCTCGGGAGGGCCGGCGTCGGTCTACGCCGACGACGCCCCCGGTCTGGACCCCGCCGTCCTCGACCTCGACATCCCGGTGTTCGGCATCTGCTACGGCTACCAGGCGATGGCCAAGGAGCTCGGCGGCGTGGTCGCCAACACCGGTGGCCGTGAGTTCGGTCGCACGACGCTGTCGTCGATCGGGGAGTCGGTACTGATGGCCGGCACGCCCGAGACCCAACCGGTGTGGATGAGCCACAACGACGCCGTGCAGGAAGCGCCCGCAGGTTTCACGGTCACCGCGTCCACGCCCGGTGCGCCGGTGGCCGCGTTCGAGAACCTCGAGCGTCGGATGGCCGGTGTGCAGTACCACCCCGAGGTGATGCACACCCCTCATGGTCAGCACATCCTGACCAAGTTCCTCTACGAGATCGCCGGTCTCGAGGCCGACTGGACCGCCGCGAACATCGCCGACGCGCTCGTCGAGCAGGTTCGCGCGCAGGTCGGCGACGGCCGCGCCCTGTGCGGGCTGTCCGGCGGTGTCGATTCCGCGGTGGCCGCCGCGCTCGTCCAGCGGGCCATCGGCAACCGTCTGACGTGTGTGTTTGTCGACCACGGGCTGCTGCGGGCCGGCGAGCGCGAGCAGGTCCAGACCGACTTCGTCGCCGCCACAGGGGCACGACTGGTCACCGTCGACGCCGAGGAGACTTTCCTGCGGGAGTTGGCCGGGCACAGCGATCCCGAGACCAAGCGCAAGATCATCGGCCGTGAGTTCATCCGGTCGTTCGAGGGTGCGGTCACCGACGTGCTCGACGGCAGCGAGGGCACCACCGGCGCCGGGAGCGAAGCGAGCGGGCCGCAAGCCATTGACTTCCTGGTCCAGGGGACGCTGTACCCCGACGTCGTCGAGTCCGGTGGCGGCACCGGCACGGCCAACATCAAGAGCCACCACAACGTGGGCGGACTACCCGAGGACCTGGAGTTCTCGCTGGTCGAGCCGTTGCGGCTGCTGTTCAAGGACGAGGTCCGTGCAGTGGGACGCGAGCTCGGTCTGCCCGAGGACATCGTCGGTCGCCAGCCGTTCCCCGGACCCGGGCTCGCCATCCGCATCGTGGGCGAGGTCACCGCGGACCGTCTCGAGACCCTACGCGCGGCCGACCTGATCGCCCGCGAGGAGCTGACCAGCGCGGGCCTCGACAACACGATCTGGCAGTGCCCGGTCGTGTTGCTCGCCGACGTCCGCAGTGTCGGGGTCCAGGGCGACGGCCGGACCTACGGCCACCCGATCGTGCTGCGACCGGTGTCGAGCGAGGACGCCATGACCGCCGACTGGACCCGCGTGCCGTACGAGGTGTTGGAGATCATCTCCACCCGCATCACCAACGAGGTCGCCGAGGTCAACCGCGTGGTTCTCGACGTGACGAGCAAGCCCCCGGGCACCATCGAGTGGGAGTGACCCGCCACCCCGACTGAGTTGTGGCTCAGCGGTTCCGGCCGCTGAGACCGCCGACGACGATCAGCACCACGCCGATCAGTACGGCTATGCCGACCACGCCCCAGCGGACCGCGCCGCTGTCGGCGATGTCGGGCGCCCCGGTGAGTCCCCAGACCGCGACCGCGAGCCCGACGACACCGACCACCGCCTGGGTGGGGGAGAAGCGGTGGTCATCCACGGCGGACCTCCACGTGTCCCACGATGCTCGACGCGTCGATGTCGAGCACCGGTCCCGCGGTCCCGTCCGACCCGCCGTCGAGTCCGCTGCGGCAGGTCTCGTCGCCGATCGTGGTGCGGCACCGCACCTTCAGGTTCATGCCGGCCGGTGCGATCACGATCGCCTCACCGAGACCGACGCTCAGCCGGACCGACCGGTTGCCGGTCAACGTCACCGACCGCAGATCCACGGTCGCCGATCCGACGGTGAGTTCGTAGTTCGGCTCGATGTCGCCGGCGGTGACCGGGCGCCAGTCACGATCACCGACGCCGCCCCCCGGTAGCGATCCCAGACCCGAAGCGGCCGAGGTGAACACCACGACGACGGCCAGGAGCACCGCAACCGGGACGAGACCCGGTCCGCGACGGGTGACCGCCCCGACGAGCAGGCCCATGCAGACGACGACGAGGGTCAGAGCGGCGATACGAGCCGGGGTCAGCGCGTCGACCCCGGCGAAGGCCGCGGTGCTCGCACCGGCTGCGACGAGCAGGGCGACACCGAGAGTGATCGGGGTGAGCGCGGAGCGGCGACGAACCGGGGTGGGCGGCGGCGCGACCGACGGCTCGGGCAGATCCCAGGCGAACGGGGCCGCGCCGAGGGGATCCCACGCCGGTGGGGTCGGCGGGCCGGACGGGGCCTCGATCGGCTTCTCGAGATCGACCCGCTGTGTCGGGACGGTCGGATCGTCATCGACGCCCGGCTCGCCGGATGTCGGTACCCCGGACGTGGTTGCGGCGGTGACGTTGTCGGCCCACGCCCGGGGCATCCACCGGGTGAACGTCTCGGTCGCGACGATGGGCGCGGTGCCGATCGTGTCGGCCGAGGTACCCGGCTCCGCGTCCGGGCTGCGCTGGTAGAGCAACCACCAGCCGAGCAGCATCAACGCGGCGCCGAGCAGGCCACCCGAGCTCCACGCGACGTTCGGGGTGAACGACGTCACCACGATCACCGCGATGACGATCAGCACGATCGTCGGTGGATGGGAACGGTGCCGGGCATCGTCGTGGCCGGGATGCCGACCGTCACGGTGTTCCCGCCGCGCCCGCCGGTAGTCGGAGCGGGCCTGCCGGTACACCGCCTTGCGCTGGCGGCGGTTCATGTACTCCGACGGCGGGTCGTCGCCCGCGGGCAATGTGATCCACGCCAGGACGTAGAGGATGACGCCGCTGCCACCGAAGAGGGTGGCGACGACGAACGCGATCTTCACCAGTGTCGGATCCACCCGGTAGCGCCGCGCGATACCGGCGCACACCCCGGCGACGGTGCCGTCTGCGTTCGGCCGGACCGGTCGCGTGTTCCACATGCGCAGCAACGATTCGGCACTCGGCGTGGTGGTTGTCGTGTTCATACCGATCATCTTCACCGGCCCGCCGCCCTCGGCACCATCAGGATTCACCCTGAAATCGGCCCCGACCGCGTCGTCGGACTCAGGGCTCTCCCTGATGTGCCGGTGCGGGCTCCCGTGTCAGTATCGACGTGTGGACGCACCGACACGACAACGCTCAACCGAGGGTGGCTCGGCGCCGCTGCCCGAGCGCATCGTGCGGCGCGACGGCGGCCGCATCATCGGCGGTGTCGCGGGCGGCGTGGCCGACCATCTCGGCGTCGACCCGGTCCGTGTACGCATCGTGTTCGTGGTGCTCAGCGCGCTGGCCGGCGCCGGGGTCTGCGCCTACGGACTCCTCTGGTTCTTCTGCCCTCCCGGCACGGACACGGCGCCGCCCGCACGCGGGGAGCGAGCCCAGTCCTACGGACTGGCGGTGGTGGGCATCGTCGCGGTGATCGTCGTCGGATTCGCCGCGTCGGGGACCCCGGCGGAATACCTCGTCCCGCTCGTCGTGGTCGCGATCGGTGCGACCCTGGTGTGGCGTGAGTTCGATTCTCCCGAACACGTTTCGCCCGAGCAGGATTCACCCAGCGCGGTTCTGACGTGGACGCGGGTCATCGGCGGTGGCGTGCTGGTCATCGCCGGTCTCGCCGTGGTCGTGCTGGCCACGAACCGGTCCTTCGGTGGTCTCAGTGCGACGCTGCTCGCCGTCGGCGCGACCCTTCTCGGCGTGGTGCTGCTGACCGTGCCCCTGTGGATGCGCATGCTACGCACGGTCAACGCCGAACGCGCCGCGCGCATCCGCACCGCCGAACGCGACGAGATCGCCGCGCACCTGCACGATTCGGTGTTGCAGACCTTGGCGCTCATCCAGAAACAGGCCAACCGCCCCGACGAGGTCGCCCGCCTGGCCCGCGGCCAGGAGCGGGAACTGCGCCGCTGGTTGTTCGGCGAGCGGGAGCGGTCGGGGAGTTCGTTGGCCGCTGCACTTCAGATCGTGGCGGGCGACGTCGAGGACTCCTACGGCATCGAGGTCGACGTGGTGACGGTCGGTGATCTGGCCTGGCCGCGCGGCGCGGGCGCTCCCGACGTGGCCGAGTCGAAACGGTGGGCGGCTCTGATCGGTGCCACCCGAGAGGCGTTGATCAACGCGGCCAAGCACTCCGGCGAACGCAAGGTCGACGTGTTCGCGGAGGTGACCGGGGACGCGGTCGACGTCTTCGTCCGCGACCGCGGACGAGGGTTCGACCCTGACCGGATACCCGAGGACCGGCAGGGCGTGGCGAGGTCGATCCGTGCTCGACTCGAACGCAGCGACGGGACGGTCGTCATCAAGACGGCGCCGGATCGCGGCACCGAGGTGGCGATGTCGATGCCGCGTCGTGAACACGTCTCCGCCCCGGCGCCGCAGCGCGAGAAGAGGAATCGATGACCGTGCCCACCACCACCGACGCCGCGGTGTGTCGCGTCTTCCTGGTCGACGACCACGCGGTGTTCCGGTCCGGCGTGCGGGCCGAGCTGTCGTCGGAGTCCGGCCTGCAGATCGTCGGCGAGGCCGGGAACGTCGCCGACTCCGTGCGCGGGATCGTCGCCACCGGACCCGATGTCGTGCTCCTCGACGTGCACATGCCCGACGGCGGCGGGGTCGCGGTGGTGCGTGGGGTCGCCGACTCCCGCATCGACACCCAGCCGGTGTACCTGGCGCTCAGTGTGTCCGACGCCGCCGAGGACGTGATCGCCACGATCCGCGCCGGTGCCCGCGGTTACGTCACCAAGACCATCGCCGGGGCCGACCTCGCCGACGCGGTGCGCCGAGTCGCCGAGGGCGACGCCGTGTTCAGCCCGCGTCTGGCCGGGTTCGTTCTCGATTCGTTCACCGGACGCTCCGCCGCCCCGGAACCGCACCTGGATCCCGAACTCGACTCGCTGACGCCGCGCGAGATGGAGGTCCTGCGGTTGCTGGCGCGCGGCTACACCTACCGGGAGATCGCCGAGGACCTGGTGATCTCGATCAAGACCGTGGAGACACATGCGTCGAACGTGCTCCGCAAGACACAGCAGTCCAACCGCAATGCTCTGACCCGCTGGGCCGCCAACCGGCAGATCAGCTGAGGACAGCCGGCTGGTTCACGCCGGGCGACTCACCGTGGGAGGAGCTGCTCGTACTCACATCCGCACCGCCGTCAGAGGGCCACGACGAGCACGATCATCAGCAGCACCAGCAGGATCACGGCACCCACGCCGATCACCGCCGGTGAGATGGGCAGGGTGGGCGCGGTCGGAGGTGTCGGTGGCGTCGGGGGCGCGGGTGGGCCGGCAACCGGTTCCGACGGTGTGGGTGTCGGGGTCGGGGGAGTCGGCTCCGGTGCGGGACCGGCAGCGGGTCGCGCCGAGGTGGGGTGCAGCACACGGGCGGCGGGCAGCCCCGACTCGGTGCGCGGCGCCGAGCGGTTCGATCGCGTCGACGACCGTCCCGACAGCCCCCAGATCGGGATCGCGCTGTCGTTGCGGGGCAGGGGCGACTGGAGCACCGCACCCACGTTGCCGCCGGGGCCGGCGGCGATGCGCGCCAACTGATCTCGGGCCTGTGCCATGGTCGGGCGGCGGCCCGGACTCGGCTCGAGCATGGCCAGCAACGCAGGCGTGAGGTCACCGGCGCGGGTCGGAGGAGTGATCTCGCCACGAGCCACTCGGTGCAGCAGGACCAGCGAGTCCTCGTCGACGCCGAACGGCGGCTCGCCCTCCACGGCCGTGTAGACCGTGGCGCCCAGCGAGTAGACGTCGGAGGCCTCGGTGGGTTCCCCTCCCCGGGCGAGCTCCGGCGCGAAATATGCCGGGGTACCGGTGATCACGCCGCTCTCGACGTTGGCGATGTCGTCCTTGGCCCGGGAGATGCCGAAGTCGGAGATCTTGACCGTGCCCGCCGCACGACCGGTGTTGGCGATGAGGATGTTGCCGGGTTTGATGTCGCGGTGCACGATCCCCTCGGAGTGTGCGGTGGCCATCGCCGCGGCGACCTGCGCCCCGATGTGAGCGGCGTACGCGACCGGCAGGGTCGTCGTGGTGTGCAGGATCTGTGCGACGCTGCGCGACGGCAGGTATTCCATGACCAGCCACGGCTCGCCGCTCTCGAGCGCGAGGTCGTGCATGGCGATCGCGTTGCGATGACTCAGTCGGGCCGCCATCCGGCCCTCGCGCAGCGCCCTCGAACGGACGTCGCTCGCGGACTCCTCGGTCAGGCCCTCGGTGGACACGACCTGTTTGACGGCGACCTCGCGCTCGAGCAGTTGATCGGTCGCCAACCAGACCGCGCCCATCCCGCCACCACCGAGCTTGGACCGGAGCCGATAGCGTCCGGCGACGAGAAAGCCGGGTCCGGGAACCTGTCGGGGGTGGTGGGGAACGGTCACGACCACAAGATTAGTGGACGCCACCGCGAGTCGTTCGGACGTGCGACTGTGCGCGTCCAGGACCGGTCGTCAGCGTGCGATGTCGAACGGGGTCAGCACCGCCGCGAGCTTGTCGGGATTGCGGACGGCGTACACCCCGGCGACCACGCCGCCCACGACCTCGAGGACGAACACGGAATCGACCACCCCGCGCGACGAGATCACCAGCGCGGGACCGCCGTTGTAGATCGCGGACTCGAGGCCGAGTTCGGGCAGCTCCCACCGGGCGATGCCGATCAGGAACCGCGCGATCTTGTCGGCACCGTGGATGGGGCGCCGTGCCGCGTTGACCTTGCCGCCACCGTCGGAGATGAGTACCGCGTCCGGCGCGAGGATGTTCATCAATCCCTGCAGGTCGCCGGAGAGGGTGGTGGACAGGAACGCTGTGGTGATCTCGTCGACGGCGGCCGGTGTCGACTCGAAGCGTCGGCGGCGGGCCTGCACGTGGGAGCGGGCGCGACCCGCACTCTGGCGGACGGCGTCGACGGACTTCCCGACGGCCTCGGCGATCTCGGAGTGACTGAACCCGAACACCTCCCGCAGGACGAACACGGCCCGTTCGTCGGGACCCAACGACTCGAGGACCACCATCATCGCCATCGACACCGACTCGCCGAGTACGACGTCGGCCTCGGGATCACCCGCGGCGCCGATGGTCTCGGGCATCCGCAGGGGTTCGGGCAACCACGGACCCACGTACTCCTCGCGACGACGCGCCGAGGCCCGCAGGGTGTTCAACGACTGCCGCGTGACGATCGACGCGACGTAGGACCGCACGTCGCGCACCGTGTCGAGATCGACAGCGGCCCAGCGCAGATAGCTCTCCTGCAGGATGTCGTCGGCGTCGGTCGTCGACCCGGTGATCTCGTAGGCGATCGTGAACAGCAGCGGACGCAGGTGGGTGAACGTGTCGGCGTGCGTCGACGACCCGGTCACCGGCGCGGTCCCTTCGTCCACGAGTACGAACCACCGCGTCGGCCCTCACCGGCGATCCATCGCAACGTCATCCGGCACACCTGCTCCTTGACCACCGCGCCGGCCCGACCACCCACGAAGATCGGGCGGGGGCGGTCGTCGCGGTGGGTGGCCACCACGGTTCCCGCGGTCCGGCCGAGGCTGATGCACTGGGCGGCGAACCCCTGATCCACCTCGTCGGCGGCGGTGCCGTCGAGGGACGCGCGCACCGTGTTCGCGGCCTGCGCGCCCAACGGCAGCGCCGCCTGACAGCTCATCCGCAGCTCGCGCCCGGCCACGGTGATCGCATCACCCGCGCCGACGACGTGGGGATCGTCGACGCTGACGAGCGTCTCATCGACCCTCAACCGACCGATCGGATCGGTGCTCAGTCCACTCCGTGTCGCGAGATCGGGGACGGCGAAACCGGCTGTCCAGACGGTGATGTCGGCGGAGATCACCCGGCCGTCGGCCAGGACGACCTCGGTGTCGGAGACCTCGACGACCGGCGCGTGCTCGACGAGGTCCACACCGAGCCGCCGCAACCGCCTGGTCACCGACGCGCCGCCGCGGATGCCGGCCGACGGCACCACCCCGGCGCCGCAGATCAGTGTCACGCCGAGGTCGTCGCGCGCCTGCGCGAGTTCCGCGGCCACCTCGACACCGGTCAACCCGCCACCGACCACGACGACCGATGCCCGGGCGGGGGTGTCGGCCAGCACGGCGGCCAGCCGGGACGCGTCGTCGAGGTCGGAGACGGTGTGGGCGAACTCGGCGACACCGGGAACCGGCGCCGAGCCCGCCCCGCTGCCGACCGCATAGATCATCCGGTCGTATCCGATGACGTCACCGGTCGAGGTGAGCACCGTGTGTGCGGCGGTGTCGATGTTCTCGACCGCCGCGGTCATCCGTTCGATGCCGGCGTGCAGCAGGGTGTCGTAGCCGACGGTGGCCACGCCGGTACCCGCGGCGAGCTGATGCAGCCGGATCCGCTCGACGAACTCGGTGGTGGGGCTGATCAGCGTGACCGCGGCAGTGTCGGTGGCCGCGAGACGGTTGGCGGCCATGGTGCCGGCGTAGCCGCCGCCGACCACCACCACGTGTCGGTTGTCGCTGGTGCGTGCGCTCATCGGATGCTCCTCGTGTACCTCGTGGGGAATTCTCTCCCCCTCAAGACACCGCGGGCCGCGCAAACGTGACAACGCCGCGTCACTGCTCGGTGATGAACCTGGTCCGTGCGGCCACCCACTCGTGCAACACCGCGTCCGACGGCACCACGTCCCCGACCGCGGACCCGCGATCGGCACCGCGGATCTCCTCGTGCAGGTGTTCCATGGTCGCGTCGAGTCGATGTGCGGTCTCGGCGGCCTGGCCGAGTTCGTCGAGCAGATCCCTCGGCACGTCTCTGGCGTACTTGTAGTAGATCTTGTGCTCGAGACTCGCCCAGAAATCCATCGCGATGGTGCGGATCTGCACCTCGACGACGACAGGCACGACCCGGTCGGACATGTTGACCGGCACCTCGAGGAGCGCGTGCAGGCTGCGGTACCCGTTGGGTTTCGGGTTCGCGATGTAGTCGCGGATCTCGAGCACCGTGACATCGTCCTGCCGCGAGAGCATGTCCATCACGTGATAGACGTCGGAGACGAACGACGTGGTCACCCGGACCCCGGCGATGTCGGTGATGGTCGCGCGGATGGCCTCGAACGACGGTGCGCACCCCTTGCGCCCGATCTTGGCGAGAATGCTCTCCGGCGCCTTCAACCGCGACGAGAGGTTCTCGATCGGGTTGTAGTCGTGCAGGTGGGTGAGCTCGTCACGCAGGATGGTGATCTTGGTGTTGACCGTGTCGATACCGAACTTGTACTGCATCATGAAGCGCGCGAAGTCATCTCGCAGCTGGTGCAGATCGGCCAGGTCGGTGGTGGGCATCAGGTCGGTCAGTCGCGCGTCGGCTCGGCGATGGTCGGGTTCGGTACGGCTCACGCCTGCACTCTACGGTCGCGGACCGGTGCGCAGATGTGCTCGTTCGCCCTGCTTGCCGAACAGGGCGAGGACCTCCACCGGGTGGTCGCCGGCCCCGCCGAGCCAGTGCGGCACGTGGGTGTCGAACTCGGCGGCCTCACCCGGCGTCAGGATCAGGTCGCGATCACCGAGGATCAGCCGAAGCCTGCCGTCGAGCACGTAGAGCCACTCGTACCCCTCGTGGGTCCGCAATTCCGGGACCGGGGTCTGCGGCGCCACCGGCAGGATCATCTTGTAGGCCTGCAGACCGCCCGCACGTCCGGTCAGCGGGATGAACGTCATCCCATGCCTTGTCGTCGGTCGCAGCACCACGCGTGGATCGCCGGTACGGGGAGCGCCCACCAGGTCGTCGAGCTGCACCCGGTACGCACTCGCCAGGGGGAGCAGCTGTTCGAGCGTCGGCCGGCGTTGACCGGATTCGAGGCGCGAGAGCGTGCTGACCGAGATCCCGGTGCTCTCCGAGAGGTCGGACAGGGTGATGTCGCGCTGGTTGCGCAGCGCACGCAGGCGTGGACCGACGGCGGCGAGCACGGCGTCGGTGTCGGTGGTGGGGTCGTCCATCCCGACAGTTTGCCAGATCGGCAAAGAACGTTGCCAGCTCTTGGGTGCGGTCGCACAGTGGGTGCAGTGCGAACCGAGCAGAGGAGAGATCGATGGACGAGATGATGGACGTGGCCGTGATCGGTGGCGGTGCGGCAGGGCTCGCGGCGGCGGTGACACTGGGACGCCAGCGGCGATCGGTGGTCGTCGTCGACGCCGGGTCGCCACGTAACCTCCCCGCGGACGGGGTGCACAATTTCCTGACGCGCGAGGGGATCTCGCCGACGGAACTGGTGACGACCGGCCGCGCGGAGGTCGAGCTCTACGGCGGCCGGGTGGTCAGCGGTACCGCGTCGCGGGTCGACGGTGGGGTCGGCGACTTCACCGTGACGCTCGACGACGGGAGCGCCGTGCGTGCGCGACGGCTGGTCGTCACGACCGGCGTCGTCGACGAGCTCCCCGACGTCGCCGGACTCGCGCAACGGTGGGGACGCGACGTGCTGCACTGCCCGTTCTGTCACGGATGGGAGGTGCGCGATCGGGCCGTCGTCGTCATCGCCACGAGTGTGATGTCGGCGCATCAGGCGCACATGTTCCGGAACCTGAGTGCCGACGTGACCATCGCCCGGCACACGGCGCCGGAGTTCGTCGGTGAGCAACTCGAGACGCTCACCGCACGCGACATCGGTGTCGTCGACGGCCTCGTCACCGAGGTGGTCGTGCGCGACGACCGACTCGTCGGGGTCCGGCTCGCCTCCGGGGCCGAGGTGGCGTGTGACGCGGTGGTGGTGGCGAGCACCGGACGGGTCGGTGGCGCGGTGGTGGAGTCGCTGGGCCTGACCGTAGAGGAGGTGCGGGTCGGCGATCACCTGATGGCGACGGTGATCGCGACCGATCCCATGGGCGCCACCGGGGTGCCCGGGGTGTGGGCGGCCGGCAACGTCGCCGACGCGCGTGCGACCGTGGTCGCATCGGCCGCGGGCGGGGTGAACGTCGCGATGGCGGTGCACGCGAGTCTCATGGAGGACGACATCGCCGACGCGGTCGCGACGCGGCGTGCGATGACCGCCGTCGGGTAGCCGATGGGTGCGGATCGCCTCGTCAGCGGCTCACGATTGACGGTTGTCGGACCCCGGACCTACGATCGAAATCGAAAACATGTTCGAACTGTCGTGAGTGTTCGCACCTTCCCTGTGCACACCTTCCACGCGGCCCTGAGTCGGTTGAGGAAGTGCCATGTCGCCTGTGAGCGTTGGGAAAATTGATACCGGAGAGACGGTAGAGGACACTGTTGCGCTGCTGCGCGCACGCTTGGCGGCGGCGTCGGCAGGACGAGCGAAATCGGTTGTGCCCCAGAACCAGCAGACGGTCACGGTGTCGGCATCGGAGCAGCGCGCGCGGGAGTTGCTGCCGATCCCGGAGGTCCTCGCCGAGCTGTTGCCCGGTGGCGGTCTGGCCCGCGGCTCGGTGGTCTCGGTCGACGGCGCACGGTCGATGTTGCTGTCGATGATCGCGGCCATCACGGCCGCGGGCGGCTACGTCGCAGTGATCGGCCAGCCCCATCTGAGCCTGCACGCCGCGGCCGAGATGGGGGCCGACCTGTCTCGCATCGCGACCATCGACGGAGCGCCCGGATTCGATCCCGTGGAAGTCGCCGCGGTGCTGCTCGACGGCCTGGATCTGGTCGTGGTCGGGCTCGGCGGCGTCTCGGTCCCGCCGTCCCGGTCGCGGGCGGTGATGGCACGGGCGAGGGCCAAGGGGGCCGCGCTGGTGGTCACCGACGGACGGTGGTCCGGCGTACAGGCGTCGCTGACCGCACAGGTCGCCGACTACCGGCACCTGCCGTTCCGCCATCTCGGACACGGGCGCATCGCGGGGATGTCGCTGTCGGTCGAGGCGCGCGGACGGGGGACACGGGGCTCACACGCCCGTGTCGACGTGGTGCACCTCGACGACCGGGTGCAACTGGTCGCGGCCGGTTCGTCGACGACCGCGCCCGCGGACTCGCCCACGGTGCGTCCGGTGTCGCTGACGGTGGCGAACTGATGGGGGCCGACCGATGACCGGACGACGCACCCTCGCGGTGTGGTGCCCCGACTGGCCCGCGGTGGCCGCCGCGGCCGACGCCGACATGTCCCCGGACCAGCCCGTGGCGGTGATCTCGGCCAACCGGGTGGTCACCTGCTCGGCCACCGCCCGCGCGATGGGCGTCCGACGCGGGATGCGCAAGCGGGAGTCCCAGGCCCGGTGCCCGAGCCTGTACGTGGTCACCGTCGACGCCGGCCGCGACGGACGCCACTTCGACCCGGTGGTCGCGGCGGTGGCCGAGGTGATCCCGACGGTCGAGGTGCTGCGGCCGGGGCTGATGGTGTTGCCCGCCGCCGGGGCGGCCCGGTATTTCGACGGTGAGGAGGTGGCCGCCGAGAAGCTGATCGACGTGATCTCCGCCTGCGGGGTGGAATCGCAGACGGGGATCGCCGACGAACTGTTCACCAGCGTCGTCGCCGCGCGTCACGGACAGATCGTGCCGACCGGCTCCGACGCGGAGTTCCTTGCCGGCCTGCCGATCTCGGAACTCGGTGCGGAGCCGAGTCTGTCCGCCGACGATCGCGATCAGTTGATCGATCTGCTGTGGCGGCTCGGGGTGCGCACCGTGGGCGGGTTCGCGCAGTTGGCCTCGAGCGATGTCGCGACGCGTTTCGGTTCCGACGCCGTGGTGGCCCATCGTGCCGCCCGTGCGATGCCGGGCCGGCAACCCTCGGGGCGGCTGTCGGCGACCGACGTCGTCATCTCCCACGAGTGCGATCCGCCCATCGACCGGGTCGACGCGGCCGCGTTCGTGGGTCGCCGGTTGGCCGACGAGTTGCATCGGGCGCTGATGGCGGCCGCGGTGGCCTGCACCCGCCTCACCGTCCACGCGACGACCACCGGTGGTCAGCACTCCTCGCGCACCTGGCGCTGTGCCGAACCGTTGACCCCGGAGGCCACCGCCGACCGCATCCGCTGGCAACTCGACGGATGGCTCAGCGGCAAGGCCGGGGACCGTCCGGATTCCCCCATCGCGTCGTTGCGTCTGGAACCGGTCGAGCTGGTGGATTCCGGTGCGCTGCAGTTCGGTTTCCGCGGCGCGGGTATCCCCGGAGGGGATGGTGAGGTGGCCGACCGGGCCCGCCGCGCACTGGTCCGGGTGCAGGGACTGCTCGGTGGTGAGGCGGTCCGGGTGCCGGTGCGCAGTGGTGGTCGGGGTACGGCCGAGCGGATCACCCTGGTCCCGTTGGGGGACGAGCTGACCCCGCGTTCGGACCCGGATGCGCCCTGGCCGGGGCGGGTCCCAGAGCCGGCCCCGTCGGTGTTGCTCAGCGCCCCGGTGCGGGTGTGCGACATGTACGACGAGCCGGTGCAGGTCACCCGACGCGGCGTGTTCAGCGCCGAGCCGACCACCGTGATCTGGGGATCGCGTACCTGGGAGCTGCGGTGGTGGGCCGGTCCGTGGCCCGCCGACGAGCAGTGGTGGGCGAGTCCCTCCGAGCAGGTGGGAACGCACGCGAGAGCCCAGGTGCTGCTGGATGATTCGCGGGCACTGCTGCTGCGGTACCAACAGCAGAACTGGACCGTCGAGGGTGTCTACGAATGAGTCGGGGTCAGTTGGCCGTCGGGTTGGCCACCACACCGAGGAACAGTGGCAGCGAGGTCGAGGTGTCGACGATCTGGTACACGAACGGGCGGTCGGCGTCGAAGGTGTCGGGCGGCGCCGGGGGAAGGCCGGTCGTCGTCATCGGCACCTGCGTGACCGCCGCGGCGACCGTGCCCTTCTCGCCGACGGTGATCGTCGCCGACTGCGCAGCACCGGAGACGAACACGTCCTCACCGATCGCGCTCAGATCGGCGTCCGGGGTGAACATCCGTCGGGCGCCGAGGCCTTCGAGCACCGTGGTCAGATCGACGGTCTGCGCGATCTTCCAGCGGGGCATCGTCACCGACACCTCGGCGGGTCGCGCCCGCTTCAGGCCGTCCGACACCGCCCCGAGCACCGCGCCGGAAAGAGTGGAGCCCACCGACGCACCGAGGTCGGGCAGCACGACCTGCATGGCCAGACCACCTCCGCCGTAGGGGAGTTCGAGCGCGGTCCACCCCGCCCCGCGGGCGAGTCGGAAGTCGTCGGTCTGCGACATCATCGCCGTGGGGACCGTCCGACCCGGGCCGGTGGTGAACGTGCCGTCGTCGATCGTCTGCGTGAACGGTCGGTCCCAGGCGGCCCCGAGGTAGACCGTGCTCAGCAGACTGAGCACGGTGTCCGGGTCCGGTGGGATCGGAGCCTGCGTGATCTGACCGCCGGTGTTGACCGCGATCCACTCGTTGATCGCATTCGCCGCCTGCGGGGTGCGGAAGTCGATGGGGTAGACGCCGGTGTCGAAGAACGAGCTCAGGTCGGTGAGATACCGCCTGCCCAGGGAGGAGGAATTCTGTATGAAGGCGCCGGTGCCCTGCCGATAGACCGGTGGGGTCGGCGGGTTGTCCTCGTCGACCGTGCCGGGGTCGCCGCCGATGAAGTCGAGTTGCCCGAGCAGTGCGGCCAGGGCCTTGGGTCGGTACGGGCCGAGGACCCGGTCCAGTTCGTCGGCGGTGGCCCCGTCGGCGCCCGCCCGCACCATGCCGAGAGCGGTCATCGCACTCCACGGCGACACCACCCGGTTGGCGCCGCCGGCGTCGGGCTCTGCCTGCGCGAGGGCAACACCGAGATCCCGCGTAGCAGTGACCACCTCGGCTGATTCTGCACGGACCTGGTCTATGCCGATCTGTCGGAACGTCACGCTGGGCGCCTTGGTGAGCTGTGCGGTGGTCGGGGGCGCCGGATCGGTGGCACACCCGCTGAACAGCAGCACGCTAGCGACGCCCACCGACAGGCCGAGTCGGCGACGAGATGACATGTCCACAGTGTGCCCGACCCCGATGGGTGCGGTGATCAGGTGTTGGCACCCCGGGCCATGACCGGCCACCGGTCGACGACCGCACCGCCCGCCGTCAGGAACAGGTCGTCGACGAGGTTGACGGTGATGCACACGTGGTTCGGTGCCACCCGCAGCACCGAACCGAGTTCGGGGACCGGGGCGTCGGTGACCACGGTCGCGTGATGCTCCGACAGCGCCACCACCTGCGCATCGGGGTGATCGAGCAGGAGCCCGAAACCGCTCACCCACTCGGGTCGCTCGGTCCCCAGGATCTTGCTGCCACAGTCGAGCACGAACCGCCCCGGCTCGCGATGCACCACGGTCGCCATCGCCGCCAGCGAGACATCGGTGATGCCTGCTCGTCCCAATGCCACCTGTTGAGCGTCGTTGAAGGGGTAGACGCCGGGACGCACCTCGGTGAGGACGCCGGGGTCGGCGAACTCCACCGTGGGGGTCGACCCACCGCTGCGGACCACGGGGTCGACCCGGACCGACGTCAACGCGTCGGCAGCGGTCGAGAGCGCTGCGGACTCCTGACGGGCTGTCTCCTCACGATGGCCGGGCCGATAACCGTGGCCCGGGAACGTGAAGACTCCCACCACCCGCAGACCGACCGAGAGTGCTCGTGCGGCAACCGAACCCGCCTCCGTGGGGTCGCACCCGGTGCGGTGCTGACCGCTGTCGACCTCGACCAGAACCTCCACGGCGTCCCGCGCATCCCCGAGTGCGCGCGCCATCGACTCAGCTCCCGCGCCCGAATCGACGGCCAGACGCAATGCTGCCCGCTCGGACAGTTCACGCAGTCGCGCGCCCTTGTTCTCGGTGAGCCAGAGCGGATAGGCGATGAACAGGTCATCGATCCCCGATCGGGCGAATGCCTCGGCCTCGCCGATCGTCGCGACCGTCAGTCCGACAGCTCCCGCGGCCACCTGGCGTCGAGCGATCTGCGCGCACTTGTGGGTCTTTCCGTGCGGACGCACCGCCATGCCCGATCCGGCGGTCTGCGTGGCGAGCGCGGCGATGTTGGCGTCGAGAACGTCGGCGTCGACCGTCACGTACGGGGTGTCCGGCGCGAGGTCGGAGAACGCGCCGGTCACCAGTGCACCCCGGGGACCAGGTTGAGCGAACGGCGGACGATCCGTCGCGCACCGCTGTCGACCACCGCGGACTTCACCGGGTGGGCCACGGCCTGCGCACGGTCGCGCACGCTGTGCACGATCGACATCGTCGGCGACACCGGCGCCGCCGACGCAGCGGTTGTGCCGTCGGCGGCCACCACATCGGTCGGCTCGGCCTTTCCCTGTGCCGCAGTCGATTCACCGAACAGCAGGAACCCCTGGTGCTGGACTCGCGCGGTCAGACCGGGTAGAAGGAACTGGCCGACCTGCGCCAGGGTGCCCAACGGGGTGTCGATGCGTTTGGGCTTCTCCACGATGCCGCGGACCACGATCGCGGCGGCCTTCTCGGCCGTCAGCGCCAGGGCCTTGTCGTAGGAGTCGGTGGGCGCGATCATCCGGGTCCTGGTCAGCGGCATGTGGATGTTGGTGAACGTGACGCGATCGGACAGTGTCTCCGCCGCGGTGATGTCGCTGAACGCCTCCAGTGCCGACTTCGACGCGACGTAGGCGGCAAACCGTGGGCCGCGGGCCTGTACGCCGATGCTGGACACGTTGACGATGTGGCCGATGCGGCGACCCGTCATGTGGGGGAGCAACGCCAGCACCATCTCGACCGCACCGAAGTAGTTGACCGCCATGGTGCGGTGGTAGTCGTGCGAGCGGTCGGTGGCGTTGATGGTGGCCCGGCGGATGGACCGTCCGGCGTTGTTGACCAGCACGTCGACGTGATCGTGCTCGGTAAGGATCGTCTTCACGGTCACCGCGACCGCCTCGGCGTCGGTGATGTCACAGACGTAGGCGTGTACCGATCCGGTCGGCGCGTCCGGGTCCGTCGGTGCGGTGCGCAGGTCAGAACCGATGTCACGCACCGCGGTGTCGAGGTCGTCCTGCTTGCGGGCGAGGATGAACACCGTGGCGCCCTTGCGGGCGCAGATACGGGCCGTCTCGAGTCCGATACCGGCCGATCCGCCGGTGATCAGTACGTGCTTGCCCACCAGCGGACCGCGGGGGTCGGTGCGGGCGAACCGGTTCGGGTCGAGGTTCTCGGCCCAGTACTCGAAGAGTCGCGGGCCGTACTCGGCGAGATCGGGCACCGAGATGCCGTACCGATCGAGCACCGGGGTGGTCCGCGCGGTGATGAACACGGCGGGCAGTTCGGTCGTGTCGAGCACTGCGGGTGGGATCTTCTGTTGCAGCGCAACGAGATCGCGTGCGGTCCGGATCACGCCACGGCTGCCGGCCGCCACCACCGGGGCGACGATGCGTCGGGGGATCACGTGGCGTCCGCGGGGGCCGCCGAACGCCGGGGCCACCGCGTTGTACAGATCGGTGATCGACCGCCTGTCCGGGTCGACGAGGTGGTACACCCGACCGGTCTGGTCCGGCCGGTGTCCGAGCAACGCTACGATCGCATCGGCCACGAAGTCGACCGGCACGACATTCGTGTCCCCCAGATTGGGCATCGGAACCGTTGCGCCAGAAGGTAATGTGCCCAGGCGACGCAGATGGCCGAAGAAGTAGTAGGGACCGTCGATCTTGTTCATCTCTCCGGTCGTGGAGTCGCCGACCACGATCGCCGGGCGGTAGACGCGCCACCGCAACCCGGCTCGTTCGCGGACCGCCTTCTCGGCCCCGAACTTGGTGCGGTGATAGGGCGTGGGGAAGCGCTGACCGAGATCGAAATCGTCCTCGGTGTAGATACCGCGGTGATCGCCCGACACCGCGATCGACGAGACGTGATGCATCATCGCGTCGTGTGCCAGCGCGAAGTCGGCGACCCGGGAGGTGCCCTCGACGTTCGCGGCCTGCTGACTGGTCGCGTCGGCGGTCATGTCGTAGACGGCGCCGAGGTGCAGCACGTGATCGACGTGGTCGGGGATCGCGGCGTCGTCGGCGATACCCAACGCGTCGGCCGTCAGATCGCCGGGCACCAGATGCAGCCGGCCCGAGCCGTCCCACCCGGTGGCGATGTCGGTGAAGCCCTCGACCGACCGGGGGCGGATCAGTGCGTACACCACTGCGTCGGGCTGCGCGGCGAGCAGACGTGGTAGGACGCGACGGCCGATGAAACCGGTCGCGCCGGTGATGAAGTAGCTGCTCATGGCACATCCTGACGCCGTCATGATCGGGATTCACCCGTGTTTGTGTTACGAGAGTAACAGTAACTTTTGTACGGTCGCCGGATCAGTCAGCCGGGATCAGTCGGCCGGGATCAGACGGGGGACCAGGCGAACGTAGGCGATCATGCCGACCAACTCGACCAGTGTCTGCGTGACCACCACGACCGGCGCCAGGGCCAGGGCCGACGGCAGGGCCAGTGCGAGCGGAAGCACCACCAGTGAGTTGCGGGTGGCACCGGAGAACACGAGCGCGCGACCGGCCGGGACGTCGAGTCGGGCGACGCCCGCCGCGACGCGTCCGAGGACGGCCATGACCACCAGGAAGGCGACGAAGACGACGGCGGCGCCGACGAGGTCGGCCCAGCGCGTCCGGACGGCATCGATCTGCGAGGCGACGACGACGGCCAGCGTCACCATCATGATCGGGACCATGGTCGCCGCCATGACGTCGGTGACCCTCGTCGCGAGCCGATGCCGACGCGCCAGCACCTGCGTGGTCGCGGCAAGGGCCATCGGCACGACGATCAGGACCAGGAACGCCTCGACGAACGGCGCCACCTCGATCGTGTCCACCACGTCTGCGCCCACGAACAGCCAGAGGTAGAGCGGCAGCAGCGCGATCTGGAGCAGCATCAGCACGGGCGCGCCGGCGAGAAGGCGATCGGACGCGGCACCGGCGAGCCCGCTGAAGACGATCACGTAGTCGATGCACGGCGCGCACAGCACGAGGACGACGCCGACGAGGACGGCCCGGTCATCCGCCACGAACCGTGTGAGCGCGAAGACCACGACCGGGACGACGACGAAGTTGAGGGCCACGGCGCCGACGAGGAAACGGACGTCGCGCAGGGCGGCGCCGATCCGCGCGAACGGCACGGCGAGGAAGGTGGCGTAGAGCAGGACGATCAACACGGGGTTGATCGCTTGTTCGAGGGTCGGAGCCGTACCGGGGGCGGCCAGGCCGAGGGCCGCGCCCGCGGCGAGGGCGAGCAGATAGAACGGGATCTGGAACCGCTCACCGGTGGCGACGACGCTGCGTCCGGACCACGGGGCAGGCATGGGCTCAAGACTAATCCGAGCCGATCGGGGTCGAATATGTGTTCGAATACCGATACCATCGGGTGTGGGCTGGAACGAGGGCCCGCCCACCTGGGCGGAGATGGAGCGGGTGCTGTCGGGGCGCCCGAACAGCGGTGGTCGGCCGGGTGAGACGTTCCCCGGCGACGGCGGTGACAGCCCCGCCTGGTCCCGTAAACGTGACCCGTTCCAGGCTGACGACAGTGCTCGGGGACGGAGCGCGACGCGCTACGCCGAACTTCACGCGCACACCTCCTACAGCTTCCTCGACGGTGCCAGCTCGCCCGAGGACATGGTCACCGAGGCACACCGCCTCGGACTCGAGGCGCTCGCCGTCACCGATCACGACGGTTTCTACGGAGTGGTCCGGTTCGCCGAGGCGGCCCGGGAGTGGCGACTCCCGACGGTGTTCGGCGCGGAACTGTCGATGCAGCACGACGCGGCCCGCACCGGCGTCAACGATCCGGAGGGCGGTCATCTGCTGGTGCTGGCCAGGGGTCAGGACGGGTACCGACGGCTGTCGAGGCAGATGGCCGCCGCACACATGGCGGCCGGTGAGAAAGGATTGCTGCGCTACGACATGGACGAGTTGGCCACCGCCGCCGACGGGTCGTGGCTGATTCTCACCGGCTGCCGGAAGGGGACCGTGCGCCAGGCCCTGGCCACCCGGGGACCCGAGGCGGCCGCACAAGAACTGCGACTGCTGGTCGATCGATTCGGCCGCGACAACGTCGCCGTCGAACTCACCACCCAGTCCATGCCGACCGACGACGAACGCAACGCCGCCCTCGCCGAACTGGCTGCGGCGCACGGTCTTGTCACCGTCGCCACCACCGGCGCCCACTTCGCGGGCCCCGACCGCCGCCGCCTGGCCATGGCCATGGCCGCGGTGCGCGCCCGGGCGAGCCTCGACGAGATCGCCGGCTGGCTCGGTCCGGTGGGCGGCGCCCACCTGCGCAGCGGCGACGAGATGGCGCGGCTACTGGCCGCCCACCCCGAGGCCATCGACAACTCGGCGCAGATAGGTCGCGACTGTGCCTTCGAGTTGCGCCTGATCGCACCGGAACTACCGCCGTTCGACGTCCCGAACGGACACACCGAGAAGTCGTGGCTGCGAGAGCTCACGATGACCGGCGCCGCGAACCGTTACGGATCACCGACGTCGAACCCCAAGGCGTACCGGCAGATCGAGCACGAACTCGCGGTCATCAACTCGCTGAACTTCCCGGGCTATTTCCTCGTGGTCCACGACATCGTCGACTTCTGCAAGCGCTCCGACATCCTCTGTCAGGGGCGGGGGAGTGCCGCCAACTCCGCGGTCTGTTACGCGCTCGGGGTCACCAACGTCGACCCCGTACGCAACAGCCTGCTGTTCGAACGCTTCCTGTCCCCGGAACGGGACGGTCCGCCCGACATCGATGTCGACATCGAGTCCGATCGCCGTGAGGAGGCCATTCAGCACGTGTACGCCACCTACGGCCGTGAGTACAGCGCCCAGGTGGCCAACGTCATCACCTACCGTGGTCGGTCGTCGGTGCGGGACATGGCTCGCGCACTGGGGTATTCGATCGGTCAGCAGGATGCGTGGAGCAAGCAGGTGAGCCGGTGGGGCCGCACCGTCGATGAGGAGGAGAACCCGGAGCACGATGTCCCCGACGACGTCATGGATCTCGCCGGGCAGATCGCGGGGATGCCGCGACACCTCGGCATCCACTCCGGCGGCATGGTCATCTGCGATCGCCCCATCGCCGACGTCTGCCCCACCGAATGGGCGCGGATGGCCGGTCGCAGTGTGCTGCAGTGGGACAAGGATGACTGTGCCGCAATCGGTCTGGTGAAGTTCGATCTGCTCGGTCTCGGCATGCTCTCGGCGCTGCACTACGCCATCGACCTCGTCGCCGAGCACAAGGACATCCACGTCGACCTCGCGCGGATCGATCTCGCGGAGACCGCGGTGTACGACATGCTCTGCGCCGCCGACTCGGTCGGTGTGTTCCAGGTTGAGTCGCGGGCGCAGATGGCGACGCTGCCCCGGCTCAAACCGAGACGGTTCTACGACCTGGTGGTGGAGGTCGCGCTGATCCGCCCCGGTCCCATCCAGGGCGGGTCGGTGCACCCCTACATCCGACGACGCAACGGGCTCGAGGTCACCAGCTACGAGCACCCGTCGATGAAAACCGCGTTGGAACGCACGCTGGGCGTGCCGCTGTTCCAGGAACAGTTGATGCAGCTGGCCGTCGACGTCGCCGGTTTCGACGCGTCCGAGGCCGATCAACTGCGTCGCGCGATGGGGTCGAAGCGGTCGCCGGAGAAGATGCAGAAGCTCAAGGAGCGGTTCTACGCCGGGATGGAACAGACCCACGGGATCGTCGGCGACGTGGCCGACCGAGTGTTCGAGAAGATGGCCGCCTTCGCCAACTTCGGTTTCCCGGAGAGTCATTCGCAGAGTTTCGCGGCGCTGGTCTTCTACTCGTCGTGGTTCAAGCTGCACCATCCCGCGGCGTTCTGTGCCGCGCTGCTGCGGGCGCAGCCGATGGGTTTCTACTCGCCGCAGTCGCTGGTGGCCGACGCCCGGAGGCACGGCGTCCGCGTGCACGGACCCGACATCAACATCTCCCTGGCCCACGCGAACCTGGAGAACGACGGGCTCGAGGTCCGGATGGCTCTCGGTTCGGTGCGGCACATCGGTGACGAGCTGGCGCAGGTCGTCGTCGACCGTCGGGTGGCCGACGGTCCGTACCGCAGCCCGGCCGATCTCGCCCGCAGGGCCGAGTTGAGCGAACGCCAACTCGAGGCGCTCGCCACCGCAGGTGCCTTCGACTGCTTCGGCGGAACCCGTCGGCAGGCGCTGTGGGACGCGGGTGCGGCGTCGCTGGAACGTGCCGATCACCTGGCGTTGCAGGCGTCGGGTGTCGCGCCCACGCTGCCCGGGATGACCGACGTCGAACTCGCCGCGGCCGATGCGTGGGCCACCGGGGTGACGCCGACGGTCTACCCGACGCAGTTCCTCCGGCCGCGGCTGTCGGCGATGGGGGTCGTCCCGGCCGACGGGTTGCTGTCGGTGCGTGACGGGTCCCGGGTGCTCGTGGCGGGCGCCGTCACCCATCGCCAACGACCCGCCACCGCGTCGGGGGTCACGTTCATCAACCTCGAGGACGAGACCGGCATGGTCAATGTCGTCTGTTCGGTCGGATTGTGGAAGCGATACCGCAAGCTCGCCCAGAGCGCGACGGCCCTGATGATCCGCGGAACGGTGCAGAACGCCGAGGGTGCGGTCACCGTGGTGGCCGAACATCTGCAGCGACTCGACCTCAAGGTCGGTACCCGATCCCGCGACTGGCAGTGATCGGTCGTGGCACCATCGGTGGCGATGGACGGCGGGCGAGATGAGAGTGGGTCGTCACGACCCGTCTCAGGGGTAACCCCTGGGTACACCTCACAGTTGGTCCCTGCGTCCGACGCCATGCGGCACGCTGCGCGTGCTTCGCGGCGCCGCGATACGAGTTCTCGGTCACCTCGCCCGCAGTCCATCGCCAATGTCTGATCCACTGTTCTCGCCGGATGAGGCCGCCGAGATCGCCGCGCACGTCGAGGCGCATCTCACCGCATGGACCTGGCCCGAGATGCAGAGGGCGCTGATCGCCGCGGGCTTGTCGCCCGAGTTCGCCGACGTCGTCGGCCTACGCCTGTTCGACCCGTCGGACGACGTCGTCGCCGGGGCGTCGGACATCGAGTCGAGAATTCTGGGAGCACTGCGCGACCGGACCGCGCCGCTTCCCGAGACCGATGACCGGTCGGCTCCGGCCGTATGGGAGTTGACGGAACCGTCGTCGACCGGCAGGGTCCGCGACGACCTGCCCGACATCTACGACGTAGAGCAACTCGCGCACTGGCTGAACTTCACGGTTCCCGAGCTGGAATGGTTCGCCGACCGGGGTCGATGGCTGCGAAACGCACGAGAGCCATTGCGCCACTATCGGGTGTTCCGCGTCGAGAAGCGGGACGGGTTCCGGGTCATCGAGGCCCCGAAACCGCGCATGCGCGAGACGCAGCGACGACTGCTGCGCCGACTGGTCGAGCGGATCCCGCCGCATCCGGCCGCCCGCGGATTCGTGCGGGGATCGTCCACGGCCGCGTTCGCCTGGCCGCACACCGACCGTCCGGTGGTGCTCCGGGTCGATCTGCGGCACTGCTTCGAGTCGATCGACGCCCGGCGGGTCCGACACGTGTTCTCCGCGGCCGGGTGCTCGCCGGCGATCGCCCGGATCCTCACCGAACTCTGCACCACCGCGACCCCACCCGACGCAATCCATGGACTCGACCCAGTCCATGCCGGTCTCCTCCGCGAGCGGCATCTCCCGCAGGGTGCGCCGACGTCGCCGCACCTCGCGAATCTCGTTCTCCGCGGGATGGATCGGCGGCTGGCGGGATTCGCCGCGCACAACGACCTGCGGTACACCCGCTACGGCGACGACCTCGCGCTCTCCGGCGATCGAATGGATGCTGATCGGGTGTTGTGGACCGTACTCCGTGTCGTCGCCGACGAGGGTTTCACCGTGCACCCGGCCAAGACCCGGATCATGCATGCGCACCAGCAGCAGCGTCTGGCGGGTCTCGTGGTCAACGATCGCCCACAGGTGTCGCGCGCCGACCACGACGCCCTGCGCGCGTTGCTGCACAACGCGATCCGGACCGGCGGGGCGGCCCAGAACCACGACGGACACCCCGATTTCCGTGCCCACGTGTACGGCAAGATCGCCTGGATCGGCGCAACGAGTCCGGCCCGGCGAGACAAACTCCTCGACATGGCGTCCCACGTCGACTGGTGACCAGTCGCGGCGGTCGGGTCAGACGGCGCCGTCGAATCCGTTCTGACGCCAGGCCTCGTACATGACGATGCTCGCGGCGTTGGCGAGGTTCAGCGACCTGCGGCCGGCCAACATGGGGATGCGCAGCCGCTCGCTGACGTGCGGATCGGCGAGCACCTCGGCCGACAATCCAGTCGGCTCCGGTCCGAACAGCAACACATCGCCTGGTCGGTACGCCACCTCCGTGTGGAACTTCTCGGCATGTGCGGTGAACGCGTAGACCCGCTCGGGGGCCAGTGCTGCCCAGGCGGCCGCGAGATCGGCGTGGACGGTCACCGACGCCATCTCGTGGTAGTCCAGTCCCGCACGCTTGACCTTCGCCTCGGTCAGGTCGAAACCCATGGGTTCGACCAGGTGGAGTTCGCAGCCGGTGTTGGCCGCCAACCGGATCGCGTTGCCCGTATTGGGTGGTATGCGGGGCTCATGGAACAAAAGTCGGAACACAGGCGTCTACATTGCCTGACCACCCGTCATGTTCGGGTGCGCAGGGCAGGGATCGGGCGATCCCGAAAGGCAGAAGACGATGATCGGTGTGTCACGCGCGGGCGCGACCGCCACATGGCGCTACGTGCGATCCGCTCCGGGCACCTTCATCTGGCTGGCCATCCTGTTCGTCACCACGGTCATCGCGCACCGCGTCGGACACGACCAGCTCACCGACATCCTGCGGAACCGTTCGACGAACCTGCGCCACCTGATGCACGATCCGCTGCCCAGCCTGTTCCGCAGCGCCTTCTGGATCGACGGGAACGGGTGGTTCGTCTACGTACTGCCGTACGTGCTCATCCACGCCACCATCGAACGGTGGCTCGGTACGGCCCGCTGGCTGGCGGTCGTCGTCATCGCCCACGTCGGCGCCACCTACATCAGCCAGTCGGTCCTGCTGTGGGCGATCAACACCGGCCACGCGCCGCAGAGCGACCTCAACGTCATCGACATCGGCGTCAGCTACGGACTCGCCGGTGTGGCCGGGATCCTGGTCTACCGACTCCGCGGACCCTGGCGGTACGGATACCTCGCCGCGCTGCTGGTGGTCGCGGCGACGCCGGTCGTCTGGCCGTTGGTCAACGGCAGCCACGGGACCTTCACCGACATCGGACACCTCTGCGCCGTCCTGATCGGGCTGCTCTGCTACCCGCTGACCCGACTGGGTCGCGCGACGCCGCTGCGCGTCGAACTGCCCCCGGTGTCCGCGCACATCGTCGAGCGGACGGTCAGCCTGCCGCCGGTCTCGCCGCACCTGCTCGAGCGGACACTGTCGCGCGACACGGTGTCGACGCCTCGTGATGCACTGGGGACGTGACCGACCACATCGACGAATCGTTCGACGAAGCCGACCTGAGCGAACGACAGTTCTCCCACGACACGTTCGAGAACTGCACCTTCCGGGACGCTGATCTGCGCGAACTGATCACCGACACCGTCGTGTTCACCGACTGTGACTTCTCCGGGGCCAACCTCGCCGACTCGCGGCACCGCCAGAGCGCGTTCCGCAACTGCACGTTCCGACGCAGTCCGATGCCCGCCGCGGTCTTCTCCGACTGCAGCCTGATGGGCTCGGCGATCTCCGAGTCGACGATGCGGGCGGTGACAATGACCGATTGCGACCTCACGCTGGTGTCCCTGGGTGGCCTGAAGATCCACAAGCCCGTCCTCCGTGGGTCTCGTCTGCGCGAGGTCAACCTGTCGGGGACGACCCTCGTCGACGCCGATCTGACGGGCGTCGACCTGTCGGGGGCCCGGGCGGTCGGGACGACGGTGTCCGGCTCGGATCTGCGGGGTGCGCGCGTCGACGCGACGTTCTGGCTGCAGGCGACGGTCACCGAGACCACCGTCGACCCGGCGCACGCCGTGGATTTCGCGGTGGCGCACGGGCTGAGGTTGGGCTAGCAGGCGCGGTCGGGGACACTGGACCGGTGACTGCGACTGCACTCGACGGCAAGGCCACCCGCGACGAGATCTTCGTCGATCTGACCGAACGGGTGCGTGCACTCGGCGAGGCGGGCATCGCGCCCGGCCTCGGGACGGTCCTCGTGGGCGACGACCCGGGATCCCAGGCCTACGTGCGCGGAAAGCACTCCGACTGCGCCAAGGTCGGCATCGCCTCGCTCCGACGTGACCTGCCCGCCGACACCACCACCGAGCAGCTCAACGCCGTCATCGACGAACTCAACGCCGATCCCGCGTGCACCGGCTACATCGTCCAGCTCCCGCTGCCCGCGCACCTCGACGACAACGCCGCACTCGAGCGCATCGCCCCCGAGAAGGACGCCGACGGTCTGCACCCGATCAACCTCGGACGGTTGGTCCTCGGCACGGAGTCGACGCTGCCGTGCACCCCGCGCGGCGTCGTCCACCTGCTCCGTCGCTACGACGTCCCCCTCGCCGGCGCCCGCGTCGTCGTGGTCGGCCGCGGCGTCACCATCGGCCGCCCCATCGGCCTCCTGCTGACCCGACGCAGCGAGAACGCGACGGTCACGTTGTGCCACACCGGAACCGCCGACCTCGCCTCAGAGGTGTCGCGCGCCGACATCGTCGTCGCGGCCGCCGGTGTCCCGCACCTGATCACCGCCGACATGGTCAAACCCGGTGCCGCGGTGCTCGACGTCGGTGTCAGCCGTACCGACGCCGGACTGGTCGGCGACGTCGCCCCGGACGTGTGGGAGGTCGCCGGGCACGTGTCGCCGAACCCCGGCGGGGTCGGGCCGCTGACCCGGGCTTTCCTGCTCGTCAACGTCGTGGAGCGCGCGGAGAAGCAGTTGGCCGCGCAGCGCGCGCAGGCCCGATGACCGCCGACCGCCCGTCGGACACCGATCGACGCGATGCCGCGGTCGCGTTCCAGCGTGCCCGACGGGTCCGCGCGTTCGTGGTGCAGATCCCGTTCGCCATCGTCCTGATCTTCGTCGCGGTGGCCGTGGTGTTCCTGGTGCTCGACCGCTGGCGACGCGGCGCGTTCGTCTTCGGCGCCGGAGCGGTGCTCGCCGCGCTGCTCCGCGCCGTGCTGCCCACCTCGCGCGTGGGACTGCTGCAGGTCCGCAGTCGGGTGTTCGATGTCGGGGCGATGGCCGCTGCGGGTGCGGCGATCCTCTGGCTGGCCACCTCGATCGACCCCCTCGGAACCGACTGAGGTCCTGGTCACGGCAAAAAGGTTGGTGCTCGCCGTGACCGAACTGTTACCGTTGTACCCATATGACTTCCGGTCCTGCTACCACCCTTGGCGTCTCTGCCGGTAACGGCATGATCCACTGTGCCCTCGTCACGGTGGACGACGGGGGTCGGCGGTCGGTCGATTCACGGGTCATCGACGTCGACCCCACCGACCGGTTCGATCGTGCCGGACGGGTCAACTCCGGCATCGACCTGATGCTCGACCGTGCACGCAGCAACGGTACGGCGGTGGGTTCGATCGGCGTGGCCTGTCGCACCACAGCCCAGGGTCGCGAGATCGCCTCCCGGGGCGCCGGTCCGCGTCGCCAGATCCACCTCGTGGGCGACGCCGAGTCGGTGGCACGTGCGCTCGCCGAATCCGGCGAGATAGCAGCGCATCCCGACGTCGTCGTCGTCGACTGCGGCGACACCGGCGTGACCATGTTCCGTCTCGACACCTCATCCGGGGCGATCTCGGACATCACCCGCTCGACCGCCGTGTCCGGGTTCGCCCTCGACGCCGCGCTGGCCGATCAGGTGGCCGCCCAGACCAGCCCGATGACGTCGCGGGCCGGGTGGGCCGCGCTCGTCTCGGGCTGCCGTACGGCCAAAGAAGATCTGTCGCAGGAGGACTCGACCACTTTCCAGGTCGCCGGGGTCGACCGGGAGATGTCGGTGTCGATGCTCGAGGCGGCGATCGCCACGATGGCCGAGAGGCTGATCACCGAGGTGACCGGGTTCGTCGACTCCGCGTCGGTGCCCGTGGTCCTCGTCGGTGGTCTCGCCAACATCCCCGCACTGCACGCCGTCGTCGAGCGCGACGGACCGACCCAGGTGATCCGCCCGGAGTCACCGGAACTGTTGTGCGCCATCGGTGCCGCCTTGCTGGCCGGGTCGGGTGGTGCGGCCCCACTGCGGCTGGCCTTCATCGGCGGTCGTCGCCACCGGGACTGGCTCTCCGCGGTCCCGCTGGCCGTCGTCGGTGCTCTGCTCGCAGGCACGATGTTGACCGTCTACGCCGTCGGAGCCGCCCTCACCGGCAACTCCTCGCCGGAGGTGCTCACCCCGTCCGGCCCGGCGTCCTCGGTGGTCGGCGAACCGGCGGTCAACGTCGCCACCGCGACCTCGGCGACGTCGATCTCGCCCACTCGTTCGGTCGCCCCGGCGGTCCCGGAGTCCTCGACGACGATCGCACCGGAGACGACGACCGAGCAGGCGCCGGTGGAGACCTTCACACCCGCGTCACCGCGGGTGCCGAATCGTCCCGGTTGGGCGACAACAGAATTGCCGACCATGCCCTCGTCGCAGGTGCCGACCTCCACGATCACGCCGGAGAACTCGGCGCCGGGTCCGAGTACACCGGCGGTGCCGGGGTCGCAGACGGGCTCGCCGAATCCGTACTCGGGATCGGTGCCGCCGCCGAAGGACGCGCCCACGCGCACACTGACGCCTTACCCCAATCCGCTGGACCGCGCCCCGAGCAGATCGGCGCCGGGGACACCCACCACCGCCCCGGTCGGCTGAGGCCCCCTGCGTCGCAGGGACCGGGTCAGCGCCGCGCGAGTTCCAGGGTGCGCTTGAGGAGATCGGCGATGGCGTCGAACTCGGTCAGGAATCCGTCGTGTCCGTTGTCGGAGTGCACGATCTGCAGTCCGCCGACGCAGCCGGGCATCTGCTCGGCCAACTCGGCCTGGGTCCGCAGCGGGTAGAGCCGATCGGAGGTGATGCCGCCGACGACCACCGGGACGTGGCACCCCTGCAGAGCCGCGCGCGTCCCGCCACGGTTGCGTCCCACGTCGTGATGGTTGAGCACCTCACTGAGCACCACATAGCTGCCGGCATCGAATCGCGCGACGAGTTTGTCGGCCTGGTGCTCGAGGTAGCTCTGTACCGCGTAGCGCCCGCCCACCAGCGGATCCTCGTCGCCCTGAGGCTCATTGGTGAAGCGGCTGTCGAGTTCGGGCTCGGAACGGTAGTACATGTGCGCGATCCGACGGGCGATGCCGAGGCCGGCGGTGGGCCGGTCGGGCGTGCCGTGGTAGTCGCCGCCGTGCCAGTGCGGATCGGCCTTGATCGCGGCGATCTGCGTTGTCTGCGTGCCGATCTGGTCGGCGGTGGCCCGCGGTCCGACGGCCAGGATCAAGGCGCTGCGCACGCGTTCGGGAAAGCCGATGACCCACTCGAGCGAACGGGCGCCGCCCATAGATCCGCCGAGAACCGCTGCCACCGAGTCGATCCCGAGCGCATCCATCAGGGCGACCTCGGCCCGGACCTGATCCAGCACGGTGATCTGCGGGAACCTCGACCCCCAGGTGTTGCCGTCGGAGTCGGGGGAGGAGGGGCCGGTGGATCCGTTGCACCCGCCGAGCACGTTGGCCGATACGACGCACCACTCGTCGGTGTCGACCGCGCACCCCGGTCCGATCAGACCGTCCCACCAGCCGGGGGAGAGTTGACCGGGACCGGCCGGGCCGGTCACGTGGCTGTCGCCGGTGAGCGCGTGCAGGGCGAGGACGACGTTGTCACGGTCGGGTGACAGACGGCCCCAGCGCTGGAACGCCATGGTGACGTCGTCGATCCGTTCGCCGTTGTCGAGCGAGATCGGACCCACGGACACGCTGGTGAGCTGCCCGTCCGGGAGGGTCTCCCAGTCGGATGTCGTCTCCGAGGGTGCAGACACCGAGAGTGCCCGTGGGTCGATGCTCACAGTTACCTGGCCGCTCCGAATCCTGTCTCCAGATCGGCGATGATGTCGTCGATCCCCTCGATGCCCACCGCGAGGCGCACCAGTCCCGGGGCCACGCCGGCGGCGAGCTGCTCCTCGGGAGCCAGCTGCGAGTGCGTGGTCGACGCCGGGTGGATGACCAGCGAGCGGACGTCGCCGATGTTGGCGACGTGGCTGTGCAGCGTCAACGCGTCGACGAAGCGCTTGCCCGCGTCCACGCCGCCGGTGATCTCGAACGCCACGATGGCGCCCTGACCCTTGGGGGCGAGCTGTTGCCCGCGCTCGTACCACCGCGACGACTGCAGGCCGGCGTAGGCCACCGACTCGACCTGAGCATGACCCTCGAGGAACTCCGCCACCTTCTGTGCGTTCGCGACGTGCCGCTCGATGCGCAGGCTCAGGGTCTCGATGCCCTGCGAGATCAGGAATGCGTTGAACGGCGAGATGGCCGCACCGGTGTCACGCAGCCACTGCACGCGGGCCTTGAGCGCGAAGGCCGGGGCGCCGAGGTCGGCGAACACCGCGCCGTGGTAGCTCGCGTCGGGCGTGGTGAACCCGGGGAACAGGTCGACTCCGTCGCGCTGATCGCGCCAGTCGAACGTGCCGCCGTCGACGATGACGCCGCCGACCGCGGTGCCGTGGCCACCGAGGTACTTGGTGGCGGAGTGCACGACGATGTCGGCGCCGTGCTCGAGCGGCTTGATCAGGTAGGGGGTGGCGACGGTGTTGTCGACGATGAGCGGGACGCCGTTCTCGTGCGCGACGCCGGACACCCCGGGGAGGTCGAGGATCTCGTTGTTGGGGTTCGAGATCGTCTCGCCGTAGAACGCCCGGGTGTTGGGCTTGACCGCGGCCCGCCACGAGTCGAGGTTCTCCGGGTCGTCGACGAAGGTGACCTCGATGCCGAACTTCGGCAGCGTGTAGTGGAAGAGGTTGTAGGTACCGCCGTAGAGGCGCGGGCTGGACACGACGTGTCCGCCGGTCTCGACGATGTTGAGGATCGAGTAGGTCTCGGCCGCCTGCCCCGACGCCACCAGCAGCGCCGCGACGCCACCCTCCAGCGCGGCGATGCGCTGCTCGACGGCATCCTGCGTCGGATTCATGATGCGGGTGTAGATGTTGCCCGGTTCGGCGAGTCCGAACAGGTCGGCCGCGTGTTGGGTGTCGCGGAACGTGTACGAGGTGGTCTGGTAGATCGGCAGTGCGCGTGCCGAGGTGGCCGCGTCCACGGTCTGGCCGGCATGGATCTGCTTGGTCTCGAAGGACCAGTTCAGAGTGGGATCCTCGGGCTCGAGGGTGCCGTCGTACGGGAGATCAGACATCTGAATGGAGCTCTCTTTCGGTCGGCCGGGCAACGGTGCCCGGTGTGGGTCCGACCTTCGGACCCGCGCTTGCCGTGGCCTCACCGCATGCGGTGGGCGTCCACAACCCGGTCAATCACCCGGAGCACCCCACCGCGGTTGGAGGGTTGCCGATCAGCAAGCCGGGGCTTGACGCTGATACTCATGACCTGGCGTCAAGGATATAACACCGGGATTTCGCCGACGGAAGGCTCTGACGCAGAGCGATCGCAACGGCGGCCCGCCTTGCGTTCGCGATGGTCCTCGGGGATCGGGTCGCCGGACCCCCGCGCGCGAGGAAAAGAATTGTTAGCGAATGCACAATGAATGCATTCATTTGCGCATTGTTCTGTGAATTATTCGTGCGTTCAAACGATTTCCGACAATGTCGTGAATCCATATTCTGAGAAACCAGGCGTGCTGGTGTCGGCACCGGACGAAAGTGGTTTCTTCAGTGAAGATCTTGCGTGCGCGACTCGCGCTCACCGTTGCGTCGGCATCGATACCGGTCGTGTTGGTGCTGTTCCAGGGCGGTGTCGCGTCCGCTGTCGAGGCCCAGAGCGCCGCCTGTCCTTCGTCGGGAAAGGTCTTCATCCTCGACGGGACCAACGACGATCCGTTGAATTACCACACCCGGGACATCGCCTCGCGCTACGAGGGATACGACGTGGAACACGTGGACTATCCGGCAAATGTGTGGCCGTTGGGTGCCACGTCCTATGCGGCGAGTGCGGCCGCCGGTCGTACCGCCGTGCACCGCGACATCGCGGCCTACCGGGCGACGCCCGGGTGTTCGGAGAGCCCGGTCGTCATCGTGGGCTACTCGCAAGGGGCAGCCATCGCCGGCGACGAGCTCCACGCGCTCGCCTCCGATCCGGACCAGGCCATCGCGACCAAGGACAGCAACGGCGCCCCGATCGTGTCCGGCGAGCTGTACTCCGATCCGCGTCGCACCGGGGACTCCCGCGGGCGCGGTGTCGAACTGTCCATGGTCGGTGTCATACCGGGGCTCGGGATGCGCGGGCCGCGTGGGCCCGGTGGCTACGGCGACATCCCGGTGCTCGACGTGTGCGTCGACGGCGACCCCATCTGCGACCTGCCCGATCCCCTCCATGATCCGGTCGGCGCCCTCGATGCGCTGCTCGCATTCGGTACGAAGCATTTCGAGTACGGCCAGTACATGAGGGACCCCGCCGCGCTGGGGCAAGGTCCTGAACCGACCGGGCCCGTCCTGCTCGCCCGACCGATGGCGATCTCGATCCTGCTCAACCGTGTCGGAGTGCACGCCCTCGACGATGTCCACTCGTACTACATCCCGCTTCGGTATCCCGAACTCGCGCGGATCCAACCGGTGCTCGCGTTCTTCCAGGCGAGGGGTCCGCAGTACCCGGAGTTGGGCCACGGGGCCACGCTTCCCGATCTGCTCACGATCGGCAGCGCGCTCCGGGGAGATCCCGCAGCACAGGCTCGGCTGCTCGTCTCCCTTCGCGGCATCGCCCGGTACCCGATTCGATTCGCGAGCGATTGGGCCGTGGTCGTCCGCGAGCGCGTAGCCGGTCGTGTGCCTGCCACCGCACCCGTTCGGGGCGCCGGGGCAAACGTCGATGTCCCGACCGCGTCCACTCCGCCTGCACTGACCTCGAACAACGGCCCGAGCCCGAGCCCGAGCCCGATACCCCCGCGCCCGATGACCCCGTCCACGCCCGGTTCCTCTCCCGGTCCGTTGCGGGCGGCGGTGAGAGAACGGCTCGGTGAAGTCCTCACGAGGTTCCGGCCGACGAAACCGTCGCCGTCGACCCCGACCACGTCCCCGGACACGGCGTCGCCCACCGCGCCGCCGACCCCCGACCGAACAACGGGCACGCCGTCGGCGGGCTCCCACTCGGACCAGTCGTCGACCACCGACGACTCCCACGGTGGCGCAGAAGCGTCCTGACCTCGGGGCGGGTGTGAAGCAACTCACCCGCATCCTCGGAATCTTTCTCACGAGGTCGACCGTTGAGGTGACTCGTGGCGCCCACCGGTGTGCGCTGCGCCCCATCGCAAGCGGACCTGACGGTTCACCCTGTGTGAGAGGAGTGCGCCATGGCCACCGCGCTGAACACCCACCCCGACTCGTCCTGCGCGGCGGTCGCCCGCACCCGACGGGTCGCGATCCTCGCGCTCGCCCTTGGCGGCTTCGGCATCGGCACCACCGAGTTCGTCTCGATGGGGCTGCTCCCGAACATCGCCGGCTCGCTCGACATCAGCGAACCCACCGCCGGCCACGTCATCTCCGCCTACGCGCTCGGTGTTGTCGTCGGCGCGCCCCTGATCGCCGCGGCCACCGCGCGGATGTCGCGACGGACCCTGCTCATCGCTCTGATGGTCGCGTTCGTGATCGGCAACGCCGCGACGGTCTTCGCTCCCACCTACGGGACGCTGATGGCGGCCCGGTTCGTCGCGGGTCTGCCCCACGGTGCCTACTTCGGTGTCGCCGCGCTCGTCGCGGCCCACCTCGCCGGTGCGGGCAGCCGCGCCAAGGCCGTCGGTCAGGTCATGATGGGCCTGTCGGTGGCCAACGTGGTCGGTGTCCCGGCCGCCACGTGGCTCGGCGACTCGCTCGGGTGGCGCACCGCGTTCGGCGTGGTCGTCGTCATCGGACTGCTCACCATCGCCGCCCTGATCCGGTACCTGCCCACGCTGACGGGCATGACGATGACCAATCCGATGACCGAACTCGGCGCCCTCGCCCGCCCGCAGGTGTGGTTCACCCTGCTGATCGGGATCGTCGGCTTCGGCGGCATGTTCGCGTTCTACACCTACATCCACACGACCCTGACCGACGTCTCCGGTCTCCCCGGGGGCCTCGTCCCGATCGCACTCATGCTCTTCGGGATCGGCATGGTCGTCGGCAACATCGTCGGCGGCGCGCTCGCCGACCGCAACGTCGTCGGGACGCTCGTCGCCGGACTGGTCTCGATCGTCGTCGCCCTGCTGGTGTTCGTCGCCGTGGCGGGCAACGTCTGGACCGCGCTGGTCCTGGTCTTCGTCGTCGGTGTGACCGGCTCGGCGCTGGTGCCCGCACTGCAGACACGACTCATGGACGTCGCCGACGACGCCCAGACCCTGGCCGCCGCACTCAACCACTCCGCGCTCAACGTCGCCAACGCCGGCGGTGCCTGGCTCGGTGGCCTGGTCATCGCAGGAGGGTTCGGTTACCGCGCACCGTCGGTGCTCGGGGCCGGCCTCGGCGTCGCCGGACTGGTGATGCTCGCGGTGGCGGTCCTCGCGCAGCGACGCACCACCGGCAAGGCCAACTCCGTTGCGGCCGATATCGATACGCCGATGGCCGTCCACTAGTCTCGCGGCCGTGCCCTTCACGATCACCACAGCCAACGTCAACGGTGTCCGCGCCGCGGTCAAGGAACGCAATCCGCACAACCCCGGGATGCTGCCCTGGCTGGGCGAGCCGATCGGCTCACGCTTCGTGCTGATGCAGGAGATCCGGGCCACCGAGGAGCAGGCCCGAGAGGCCCTGGCTCCCGCGCTCGAGGCCGGATGGCACCTGTCGATGGTCGACTCGTCGGTCAAGGGCCACGCCGGCGTCGGGGTGCTGAGCACGCTCCCGCCCACCGCGGTGCGCCGAGGTTTCGGCAGCGACGAGTTCGATCACACCGGCCGGTACCTGGAGGCCGATTTCGCCGCCGCCGACGACCGGCCCGCGCTCACGGTGGGGTCGCTGTACCTCCCCAAGGGTGCTTCGGACGGATCCAAGCGCGACGACAAGTTCCGCTTCATGGATTCCTTCGCGACCCACCTCGACACCCTCGCGCGCAAGCGGCGTGCGGTCGTCGTGGGCGGTGACTGGAACATCGCGCACACCGAGCTGGACCTCAAGGCGTGGAAGACGAACGCGAAGAGTCCCGGGTTCCTCCCCGAGGAGCGGCAGTGGGTCGCCGACCTGCTCGCCGGTCGGTGGACCGACGTGGTGCGGTCGCTGCGCGGTGACGAGCCGGGGCCGTACTCCTGGTGGTCGTGGCGCGGCAAGGCCTTCGACAACGATTCCGGATGGCGGATCGACTACCACCTGGCCAACGCGACGGCGGCGAGGCTCGCGTCCTCGGCCCGCGTGGAGCGGGCCGAGGCATACGACCGGCGCTGGTCGGACCACGCCCCGGTCACCGTCGAGTACGCCTAGAAACCTGTTTGTGCACGGATGGAAGAATCGGCAACCATGACCAGCCCCCGGGTACTGTCCGGTATCCAGCCCACCAGCGATTCGTTCCACCTCGGCAACTACCTGGGTGCGGTGCGGCAGTGGGTGGCGCTGCAGGACGATTTCGAGGCGTTCTACTTCATCCCGGACATGCACGCGATCACCGCGCCGCACGATCCCGCCGCGCTGCGTGAGCGCACGCACGTCAGTGTCGCCCAGTTGCTCGCCGTCGGTGTCGATCCCGAGCGCGCGACGATCTACGTGCAGTCCCACGTCCCGGAGATCGCGCAGCTGACCTGGGTGCTGTCGTGCATCACGGGGTTCGGCGAGGCGAGCCGGATGACGCAGTTCAAGGACAAGTCGGCCAAGCAGGGCGCGGATTCCTCCAGCGTCGGGCTGTTCACCTACCCCATCCTGATGGCCGCGGACATCCTCGCATTCCAGGTCGACCGCGTCCCGGTCGGGGAGGACCAGCGGCAGCATCTCGAGCTGACCCGAAACCTGGCCCAGCGGTTCAACTCCCGGTTCGGGGAGACGTTCGTCGTCCCGACCGCGCACATCGTCAGCGAGACGGCCAAGATCTACGACCTGCAGAACCCCACGGCCAAGATGAGCAAGTCGGCCGACAGCGACGCCGGACTGATCAACCTGCTCGACGACCCGAAGCGGTCGGCGAAGAAGATCCGGTCGGCGGTCACCGACAACGAGCGCGAGATCCGGTTCGACGTCGAGCACAAACCCGGTGTGTCCAATCTGCTCTCGATCCAGTCCGCGCTGACGGGTACCCCGATCGCCGACCTGGTGGCCGGATACGAGGGCAAGGGATACGGCGATCTGAAGGTCGAGACCGCCGAGGTGCTCGTCGAGTTCGTCGAGCCGCTGCGCGGCCGGGTCACCGACCTGCTCGCCGATCGGGGCGAGCTGGACGCCATCCTGGCGCGGGGGGCCGCGCGGGCCCGAGACGTGGCCGCGCAGACGCTGGCAACGGCCTATGACAGGGTGGGGTTCCTGCCGAGGACGTAGCTTCGGCGAGGCACGCAGCAGCCCACCGCCGACGAGCAGGGAGCGATGATGGCCGACACGCAGAAGACCACGACCCCCGAGACCGCGGAGTCCTCCGACGACACACCCTCCCGCCTGGAGACCCTGCGTGCGAAGTACCCGTGGCTCGATCATCTGATCCGTGCCGGCGGCCGCTATCAGAGCAGCAAGGGCGACTTCTTCGCGGCGGGTGCCACGTACTTCAGCATCCTGGCGCTGTTCCCCCTGCTGATGATCGGGTTCGCCGCGGCGGGTTTCGTGTTCGTCGCGAGCCCCGATCTCCTCGACGACGCGAAGAACAAGATCGCCGATTCGGTGCAGGGCGACATGGGCAACCAGTTGCAGGATCTGATGGACCAGGCGATCTCGTCGCGGGCGTCGATCGGTGTCATCGGTCTGGTCCTCGCGGTCTACTCCGGCCTCGGATGGATGGCCAACCTGCGCAACGCACTGACCGTGCAGTGGGGGACCGAGCCGCCGTCGTCGTCGTTCGTCAAGACCAAGCTCGGTGACCTCGGTGCACTGCTCGGTCTGTTCGTGGCCCTGGTCGTGTCGTTCGGGCTGTCCGCGCTGGCGGGAAGCGGGCTGACGACAACCATCCTCGAGCTGGTCAACCTCGACCACCTGCCCGGCGTGTCCATCCTGGTCCGCGTGCTCTCGATCGTGGTCTCGCTCGCCGCCTCCACGCTGCTGTTCACCTGGGTGATCGCGCGGCTGCCGCGGATCCCGTTGCCGTACCGCAACGCGGTCAAGGCGGGCCTGCTGACCGCGGTCGTCTTCGAGGTCTTCAAGTTCATCGCGACCTTCTACCTCAAGGGCGTCACCAGTGGCCCCGCGGGCGCGACCTTCGGTCCGATCATCGGCATCATGGTGTTCGCTTTCTTCACCACCCGCATCATCCTGTTCGCCACGGCCTGGGCGGCCACCGACGAGGCGAACGCCCGCTTCGAACAGACGGCGGTGCCCGACCCCGTCACCATCGCGCCGACCGTGGTGGTCCGTCCGGAGCCGTCACCCACGACCGTCGCAGCGTCCATCGCCGCGGGCGCGGTTGCGGCGCTGACGTTCTCCCGGTTCCGGTCGCGCCGGAGGTAGCTGGTCTCGGCTGGTTCAGCGAGAGCGGCGGTTGACCCGAATCGCGGCGTAGACGAGCCCGATGACCACCACTACGCCGACGCCGCCGACGAGCAGGCGACCGGTCCAGTCCGAGCCGCCGGGTCCGTCCGGTGACGAGGGGTAGGCCAGATTCCCCGACCGGTCCGAGCCGGTGTCCGCCGACGGCGTGGTCGACGCGCCTGCGCCCGCGGGACCCGACACCAGCGTGCCCACCGACGCCTGCGCGCCGGTCGCGAATCCGAGGTCGAGCAGTGCCTTCGCCTGATCCCAGTACGAGTCGCCCGCCTCGTTGAGGCCGTACATCTGCACCACGATGAGCGTGCGGCCGTCGCGTTCGACGGCGCCGACGAAGGTCTTGCGGGCGTCGTCGGTGTAACCGGTCTTGCCGCCGATGGTGCCGGGATACTGGTCGAGCAGCAGTCGGTTCTGCGTCTGCATGAGGTACCCGGGGTGGTCTTTGTCGCCGGGGACGTCGGCGAGTTTCGGGTAACCCGGGAACGGGGCGCTGACGTTCGACACCAGCTCCCGGAAGGTCGAGTTCTGCAGCGCCGCACGGAAGATCAGCGCCAGATCGTAGGGCGATGTGCTCATGCCGGGTGCGTCCAGTCCCGACGGTGATGCCGCGCGGGTGTCCTCGGCGCCGAGGTCGTGCGCCAGTTCGTTCATCTTGCCCACGGCCACGTCGTAACCACCGAGTTCGCGGGCCAGGGCGTTGGCGCAGTCGTTTCCCGACACCATCAGCAGGCCCTGCAGCAGCTGTCGCACGGTGTAGGTGCCGCCGGGACCGATACCCGCCGAGTCACCCTCCATGCCGTAGTCCTCGCGCGTCCCGGTCACGACCTTGTCGAGGTCGAGTTCGTCGAGCGCGACCAACGCGAGCAGGGTCTTGATGGTGCTGGCCGGACGGTATCTGCCGTGTGGGTCCTTGGCGGCGAGCACCGCGCCCGACCCTGCGTCGGCGACGAGCCACCCGGCTGAGGTGATCCCGCGTGGGATCGCCGACGACCCGGCCGTCACGACGCCGCAGGCCGAGAGCCGTTCACCGCCGACGGTGGGATCGGGGACCGGCAGCGGCGCGGGTGCGGACTGGCCGGGCGGTGGCACCTCGGAGGAGTCGACGGCAGCCGCGGGTTGCGACCGGTACGGACATCTCTCGGTGTTCGGGGTGGACGGCGCGGCGACGTCGGGGGTCGCGACCACCGGGTCGGCCTGGGCGGGTGCGCCGACCGCGACACACGCCGCGAGGAGGGCGGACGCGACGAGAACGCGGAACGAGCGCGAGAGCGGGGACATTGCTGTCGAACGTACCGCGCGAACGAACGCAAACCCGGTATATCAGGATCGCAAGAACTCGGCGGCCCGGCGACCCCAGCCGCGGATGGCGTCGGGGTCCTCGGCGACCTCGAGGGTCGACGCGGGGAGCGCGTCGGCCAGCACCTGCGCCGTGCTCACCGGGTGGCCGGGATCGGTGGCCCACGGCAGGAGCAGGGTCGGGTGCCGCAGGCGGGCCACCTCCGCGGTGTCGGGGAGATCGGAGATCGCGGCCCCGCGCAGCACCGACGGCAGCAGGTCGATGCCGACCGACGGCCGCGTCGGCTCGTCGGCCCAGCCGCCCGCGGTGAGGATCTCCGCCTGCGGCTGCTCGGCCATCGCCTCGACGAAGGCGTCGATGCCGTGCTGCTCCGCGATCGATGCCGCGGCCAGATATCCCTCGACCTGGGCGGCCCGCGTCTGCCAGGCGGTGGGCGGGATGGCCAACACCAACCGACGGAACCGGTCGGGACGGCGTAGCGCCGCCCAGACGATGGTGGCCGTGCCCATCGATGCCCCGATGGCGTCGACCGGGGCGTCCGGTGACACGGCGTCGATCAGTGCGAGGAGGTCGTCGGCCAGGGTGGTCCAGGCGTAGTCGGCCGGCTCCGGACGACCGGTGGACTCGCCGTGACCCCGCGCGTCGTAGCGCACGAGCACGGCGTCGACGTCGTCGACGGCAGGCCAGTCGAAGATGCCGCGCGCGTCCTCGTCGGCACGACTCGAGGTCAGGCCGTGCGCGGAGACGACGACACGCCTGCCGTCGTCGGTCGGGGCGGGGGCGAAGACGAGGGCCGTTCCGGGACGGGGGAGCTGGGCGTCGGACATGGTGTCAGGGTAGGCGGAATACCCGTGTGCGCACGCGGGTTGAACACCCATGACGGTGCCCGACCCACTGCCCCGGGTACCACCCCATTTGCCGCCACGAGCGGCCTTCTGCCGAGAGGCGCAATGGCGGGCACCGTCACCTACCTCAGATCAGCGAGTACGCCTCGGTGAGCACCGACCGCAGGATCTGCTCGATCTCGTCGAACTCCGACTGACCGCAGATGAGCGGAGGTGCGAGCTGCACGACCGGATCGCCCCGGTCGTCGGCCCGGCAGTACAGCCCCGCCTCGAACAGGGCGTGCGACAGGAACCCGCGCAGGACCCTTTCGGACTCGTCGGCGGTGAACGTCTCCTTGGTCGCCTGGTCCTTGACCAGTTCGATCCCGTAGAAATAGCCCTCACCGCGGACGTCGCCGACGATCGGCAGATCCTTCAGCCGTTCCAGGGTCGAGCGGAACGCGCCCGCGTTGTTCTTGACGTTGTCGTTGATGCCCTCGCGCTCGAAGATGTCGAGGTTGGCCAGCGCCACCGCCGCCGAGACCGGGTGACCACCGAACGTGTAGCCGTGCGCGAACGAGGTGATGCCGTCGTCGAACGGCTCGAACAGGCGATCGCTGGCGATCATCGCGCCGATGGGGGAGTACCCGGAGGTCATGCCCTTCGCGCACGTGATGATGTCGGGGACGTAACCGAAGTCGTCGCAGGCGAACATCGAGCCGATCCGCCCGAAGGCGCAGATCACCTCGTCCGACACCAGCAGCACGTCGTACTCGTCGCAGATCTCGCGTACCCGTTCGAAGTATCCGGGTGGGGGCGGGAAGCAACCGCCCGCATTCTGCACGGGCTCCAGGAACACCGCGGCCACCGTCTCCGGACCTTCGAACTCGATCGCCTCGGCGATCCGGTCGGCGGCCCACCGCCCGAACGCCTTCGGGTCGTCACCGTGTTCGGTGGCGCGGTAGATGTTGGTGTTGGGCACGCGGAACGCGCCGGGGGTCAGCGGCTCGAAATCCTGCTTCATCGCCGGGATCCCGGTGATGGCGAGCGCTCCCTGCGGCGTGCCGTGATAGGCGACGGCACGCGAGATCACCTTGTGCTTGTATGGCTTTCCCTTGAGCTTGAAGTACTTCTTGGCCAGCTTCCAGGCACTCTCGACCGCCTCGCCACCGCCGGTGGTGAAGAAGACACGGTTGAGGTCCGCGGGGGCGTGGTGGGCCAGTCGCTCGGCGAGTTCGATCGCGGGTGGGGTGGCGTAGGACCACAGCGGGAAGAATCCCAGGGTCTGGGCCTGGTTCGCGGCGGCGCGGGCGAGTTCCTCCCGGCCGTGGCCGACCTGCACCACGAACAGGCCCGACAGGCCGTCGATGTAACTGCGGCCGCGGTCGTCGAAGATCCGGACCCCCTCGCCCCGGGTGATGACCGGTGGGGTGATGCCCTCGCCGTGACGGGCGAAGTGCCCCCAGAGATGTCGGGCGCTGCGGGCCCCGAGATCGGTACCGGCCGCATCGGAGTCGGAGCTCACGGGAAGTGGTGTCGTTGTCATCGGGTACCCCAGTTGTATTGCTGTTTGACGAGTTTCAGGTAGACGAGCGTCTCGGTGCCGGTCACACCCGGTTGGGTGCGCACCTTCTGGTTCAACAGTTCGAGCAGACCGTCGTCGTCCTCGCAGACCACCTCGATCATGATGTCGAACGATCCGGCGGTGAGGACCACGTAGTCGATCTCGTCGATCTCGGCGAGCTTGTCGGCCAACACCACCGAGTCGCCGGTGCAGCGGATGCCGATCATCGCCTGCCGGGCGAATCCCACCTGCAACGGATCGGTGACCGCGACGATCTGCAGAACCCCACTGTCGCTGAGCTTCTGGACACGATTGCGCACGGCGGCCTCGGAGAGACCGACCGATTTGCCCACCGATGCGTAGGACCGACGACCGTCGGTCTGCAACGCCTCGATGATCTGTTTCGAGACATGATCGAGGTCCTTGGCCACGAGCCAATGGTGACGGATTCCGTAGTTTTCCGCAAGAAAAGCCATCGATTCGGTCGTTCAACGACCGCTTTCGTGGCGGATTCCGTCTTCGTTCCCTTACCATCGGGCCATGACGTCCACTCTGCCCGCAGGCTGGGTGTCCGGTGCCGAGTTCGTCGGCACCGGCGCCGTGCACACCGTCATCGATCCGGCGACCGACCGGCCGGTGGCGCACATGGCGCTCGCCACCGCCGCCGATGTCGACGCCGCGATCGCCGTCGCGCGGGCCGCTCTGCCCGGTTGGGCCGGATCCACCCCGGGTGAACGCAGCACCGTTCTCGGTCGCCTGGCCCGGTTGATCGAGCGCGACGCCGACGCCCTCGCGGCGCAGGAGGTGTCGCAGACCGGCAAACCCATCCGGCTGGCCACCGAGTTCGACCTTCCCGGCGCCGTCGACAACACCGACTTCTTCGCCGGTATCGCGCGCAATCTCGAGGGCAAGGCCAGTGCCGAGTACTCCGCCGACCACACCTCGACGATCCGGCGGGAGGCCATCGGTGTCGTCGCGTCCATCACGCCGTGGAACTATCCACTCGGCATGGCGGTGTGGAAGGTCATGCCCGCCTTGGCCGCCGGGTGCACCGTCGTCCTCAAGCCGTCGGAGCTGACCCCGCTGACCACCATCACCCTCGCCGCCCTGGCGACCGAGGCCGGCGTGCCGGACGGGGTGCTCAACGTCCTCACCGGGACCGGCGCAGAGGTCGGCGCCCACCTCGCGGGCCACCGCGGTGTCGACATCGTGACGTTCACCGGATCCACCGGCGTGGGACGACGTGTCATGGCGGCCGCCGCCACGAACGGCACGCGCGTACAGCTCGAACTCGGTGGCAAGGCGCCCTTCGTGGTGTTCGACGACGCCGATCTCACCGCCGCGGTCCACGGTGCGGTCGCCGGGGCGCTGATCAACTCCGGGCAGGACTGCACCGCCGCCACCCGAGCGATCGTCGCCCGTGATCTCTACGACGACTTCGTCGCCGGGGTCGGGGATCTGATGTCGAGGGTCCGCGTGGGCGATCCGTCCGATCCCGCGACCGACATGGGGCCGCTGATCTCCCGCGCGCACCGCGACAAGGTGGCCGCGATGGTGTCCCGCGCCGCCGATTCCGGGATCCGGGTGATCACCGGGGGATCGGTGCCCGACGGTCCCGGCGCCTACTATCCGCCCACCCTGCTGGCCGACGTCGGCGAGGACGCGGAGGTCTACCGCGACGAGGTCTTCGGTCCGGTGCTCACGGTTAGCGCATTCGACGACGACGACGACGCGATCCGGCGGGCGAACGACACCGACTTCGGGTTGGCGGCCTCGGCGTGGACGCGGGACGTCTACCGCGCGCAGCGCGCCGGACGCGAGATCCACGCCGGCTGCGTGTGGATCAACGACCACATCCCCATCGTCAGCGAGATGCCACACGGGGGTTTCGGCGCCTCGGGGTTCGGCAAGGACATGTCCGCCTACTCGCTCGACGAGTACCTCAGCGTCAAACACGTGATGAGCGACATCACCGGCGTGGCCCGCAAGGACTGGCACCGCACGGTCTTCAGCCTTCCGAGAGGCGAGTGATCGCGATGTCGGCATGGCTCGAGACGCCCACCCCGCGTGGCGTCGCGATGGTCTCCGGCGCGACCCGGGCGCCGTACTGGCTGGACCGTCCCGAACGTCCCGACGCACGACCGGGTCTCGACGGCGACACCGACACCGACCTGCTGATCGTCGGCGGTGGTTTCACCGGACTGTGGGCCGCTGTGCAGGCCGCGGAGGAGAACCCCGACCGACGGATCCTGCTCGTCGAGGGCGCGCGGATCGCCGACGGCGCCTCGGGTCGCAACGGCGGCTTCTGTTCGGCGAGCCTCACCCACGGCCTGGCCAACGGTGTGGCGCGTTACCGCGACGAGTTGCCGACCCTGCTGCGGCTCGGCGTCGAGACCCTCGACGACATCGAGTCGACGCTGGGTCGGCTCGGTGTCGACGCCGCCGCCGAACGTGTCGGGGAGCTCGACATCGCGAACTTCGACTGGCAGGTCGACGATGTCCGTGAGCACGTCACCGAAGCGCTGCTCTACGACCAACCGGCGACCTTCTACGACCGGGCCGAGGCCAGGGCGCGGGTGAACTCGCCGATGGTCGCCGCCGCCGCGCACGATCCGAACGTGATGATGGTCGACCCGGGCAAGCTCGCCTGGGGGTTGGCCGACGCGGCCGAGCGGCTCGGTGTCCGGATCGTGGAGAACACCGAGATCGTGTCGCTGCGCCGGCGGAAGGGTTCGATCTGCGCGCGGACCGCCACCGGCACCGTCACCGCCGACCGCGTGGTGGTGGCCACCGCGGCCGCACGACCGCTGCTCCGGCGCAACCGGTGGGCGATGGTCCCGGTGTGGGACTACGTCCTGATGACCGAACCGCTCACCGCGCAACAGCGTGCCGCCATCGGATGGTCGGGTCGGGAAGGGCTGGCCGACAGCGGCTCCCGCTTCCACTACTTCCGTGTCACCGCCGACGACCGCATCCTGTTCGGCGGATGGGACGCGGTCTACCACTACGGTTCCGACCACGATCCCCGGCACGCCTACGACGACCACGAGTTCGCGCTGCTCGCCGAGCATCTGCTGCAGATGTTCCCGCAGCTCGAGGGGATCGGGATCAGTCACGCGTGGGGTGGGGCCATCGACACCTGCTCGCGGTTCTCGGCCTTCTGGGACACGAGCATGGGCGGTCGGGTCGTGTCGGTCCTCGGCTTCACCGGACTCGGTGTGGGCGCAGCGCATTTCGGTGCGCGCACCGCGCTCGACCTCCTCGACGGCCGCGACACCGAACGCACGCGCAGCGCCATGGTCCGTAGTCGTCCGATCCCGTTCCCGCCGGAACCGTTGCGCTGGATCGGCATCACCATCACCCGTAAGGAATTCGCCCGATCCGATCGACGCAAGGGCCGACGCGGACTGTGGCTGCGAGCGATGGATGCCGTCGGACTCGGCTTCGACAGCTGAGCGCTTCGCGTACGTTGGATCACATGAGCAACCAGACGAGTGTCACGGTCGAGCGTCTCATCGACGCGTCCGCGAAGGACATCTTCGAGATCCTGTCCAACCCGAAACGCCACGTCGAACTCGACGGATCGGGCTTCGTCCGCGGTGACGAGAACGGCGAGCGGATCAGCAAGGTCGGCGATGTGTTCACCATGAACATGGACGGCCCGCACATGGGTGGCGAGTACAAGACCGACAACCACGTCAGCGGCTACGCCAACGACAAGCTGCTCGCGTGGAAGACCGCGCCCGCGGGCACCGAGCCTCCCGGGTGGGAGTGGCTGTGGGAGCTCGAGCCCCAGGGGCCCGACGCCACCCTCGTGCGCCACACCTACGACTGGTCGAACGTGACCGACAAGGAGCTGCTCAAGCAGATCTCCTTCCCGCTGGTCAGCGAGAAAGAGCTCGAGGACACCCTCGGACGCCTCGCCGCGGCGACCACGGGCGCATAGCCCGACGGCGCCGCCGCTCGGATCTCAGCCGCCCGACTTCGGGACCACGATGATCGGGGCGGTGGTGCCACGCAGGATGCGCGCTGCGGTGGACCCGAGGAACGCCCGACTCGGCGGACCGAGTCGGGCGGACCCGACGGCGACGATGTCGCCCTCGGTCCAGCGCAGCATCTCCATCGCCTCATCCAGCGTGTCGCCCTCGGCGACAACCGATTCGATCTCCTGAGCCGTGTCCGCGCCGTCCCGTGCCTCGTCCAGGATGGCGGTGGCCGCCGCGACGTGACGCGCACGGGTCTGTGCCGAGGTCTCCGAATCGGCCAGCGGCCCGTCGTCCAACGACACGAGGGACACCAGCCGGATCGACAACTGTGCCTTCTCGGCGAGGGACAGTGCGAACGGCAGGGGGTTGTCACCGCGGGTCGTGGTGGGCACCGCCACGGTGATCGACGCCAATGGCACATCGGCGCGATCGGAGTACCCGCGGGGTGCCAGCGCAACCGGCAGCGGGGAGCAGTGCACCAGCTCGGAACTGATCGACCCCAGGGTGTGCCGACCGAACAGTCCGTCCCGGGTACCGCCGACGACGATCATCTCGGCACCGGTGGCCGAGGCGAAATCGATCAACCCCTCCGTGAACGACTCGGCCACCGGCGCATGCAGTTCGACACCGACCGTGTCGGGTACGAGCTTCGCCCCCTGCGCCAACCACTCCTGCGCCCGGGCGACGAGCATGTCCTGATACGCCGCACGACCGGGCGTGCCGTCGGGTTCCTCCGACCGGACCACGCAGACGAGATCGACCGCGGCGCCGGTCGACTCGGCCAGCGCGACCGCGAGCGCGACCCCGTCGTCGCCGGACTGTGTGGCCAGATAGCCGACGGTGATGCGCGGGTGGGTGTCAGTAGACATCGGGGACCTTGACCTCGGTGGTGGCGTTGAGGGTCTTGCCGCGGAAGAAGTCCTTGCCGCCGGCGACGCACAGCAGCATCAACGGGATGCCCAGGACCAACATGCCGACCCCGAGGATGAACACGCCGCCGACGCCGCCGAAGGATGTCGAGCCGTAGTCGGGCTTGATCATGTCTATCGAGCTCTGTACGAACGCCCAGGTCATCGCGAGCGCGCCGAGCAGCGGGAACAGGCCGCGCATGAAGAAGTTGCGTGCCGAGGCGAACAACGTCCGGCGGAAGTACCAGACGCACGCGTAGGCGGTGATGCCGTAGTAGAAGGCGACGGCCAGGCCCAACGACGACACCGAGTCGCCGAGGGTGTCCTCGCTGGCGAGGGCGAGCACCAGGTAGAAGAACAATGCCGCCGCACCCATCACCGCGGTGCCGAATGCCGGTGTCATGTATCGCGGATGAACCCGCGCGAAGCGTGACGGGATCGCCTTGTAGACGGCCATCGACAGCGTGCCACGGGCGGTCGGCAGGATGGTCGACTGTGTGGACGACAACGCTGAGATCGACACGGTGAGCAGCAGCAACGCCGACATGACCACGCCGGCGACCGGCTTGCCCAGGATGGTGAGTACGTCATCGGCGTTGTCGGGATTGTTGAGGCCGATGCCGGTGTCGCCGAACCCCGCGAACGACTGCACCGCGTACGCCACGAGGACGTATGTGCAGACCAGGATCAGAGTGGTGAGAACGGCAGCGCGTCCGGGCGTCTTCGTGGAGTCCTTGGTCTCCTCGCCGACCGCCAGGCAGGCGTCCCACCCCCAGTAGATGAAGATGCACAGGATGATCGCCGCCGCCAGCGATGAGGACGAGACCCCGCTCGGCCACAACCAGCTCCAACTCGGGGTGATCGCCTGCGGGCCCGCCTTGTCGAAACCGACCTTGACCAGTGCGATCACGCTGGCGACGATCAACACCCCGAACTGAACCGCGATCAGGACGTTCTGCATGCGTTCACTGATCAGGATGCCGCGGATGCTCACCCAGGTCATCGCGATGATGAAGAAGCAGCCCACACCGACCTTGACGAGCAGATTGTCGGCCAGCGAGTCGAGGCCGAGGAACTTGAACATGTAGATGGCCGCGATCTCGGCGACGTTGGCCAGCACGATGATCGCCGAGACCGCGAGGCCCCACCCGCCCATCCAGCCGATCCACGGCCCGAACGCCTTGGTCCCCCACGTGAACGTGGTGCCGCAGTCGGGGGTGTCCTCCCCGAGTTCGCGGTAGGCGAAGGCGATGAGCAGCATCGGGATGAACGCGAGGACGAACATCGCCGGGGCCTTGGTCCCCACCTCGGCGACCACGAACCCCAGGGTGGCGGCGAGGCTGTAGGCCGGCGCGACCGCCGACAACCCGATCACCACGTTCCCGACGAGCCCCAGGGATCCCGCTCGGAGTCCTTTGTCGGACGACGGTGCCGGCAGCGTGGACACCGGCTTTGATACGGCCATGCGCCGACACTACGATTTCCGCACCCAGTCCGCGCTCGAACGACGGATTTGTTTTCGATGCGGTAACACAGCGACTGATTCAGTCGTTTTTACCCGCGCTAACCGCCGGTCTGATCGACCGGTCGCGTCACGACCGCGTGCGGCTATCGTCAACGGGTGATCGATGCACTGGTGGAGTGGCTGCTCGACCTCCCTCCGTGGGTGGCCCTGCTGATGGCCTTCGCGTTCCCGGCCCTCGAGGCGTCGATCTTCGTCGGTGTGGTGGTGCCCGGTGAGATCGCCGTGCTCATCGCCGGCGTCATCGCCAACGGTGGCCGCCTCGAGCTGTGGCAGGTGCTCGTCGCCGCCAGCGTGGGTGCGGTGATCGGTGACTTCGTGGGATTCGAGGTCGGTCGCCGATGGGGTGCGGCCCTGCTGGAAAAGCTCCCCAAGCGGCTGGTCAAGCCCGAACACGTCGAACGCGGCCGGGAGGCGTTGCGCAAACGCGGCGCGGTGGCGGTGCTGTTCGGTCGGTGGATCGCCGCGCTGCGCGCTCTCATACCCGGACTCGCGGGCATGTCGAACGTGCGTCTGCGCACCTTCGTCATCGCGAACGCGATCGGCGGCACCATCTGGGCGTGCGTGGTCGGTTCGCTGGGATTCATCGCGGGCAAGTCGTACAAGACCGTCGAGAAAGATCTCGGCTACACGTCGTACGTCTTCATCGCGCTGTTCGTGGTCGCGATCATCGCGCTGGTGATCCGCAACCGGATGAAGAAGAACCGCCCGTCGTCACCCGCTCTCGATCACTCCTGATCGAAGACGATGACCTGTCGGATCGCGGCCCCGTCGGCCAGTGAGTCCATCGCGGCGTTGATGTCGCGCAGCGCGATGCGCGAGGAGATGAGCTGTTCCACCGGCAGCTTGCCCTCGCGCCACAGCTGCTCGTAGATGGGGATGTCCCGGCTGGGGACGGCCGACCCCAGGTAGCTGCCGACGATCGTGCGGGCCTGTGCGGTCAGCCCCAGCGGTGAGATCGACGACCGGGCGTCGGGCGCGGGGAGTCCCACCGTCACGGTGATGCCGCCCGCGGCGGTCGCCGCGACCGCGGTCTCGAAGGCCCGTGCGTTGCCTGCCGCCTCGATGACGACCGCCGCGGTGATGCCCTGATCGACGAGTTCGGCCGGCGTGTACACCGCCGACGCGCCCGCCGCGGTGGCCGCGGCCAGCTTCTCCGGCAGGGAGTCGACGGCGATGACGTCTCCGGTGCCCAGCGACACCGCGGTCAGGACCGCGGCCATGCCGACGCCTCCGAGCCCGACCACCATCACGGTGTCGCCCGGTGACGGCTTGCCCGCGTTGATGACCGCGCCTCCGCCGGTCAGGACCGCACATCCGAGGACCGCGGCGACCTCCGGCGGGACGTCCGCGCCGACGGCGACCGCCGATCGACGGTCGACGACGACGTGGGTCGCGAACCCGGACACGCCGAGATGGTGGAAGATCTCGGAGTCGTCGGTGCCGTGCAGCCGCTTGTCTCCGCCGAGCAGGGTGCCCGCGTTGTTCGCCGCCGAACCCGGGGCGCAGGGCAGGCGTCCGTCGGTCGCGCACTCCGCGCACTCCCCGCACCGTGGCAGGAACGCCATCACGACGCGGGTGCCGATCTCGATGTCGTCGACGCCCTCACCGAGTGATTCCACGATGCCCGCGGCCTCGTGGCCCAGCGCCATCGGCAGGGGGCGGGGACGGTTGCCGTCGACGACCGACAGGTCGGAGTGGCAGACGCCCGCGGCCTCGATCCGGACCCCGATCTCCCCGGGTCCCGGCTCGTCGAGCTCGAGGGCGGTGACGACGAGCGGTTCGGACTCGGCGTAGGGACGGGTCCGGCCGGACTCGACCAGGACGGCTGCATCGATCTTCATGACGGGGCCTCGGTCTCTGCTCCCGTGAGCAGGTTGCGGATCGGTTCGGGGATGGCGACCGGGCGTCGGGTGTCGGTGTCGACGTAGACGTGCACCCAGCTGCCCCGGGCGGCGATCGTGGCGTCGTCCCCCTCGGCGTCGACGAGGCCCAGATCGTAGGTGACGCTGGAGTTCCCCAGCCGCGAGACGCGGATCCCGACCGTGAGAGCGTGAGGGAACTCGACGGAACGGAAGTACTTGCAGCCGGATTGGACGACGACACCCTGCGCGGGCGCGCTGATCGGATCGATTCCGGTCGCGCCGATGATCCACCCGTTGATCGCGGTATCGAAGAGCTGGTAGTACACGGCGTTGTTGAGGTGGCCGTACATGTCGTTGTCGGCCCACCGGGTCGTCACCGGCCACTGCACCGGGTAGTCGGCGGCGGTGAGCTCCCGCTCCGAGCGCGGCTCTCGCTCTGTCACGTTCGACGCCCCTTCGATTGCCCTGGCCGTCCCGGTGGGAGACGATGGTCGGCGATGAACCCGCCACCGAAAACCGACAGCGATGTCGATGCCGAGGATATCGGCTCACGCATCGACCCCGTGCTCGCCCGTAGCTGGCTCCTGGTCAACGGTGTGTCGGCCGACCGTTTCCAGGCGGCCGCGCACTCCAGGGCCGACATCGTCGTCCTCGACATCGAGGACGCCGTCGCCCCGAAGGACAAGGTCTCCGCCCGCGACAACGTCATCGAATGGATCGCCGCGGGCAACTCGGACTGGGTCCGCGTCAACGGCTTCGGCACGCCGTGGTGGGCCGACGATCTCGACGCCCTGCGTGCCGTGGGGGAGAGCGGCGCCACCGTCGGCGGGGTGATGTTGGCGATGGTGGAGTCGGTCGACCACGTCACCGAGACCGCCAAGAAACTCCCCGGGGTGCGCATCGTCGCCCTCGTCGAGACCGCGCGTGGGCTGGAGCGCATCAGCGAGATCGCCGCGGCGAAAGGAACGTTCCGTCTCGCGTTCGGTATCGGCGACTTCCGCCGCGACACCGGCTTCGGCGACCAGCCCGCCACGCTGGCGTACGCCCGCTCGCGGTTCACCATCGCCGCCAAGGCAGCACATCTGCCCAGTGCGATCGACGGACCCACCGTCGGCTCCTCGGCGCTCAAGCTCAGCGAGGCGACCGCGGTGAGCTCCGAGTTCGGTATGACCGGCAAGATCTGTCTCGCCCCGGACCAGTGCGCCGCGGTCAACGAGGGTCTCTCACCCTCGCAGGAGGAGATCGCCTGGGCGCGTGAGTTCTTCACCGAGTTCGAACGTGACGGCGGCGAGATCCGCAACGGGTCAGATCTCCCGCGTATCGCGCGGGCCACGAAGATCATCGACCTCGCCCGCTCGTACGGCATCGAGATCCACCCCGACCACGACGATCCCGATCACATCCCGGCGCCGTCGGACACCTACCACTACTGACCCGAGCCGCCCGACGTCGTCTCGAACAGCGCGGTGTCGTCGGGCGCGACGGTGACCCGCACCGTCCCGTCGGACCCGACCGGGACGCTCGTACCGGTCCACACGTCGTGGACCGGTACACCCGTCCCCGGCGTGAACGACATCGTCGTGGCCGTGGCGCCCCGATTGCTCAGCGACACCGCCCGTCGTCCACCGGACAGCTCGCGGGTGCGCACGGTGCCGTCGGCGGTCACCGCCGTCGCCGGGCGCGCGGCCCGGTCCTGATCGATCGCCAGGACACCCGGTGTGCGCAGCAGCGCCGCGGTCGCGGAATCCATGACGGTCAGGTCGTTGCCCGCCACCAGGGGTGCGGCCATCATCGCCCACAGGGCCAGATGTGAGCGTTGTTGCGCGGCGGTCAGACTCGTCCCGACACCGATCTCGAGCATGTCGAGATCGGTCCACCGTCCGGCCGACACCCGTGCGGTGGCGTCGGCGGACGCGTCGATGATGTCGGCGATGCCCTGATATCCGTTCGACCCGGAGTCGGTGGTCCACTGCGGACTGATGTCGTTGGTCAATCGGGTCATGGTCGCGACACCGCCCCAGTCGTGGCGCGCCCCGGGCACCCCGTCGTCGCTCGTCACGCCGCTGTTGGGATTGATGCTGTAGACCATCGGCCGTCCCGTCGCCCGGATGGCGTCACGCATCGCTGTGAAAGCCTCCTTCTGATCGTCGAGATCGGAGTTCGCCGAGCACCAGTCGTATTTGACGTAGTCCACGCCCCACGACGCGAACGTCCGCGCGTCGGTCGTCTCGTGACCGGCGCTCCCGGTCCGTCCCGGGTAGGTGCCCGAGAGTTGGGCGCACGTCTGCTCGCTCGCGCCTGCATAGATCCCGAACCGCAGACCGCGTGCGTGAAGGTAGCGGCCGAGTGCGGCCATGCCGGAGGGAAACCGTTGCGACGACGCCGTCAGGGTGCCGTCGGCGGCGCGCTGCGGCGAGTACCAGCAGTCGTCGACAACCACGTACCGGTATCCGGCCGCGGCCAGGCCGGACGAGACCAGCGCGTCGGCCTGGGACCGGATGGTCGTCTCGTCGATGTCACACCCGAACGCGTTCCAGCTGTTCCACCCCATCGGCGGGGTGGCCGCGACACCGGGGATCGCCACCGACGCGTCGTCGATCACGTCACCCGGCGCGGGGGCGCAGGCGACGGCGACGCACAGCGCGGCGCCGGCGGCGATCGCCCGCACCGTTCGGGATGTCCTCACAAGCCGCGAGCGTAGGCATCGACCCTGGCAGGTTTCCCCTCGCGAGGCTGTGAGGTCGGTGTACTAGCGTTGTACAGATGGTGGCCCGCGTCGATGCGCTGCAACGACGCAATCGCGCCGTCGGTTACGTGATCGGCGTGATCTACAAGTTCATCGACGACCAGGGCGGGTATCTCGCCGCGTTGATCACCTACTACGCGTTCCTGTCGCTGTTCCCGATCCTGCTGCTGGTGACGACGATCCTCGGGTTCCTGCTCGCCGACGACCCGGCCATGCAGGCCAACCTCCTGGATTCGGCGTTGGGGGAGTTCCCCATCATCGGTGACCAACTCGGTCAGCCCCGGCAACTCGGCGGCGGCACCGCCGGCGTCGTCATCGGTGTGATCGTGGCGCTCTACGGCGCGTCCGGCATCGGACAGGCCGCCCAGAACGCGATGAACGTCATCTGGGCGGTGCCGCGCAACTCGCGCCCCAACCCGTTGCTGTCGCGGCTGCACAGCCTGCGGCTGGTGGTCGTGTTGGTGATGGCCCTGGCCGCGACCACGGCGTTGTCGCTGCTGGGCAACTTCTTCGATTCCCTGGGCGCATGGTCGACCGGGGGGCTGACCGTCGCCGCGGTTGTGCTGAACGCGTTCATCTTCTCGCAGGGCTACCGGATCGGGACCGCGCGTTCGCTGCGACTGCGCGACGTCGCGCCCGGCGCCATCGTGATGGCGGTGGCCTGGCAGCTGCTCCAGACGTTCGGCGCGGTGTACGTCGGCGGTGTGGTCCGCAACGCCAGCGCGACCAACAGTGTCTTCGCCGTCGTCCTCGGCCTGCTGGCCTTCCTCTACCTGACCTCTGCGGCGGTGGTGTTCTGCGCCGAGATCAACGCGGTGTGGGTCAACCAGCTCTTCCCTCGCGCCCTGCTCACCCCGTTCACCGACGCTGTCGACCTCACCAAGGGGGACCGTCGGGCCTACACACAGCAGGCGAAAGCGCAGCGCGCCAAGGGGTTCGAGCAGATCGTGGTCCGATTCGACCAGGACGACGAGAAGACGCCGCGGGACTGATGTCCCACGGCGTCTCGTGTCGAGCTGTCGGTGCGGTCTAGCGCGAGAACATCAGCGCGCGCTTGACCTCCTGGATGGCCTGCGTGACCTGGATGCCGCGGGGGCACGCGTCGGTGCAGTTGAAGGTGGTGCGGCAGCGCCACACACCGTCGACCTCGTTGAGGATGTCGAGACGCTCGGCGGCACCCTCGTCGCGGCTGTCGAAGATGAACCGGTGCGCGTTGACGATGGCCGCGGGACCGAAGTAGCTGCCCTCGTTCCAGAACACCGGGCAACTCGTGGTGCAGCACGCACACAGGATGCACTTGGTGGTGTCGTCGAACCGGGCGCGGTCGGTCTGGCTCTGGATGCGCTCACGCGTCGGCTCGTTGCCGCTGGTCATCAGGAACGGCTTGACCTTGCGGTACGCGTCGAAGAACGGCTCCATGTCGACGACGAGATCCTTCTCCACGGGGAGACCCTTGATCGGCTCCACCGTGATGGTGACCTCTTTGTCCTTGAACGAGCCGTCCTTGTTCTTGGGCAGCAGGTCCTTCATCAGCAGCTTGCAGGCCAGACGGTTGACGCCGTTGACGCGCATCGCGTCACTGCCGCAGACGCCGTGGGCGCAGCTGCGACGGAAGGTCAGCGTGCCGTCGAGGTAGCCCTTGACGTACAGCAGCAGGTTCAGGAGCCGGTCGGTCTCCAGAGCGGGGACGCGGAAGCTCTCCCAGCCCTGCGCGTCGGGCTCCTCGGGGTTGAACCGGGAGATCTTGAGCGTGACCATCGTCGCCTCGTCGGGGACGGGGGGCAACGGCGGATCGTCGGTCCGCGGGTCACGTGCGATGTCGGGGGCGGTGGTCATCAGTACTTACGCTCCATCGGCTCGTAGCGGGTCTGCACGACGGGCTTCCAGCCCAGTTCGATGTCCGAGAGGAGCTCGTTGCCCTTCTTGTACGCCATCGTGTGCCGCATGTAGTTGGTGTCGTCGCGGTCGGGGTAGTCCTCGCGGGCGTGTCCGCCGCGCGACTCCTTGCGGTTGAGTGCGCCCACCACGGTCACCTCCGCCATCTCCAGGAGGAAGCCGAGCTCGATGGCCTCGAGGAGATCGCTGTTGAACCGCGTCCCCTTGTCGTGCACCCGGATGTGGTTGTAGCGCTCCTTGAGAGCGTGCACATCGGTGAGGGCCTGCTTGAGGGTCTCCTCGGTGCGGAACACCGACGCGTTGGCGTCCATCGACGCCTGCAGCTCGGTGCGGATGTCGGCGACACGCTCGTGGCCGTGCTCGGAGAGCACCAGCTCGAGCCACTCGTCGACCATCTTGGTGGGGGTCTCGGGCAGGTCGACGAACTCGGCCGAGGTCGCGTAGTCGGCGGCAGCGATGCCGGCGCGACGGCCGAACACGTTGATGTCGAGCAGCGAGTTGGTGCCGAGGCGGTTCGAGCCGTGCACCGAGACGCAGGCACACTCACCGGCGGCGTAGAGACCCTTGACGACCGTGTCGGCGTCGGCGAGGACCTCACCGTGGATGTTGGTGGGGATGCCGCCCATGACGTAGTGGCAGGTGGGGAACACCGGCACGTACTCGGTCACCGGGTCGACACCGAGGTAGGTACGGGCGAACTCGGTGATGTCGGGGAGCTTCTCCTCGAGCACCTCGGCGCCGAGGTGGGTCACGTCGATGTAGACGTAGTCCTTGTTCGGTCCGGCGCCGCGGCCCTCGAGCACCTCGAGCACCATCGACCGGGCGACGATGTCGCGTGGCGCCAGGTCCTTGATGGTCGGGGCGTAGCGCTCCATGAAGCGTTCACCGTCGGCGTTGCGCAGGATCCCGCCCTCGCCGCGGACGGCCTCGGAGATCAGGATGCCCAGGCCGGCCAGACCGGTCGGGTGGAACTGGTGGAACTCCATGTCCTCGAGCGGCAGGCCCTTGCGGAACACGATGCCCATGCCGTCGCCGGTCAGGGTGTGCGCGTTCGAGGTGGTCTTGAACATGCGTCCCGAGCCGCCGGTCGCGAAGACGATCGACTTGGCGTGGAAGACGTGGATCTCACCGGTGGCGAGCTCGTAGGCCACGATGCCGGTGGCGACCTTCTCGCCGGCCTCGTTCTCGCTCAGGCACAGGTCGAGCGCGTAGAACTCGTTGAAGAACTCCACGTCGTGCTTGACGCAGTTCTGGTACAGCGTCTGCAGGATCATGTGGCCGGTGCGGTCGGCGGCGTAACAGGCGCGGCGGACCGGGCTCTTGCCGTGGTCACGCGTGTGCCCGCCGAAGCGGCGCTGGTCGATCTTGCCCTCGGGGGTGCGGTTGAACGGCAGCCCCATCTTCTCGAGGTCGAGGACGGCGTCGATCGCCTCCTTGCACATGATCTCCACGGCGTCCTGGTCGGCGAGGTAGTCGCCGCCCTTGACGGTGTCGAAGGTGTGCCACTCCCAGTTGTCCTCCTCGACGTTGGCCAGTGCGGCGCACATGCCGCCCTGAGCCGCGCCGGTGTGGCTACGGGTGGGGTAGAGCTTGGTGAGCACGGCGGTACGGGCACGGGGGCCGGCCTCGATGGCCGCGCGCATCCCCGCTCCACCGGCGCCGACGATCAACACGTCGTAACGATGTTCCTGCATGTGATGTCTCCTTGCGAGCCTGGTGGGCGTGGTCGAACTACACGTTGAAGGTGAGGATTGCGTACGTGCCGAGCCCCACGGTGAGGATCATCGACAGCGCGAGAACCACGTTGAGCCAGAAGCGCGTGGAGTCCTTGCGGGAGTAGTCCGCGATCACGGTGCGCACGCCGTTGCCGCCGTGCAGCTGGGCGAGCCAGAGCATGGACAGGTCCCAGATCTGCCAGAACGGCTGTCCCCAGCGCTGTGCGACGAAGGCCGAGTCGATCCGGTGCACGCCGTTGTCGAGGGTCAGCATGATCGTCATGTGGCCCAGCGTGAGGATGATCAGCGCGAGTCCGGAGAAGCGCATGAACAGCCATGCGTTCTTCTCGAAGTTGCCGCCCTTGGGGCGACGCGGCGAACGCGGGTTGTCCAGGCTCGCCGGGCGGTCGTGAGCGGTGCCAACTGTTTTGGCGATGTTGGGTGCTTGCGAAGTCGTCATGTCCGGAGCCCTTACAGGTTGTGGATCAGGAGCTGGAGCATCCGGATCGCGCCTGCGGCGAAGACGATCACGAAGACGCTGAGAATGGTCCAGAGCATCTGACGCTGGTACTTGGGACCCTTCGACCAGAAGTCGATGAGGATGATCCGCACGCCGTTGAGTGCGTGGTACAGCACACAGGCGACGAGACCGATCTCCATCAGGCCGATGATCGGCGTCTTGTACGTGTCGATGATCTTGTCGTAGGTGTCCGGGTTGACGCGGATCATCGCGGTGTCCAGGACGTGCACGAAGAGGAAGAAGAAGATCGACACGCCGGTGATGCGGTGGAGGACCCACGACCACATTCCCGGGTCCCCGCGATACAGGGAACGGCGGCGCACCGGATCTGGCGCGACCTCGGTTTGAGTACTCATCAGGGAAGGGCCTCCAACAACGTCGATGGATGCGGTGAGCCAGCGTTCTCCCGGCTCGGACATGCCTACCCCAACGACTTTAAACCTATGCTGAGCGTTGCAAGAACCGGCCCGAGTTCTCGCTCGGTCGCGATTCTCGCGAATTAGGTTTGCCTTACATCACTTCCATCGCAGCTCAGTGCGGGAGTCGTCGGATCCCCGCGCGGGAGGAGACGCCGGGATGTCGCCCTCGATCGACTGGGATCTGTTGCGCAGCAAGGCAACAGAGATCATGGCCCACGCGTATGCGCCCTATTCGGATTTCCCGGTGGGCGCCGCCGCCCTGGTCGACGACGGACGGATAGTCCTCGGATGCAATGTGGAGAATGTCTCATACGGTCTCGGCCTGTGCGCGGAGTGTTCGCTGGCAGGGGACCTGCGACGTACCGGCGGGGGGCGTCTGATCGCCCTGTCGGTGACCGATCGGCGGGGCCTCGCCCTGATGCCGTGCGGCCGGTGTCGGCAGATTCTGCTCGAGCACGGCGGGGCGGCGTTGCTCGTCGACCACCGCGACGGTCCGCTCCCGCTGTCCGATCTCCTGCCGCACGCGTTCGGTCCCGACGACATCGCCGCCGCCCGGGGACTCGACGCGTGAGCACCCACGACGCGGTCTCGGTGATCGCCTCCAAGCGGGACGGCCACGCCCTCACCGATGAGCAGATCGACTGGGTGGTCGACGCCTTCACCACCGGTGCCGTGGCCGACGAGCAGATGTCGGCCCTGACCATGGCGATCTTCCTGCGAGGGATGGATCGTCGTGAGATCGCCCGCTGGACACAGGCGATGATCAACTCCGGCGAACGAATGGACTTCGGTGCGTTGCGGCGGGACGGCCGAGGACTGCGCACGGTCGACAAACACTCCACCGGCGGTGTCGGGGACAAGATCACGCTCCCACTCGCCCCGTTGGTCGCCTCGTACGGACTCGCGGTGCCGCAGCTCTCCGGTCGCGGACTCGGCCACACCGGCGGCACTCTGGACAAACTCGAGTCGATCCCGGGGTGGCGTGCCGACGTCACCTCCGCCGAGATGATGACCCAGCTCGCCGACGTAGGGGCGGTCGTCTGCGCCGCGGGGTCGGGTCTGGCCCCCGCCGACAAGCGGCTCTACGCGCTGCGCGACGTCACCGCGACCGTGGAGTCGATCCCCCTGATCGCGTCGTCGATCATGAGCAAGAAGATCGCCGAGGGCACCGCGGCGTTGGTGCTCGACGTGAAGGTCGGCGGCGGTGCGTTCATGAAGTCGATCGACGACGCGCGAGAGCTGGCCGAGACCATGGTCGCGCTCGGTGCCGACGCGGGCGTGCAGACCGTCGCGCTGCTGACCGCGATGTCGACCCCGTTGGGACACACCGCCGGCAACGCCATCGAGGTGGCGGAGTCGGTGGAGGTCCTCGCCGGCGGCGGCCCGGACGACGTCGTCGAACTGACGCTCGCGTTGGCGGCGGAGATGCTCGCTGCCGGGGGCGTCGACGCCGACCCCGCGACCAATCTGGCCAACGGCCGCGCGATGGACACCTGGCGGGCGATGATCACCGCCCAGGGTGGCGACCCGGATGCGCCGTTGCCCCGGGCCGAGCACGAGGACGTCATCACCGTCGAGAACGACGGCGTGCTCACGCGACTCGACGCGATGGGTGTCGGGGTGGCCGCCTGGCGACTCGGTGCCGGTCGCGCTCGGCAGGGCGAGGCCGTCCAACATGAGGCCGGGGTGCGCTGGCACGCCCGTCCCGGTGATCGCGTTCGTGCCGGCGATCCGCTGTTCACCCTGTCGACCCGGACCCCCGAGCGGTTTGCCGCGGCGCGGGAAGCGCTGAGAGACGCGGTCACCGTCGCCGACGCGCACGACGGTGTGAGCGATCTGGCGGGGCCTCTGGTGATCGATCGCGTTACCGTCGGATCATGAACGATCTCCGCGCCGTGGCGCCCCTCGATCCCGGTGCACTCCGACTGGCGCCGAAAGTGTTGCTGCACGACCATCTCGACGGCGGACTGCGTCCGGCGACCGTCCTCGACCTCGCTCACGAGGTCGGTTACGGCGACCTGCCCGCAGACGACGCCGAGTCGCTGGCCCGCTGGTTCCGGGAGTCGGCCGACAGCGGCTCCCTGGTCCGCTACCTCGAGACGTTCACCCACACGGTGGCGGTCATGCAGACCGCGGCCGCTCTCGCGCGGGTGGCCCGCGAGTGTGCCGAGGACCTCGCCGACGACGGTGTCGTCTACGCGGAGGTGCGCTTCGCTCCCGAACAGCACCTCACCGCCGGGCTGTCGCTCGACGAGGTGGTCGAGGCAGTCCTCGACGGCTTCGCCGAGGGCGTGGCCGCCGCCGCGGACGCGGGTCGGACGATCGTGATGCGCTGCCTGGTGACGGCGATGCGGCATGCGGCCCGCTCGCGCGAGATCGCCGAGTTGGCCGTTCGGTTCCGACATCGCGGCGTGGTCGGCTTCGACATCGCCGGCGCCGAGGCCGGGTACCCGCCGAGCCGCCACCTCGACGCCTTCGAGTACATGCGCGCCAACAACGCGCCGTTCACCATCCACGCGGGCGAGGCCTTCGGGCTCCCGTCGATCCATGAGGCCATCAGCTTCTGCGGCACCGACCGGCTCGGTCACGGCGTGCGGGTCATCGACGACATCTCCCTGCCCGCGGGTTCCGACCTCGCGGCGCACACCTTTGCAGGCGCCGAACTCGGCGATGTCGCGAACTACGTGCGGGACAAGCGGATCCCACTGGAGCTCTGCCCGAGCTCGAACGTGCAGACCGGTGCGGTGGCGAGCATCGCCGATCACCCGTTCAACGTGCTGGCACGGTTGCGCTTCCGGGTGACGGTGAACACCGACAACCGCCTGATGAGCGACACGTCGATGAGCAAGGAGTTCATCACGCTGCACGACCAGTTCGGCTACGGCTGGGCCGATTTCGAACGCTTCACGGTCAACGCGATGAAGTCGGCCTTCGTGCACTTCGACGAGCGGCTCGCGCTCATCGACGATGTGATCAAGCCGGGATACGCCGTCCTGATCGGCTGACGCGGACCTACTTCTTGGTCAGACGACCCTCGAGCTCGTGGACGAGCGCGCGCCACGCCTCTGATTCGTTGTCGAACGGGCCGCTCGGAGCGAGGCGCTTGGGATCCGGGTTGACGGCGTAGCTGACGAAGAAGCCCAGCGGGGTCGTCGACCCGAGGGCCTCGCTCACCGAGTCGTCGTCGGCGAAATCGGCCGCGTCGTTGAGCAACTCGACGGCGAGCTCCAACTGCTTGCGGTCGATGCGGCGCGGTCCGTCGGCGATGTCGGCGGCCAGGCCCGGGAAGACGTAGACGTTCTCGTCGAACACGTCGACCTCGAGCGACCCGTCGGTGGCCGCGACCTGCACCTCGGAGAACGTGCTCACCTCGGACAGTTCATGGTCGTCGTTGTCGGCGAGGTAGCGGGTCAGCGCACGCTCGGAGGTGAAGACGAAGATCTTCCCGTTGCGGCCCAGGAAGATCGGGTCGTCGCCGAGGTAGCACCGGAGGGTGAGGTATTCGGCGGCGTCGGTGACGATCCGGATGGGATCGATGCCGACACCGGCCCAGAAGTCGTCCTCGAGGTCGTCGTCGTCCTCCTCCTCGTCGGATTCGTCGTCCTCGGTGTCGTCGTCGGTCGCCGTGGACTCTGCTCCGGTGCCGACGATCTCGATGTCGTCGTCATCGGGCTCGTCCTCGTCCTCGGCGCTCGCGGCGGCCTCCAACTCGGCCTCCGCGGTCGTGACCGCGGTGGCGTCGACGTCGGGGCTGCTGATGACGTCGTCGATCGCGTCGACCACGTCATCCCAGTGCTTGTCGATGAGGCCGCCGATGCGTCCCCACAGCTCCTGTCCCTCTTTGCCGACGAAGTTCCGCGTGCCGGTGGTGACCGCGCCGAGGATCGGGTTCCCGTTGAAAAACTTGGTGACGGTGGTCAACTCGCAGACCTCACCGATGATGCGGACGATCTCCAGGACGTCTTCGAGCTCGGCGATGACCTCGGGCGTCGGCTCCTCCGAGGCAAGCTCGGGCACACCGATCAGGTCATAGGACTTGTCCTGCGCCGGCACCAGCTCCTCGGCCTTGAGACCGACCACGGTTTCCCAGGCCGGGTGCTCGACGAGGTCGTTGTCGTCGTTGTTACGGATGAACGCGACGAGTTCGGCGACGCCGGGGAACCCGTAGAGATCTTCGTCGAGGCCGAGGAAGGCCTCCCATTCGTCGTCGCCCTCGCGCCAACGGGGCGCCCAGAGGGTGAACGCGTTTCCGTCGGTCAATCCGAGCTCGATCGGTACGATGTCTCCGGCCATGGGGATGAAGCCTAATCATTGGTTCTGTGAGCGGGCCAGTGGCCCTGGTCGGGGCCTTTCCAACGGTGTCAGCGGGGACGATAGAAGCCCTCGAAGGCCTGGTTGAGGTTGTTCGTGCGCACCGGTGACACCTGGACCGGGTTGCCCGCTTCGACCATCTGGTCGTTGCCGACGTACATCGCGACGTGTCCGGACCACACCGCGAGGTCGCCGGGCAGCAGCTCGCCCCGATCGACGCGGTAGCCCGCGGTGTCCTGGTCCTGGGCGAGCCGCGGCAGCTCCACTCCGGCTCGCCGATACGCGTACTGGGTGAGGGCACTGCAGTCCAGACCTCGCCCGGGTGTCGTACCGCCCCAGACGTAGGGGACACCCTGCTGCGCGAGCGCGGCGCGCACCGCGGTGGCCGCTCGTCGGTTCGGGGCGTAGGCGACCGAGCCGTCCGGCAGGGTGATCGGGATCGCGCCGGGAGTCGGCGGGCCGGCCGAGGCCGCGTGCGTCCTGACGGCGCCGACGACGGCGACCCTGTGTGGATCGCCGGGGGTGATGGTTCTCCCGATGGTCTGCAGTCGACGCGACTGGCCGTCGAGGTCGGCCCGGGTGCGCTCGACGACGGCCACCGCGCGCCGCAGGTGGTCGGCGGCCACGGGCAGGATCATCGCGACGCCGGTCGGCGTGTACAGCGCGGGACCCATCGCATCCGCCGCGGCGACGAACGAGTCGAGGATGCCGCGGAGCTCGACCGCGGCCCGCCGTACCGACTGTGCCGCCTGCTCGATCACCGACGTCAAGCTGGTGCCGTCCTTGGCGGCGTGTCTCGTCTGCGAGCGATGGCGACCCAGTGTCGTCTGCGCGTCGTCTCCGGCCGTCGACTCCCAGTCGCGGATCGCGGCATCGAGTGCATGGCGCAATCGCGCGTCGGTTCGCTCGAGCTCGGCGGTTGTCTCGCGCACCGACACCGACGGGTCGGTGGCCGAGGTCGCCCCGGTCCCCACCGAGTCGAGCAGTGACCGGATGGGGGCTGCGAGCGCATCGATTGGCGTCATGCGGTGGCCGCGATGCCGGTACCCGCGTCCTGGTCGGTGGTGCGATACGCCGTGGCGGCGGCACCGACGTCGCGGGTGATCCGGTGGGACTCCCGGGCCACCGCCGAGACCTGTTCGCGGTACCGGTGGGTGGCCGACTGTGCGGCGACCGCGAAATCCGTTCCGATGATGCCGAATACGACACCGAGCGCGATGGCGTCGAGATCGGCGTGCGACACCACCGAGTCGATGTCGGAGGCGACCGTGGCGTGGGTGGCGGCCACGGAGGTGAGGGTGGTCGGATCGACCGAGATGGGGTTCATGGGTGGTTCGACGGTGCGCGCGCCCGGACGGTTCCGACCATTACGATCACCCCATGGATGTCACCGTCGTCGATCACCCGCTGGCACGAGCACGACTGACGACGCTGCGAGACGAACGCACCGACAACGCGTCGTTCCGCGGCGCGCTCGCCGACCTCACCCAGATGCTGATCTACGAGGCGCTGTCCGGCGCGCCGGTCGCCGATGTGGAGATCACCACCCCGGTCGCGACGATGACCGGCGCGAAACTGGCGAACCCGCCGTTGCTGGTGCCGGTGCTGCGCGCCGGCCTGGGGATGGTGGAGCAGGCACACGCGATGGTCCCCGAGTCCAACGTCGGTTTCGTCGGGATCGCACGTGACGAGCAGACCCACCAGCCGGTGCCGTACCTGGAGTCGCTTCCCGACGACCTGTCGCGTACACCGGTGTTCGTGCTCGATCCCATGCTGGCGACGGGCGGATCGATGCTGCACACGATCGAGCTGCTCGTCGGTCGCGGTGCCGTCGACATCACTGCGGTCTGCGTGGTCGCCGCGCCCGAGGGCGTGAGCGCGCTGGCCGAATCGGGACACCCGGTCCGGTTGGTGACCGCGGCCGTCGACGACGGACTCAACGACAACGCCTACATCGTCCCGGGCCTCGGCGACGCGGGTGACCGCCAGTTCGGTCCTCGCTGAGCGGTCCCTCAGGCCCGCCCGGCCGACGACATCGCCGACCATCGGCCCCCGTCACGGCGCAGCACCACCGGATGTCGGAAGCAGTCGCTGATCGACTCCGAGGTGAGCGCCTCGTCGACCGGACCCTGAGCCGTGGCCACGCCGTCGCGGAGCAGCAGCGCGTGCGTCGTGCTGGCGGGGAGGTCCTCGAGATGGTGCGTGACCAGGATGCTCGCGAGATCGCTGACCTCCGAGCGCAGCTGATCGATGCCGATCAGCAACTGTTCGCGCGCGGCCAGATCGAGGCCGGTGGCTGGCTCGTCGAGCAGCAGTAGGGACGGGCGCGCCATCAGGGCACGCGCCACGAGGGCCCGACCGCGTTCGCCCTGACTCATCGTCGTCCACACCAGCGATCGGCGATCGCCCATGCCGAGCACGTCCAGCAGCTCGTCGGCATGACGGTGCTCTGTGGCGGTGTAGGTGCGTCGGGCGTCGAGTTCCGGTGTGTTCGTGAGCCCGGTCAGGACCACTTCGTGGGCGGGGAGCGGCAGATCGAGTCGGTGTCGGGGGTCGACGTGGCCGATGTGGGTGCGTAGTTCACGCATGTCGACCCGGCCCAGACGATTGCCCAATACGTCGACGGTGCCACTCGTCGGGTGACCGAACGCCCCGAGGATGTGCAGCAGCGTCGACTTGCCCGCCCCGTTGGGGCCGAGCAGCGCCCAGTGTTCCCCGGCGGCCACCTGCAGGCTGATGTCGCGCAACAGGAATCGCCCGCCGCGGACCACGTCGATCCCGGATGCCGAGACCACCGTCGACGCCTCGGCCTCGATCATGACCCACCTCCCGCGAGTTGTCCCGCCTCGTCCCGGAGCTGGTCGAGCACCGTGTCGGCCCGATCCTTGTGCGCCCGCAGATGGTCCAGGTCGGTCGGCGTGAGTGCCACCTCGAGGTAGAACTTCAGCTTGGGTTCGGTACCGGACGGTCGGGCGACGAGACGGATCCGGGCACCATCCGACGACCCGGTGAACGCGACGGCGTCGGTCCGCAGTTCGTCGGACCGCGTGGCGTGGTCGCTCATGTCGACGGCCACACCCGCCAACGTCGTCGGCGGCGTGGCGCGGAGTCGGGCCATGGTGTCGGCGATGTCGGACAGGCGCTCGGCCCGGATGGCGACCTGCCCGGTGCGGTGCACGCCGTGGTGGATGAAGAGGTCGTCGAGGGCGTCGCCGAGACCGCCGCCCGCGGCCACACGATCGTGCGCGAGGATCGCCAGCGCGACCGCGGCACTGATTCCGTCCTTGTCGCGCACTGCATCCGGGTCGACGCAGTGGCCGATGGCCTCCTCATAGGCGTACCGCAGGCCGTCGCCGGCCCGCACCAGCCACTTGAATCCGGTGAGGGTTCGCACGTGTCGCGCGCCCGCGGCCGCGGCGATCTCGGCCAACATGCTGCCCGAGACAATGGTGCTGGCGACGAGGGGCTCGACGGAGGGCTCGACGCCGGGGTCGGCCTCGGCGAGCACGGCCGATCCGAGCAACGCCCCGGTCTCGTCCCCGGTCAGCATCCGCCAGCGGCCGTCGACGACGGCACCGACCGCACACCGGTCGGCGTCGGGATCGAGCGCGATCGCGATGTCGGCGCCGCGCCGCTGGGCCAGTGCGAGAAGCAGATCCGACGCCCCGGGTTCCTCCGGGTTGGGGAAGGCGACGGTGGGGAAGTCCGGGTCGGGGGCGAACTGCTCGTCGACCACCACGACGTCCGCGAAACCGGCGGCGGCGAGTGCACGCAGCGCAAGATCGCCCCCGACACCGTGCATGGGGGTCAGCGCGATCCGTACCGAGGAGTGGCGGGTCCCCAGCCGGGTCGCGATGCGGGCGAGATAGCGATCCGGGGCCGCGGTGGCGCGGGGATCGGGGTGCGGCGCGGTGGGGGCGGGATCAGGCGGCGGGGCCGCGTCGGCGTCGACGAGCTCCTCGATCTCGGCGTCGGCGGGCGGGATGAGTTGGGCCCCACCGTCGAGGTACACCTTGTAGCCGTTGTCGGCGGGCGGGTTGTGCGATGCGGTGATCATCACCCCGGCCGCCGCGCCGAGTTCGCGGGTGGTGAACGCGAGCACCGGGGTCGGCAACGGGGAGTCCAACGCCACGACATCGAAGCCCGCGGCCCCGAGTTCGGTGACCGTGGTGGCGAAGAACTCCGCCGATCCGTGCCGGGCGTCGCGTCCGACGACCACGGTCGCGCCACGGTGCCCGTGGGAGAGCAGCCACTGCGCCAGCGCGGCGGTGGTGCGCCCGACGACCTCGACGTTCATCTCATCGGCACCGGGACCGACCCGACCGCGCAGTCCCGCGGTGCCGAAACGCAATCGGGTCACAGCCCCTCGATGACCTGGGCCAGTAGTGCCCCCATCGCGCCGGCCGAGTTGCGTCCCACCTCGAGGACCTCGGTGTGATCGAGGGGTTCGCCGGTGATGCCGGCGGCCAGGTTGGTGACCAGCGACATCCCCAGCACGTCGAGTCCGGCTGCCCGTGCGGCGATGGTCTCGTGCACGGTGGACATCCCGACCAGGTCGGCCCCCAGGGTGCGCAGCATCCGGATCTCGGCCGGCGTCTCGTAGTGCGGACCGGGCAGCCCCGCGTACACACCTTCGGCGAGGTCGGGGCTCACCGAACGGGCGATGTCGCGCAGACGCGGTGTGTATGCATCGACCATGTCGACGAACTGCGCGCCCTCCAGCGGCGACCGCGCGGTGAGATTGAGGTGATCGCTGATCAGGACCGGCTGGCCGACCGACATGCCATCGCGTAGACCGCCCGCGGCGTTGGTGAGGATCACCGTGTGCACACCCGCGGCCGCCGCGGTGCGAACGGCGTGCACCACGCGCGCAAGGGGATTGCCCTCGTAGGCGTGGGTGCGCCCGAGCAGCACCAACACGCGCCGCGTCCCGATGGGGACCGAGTGCACGACACCGGCGTGACCGGCCGCGCTGGGAGGGGTGAAACCGGGGAGCTCGGCCATCGGGATCGTCGTCGACGCGCTGCCCAGGGTCTCGGCGGCCGGTGCCCACCCCGATCCGAGCACCACCGCGACGTCGTGTGCGGCGACGCCGGTGCGTTCGCCGATCATCGCGGCCGCAGCAGCCGCCGCGGCCTCGGCGTCGACGGTCGGATCGGTGACGGGGTTCGGCCGGCTCATGGAGAAAAGGGTAGAGCGATCCCAACGGTGCGCACGACCTGAGCCCGCTCTGGTGCACACGATATGGTCGTGCGATGCCGTATCTGAGTCGTACCGATGCCGTGTGGGAGCTCTACCTGGGCGCCGAGGGTGCCGAGCTGGATCCGGACAACCCGGAGAACCGGTTCGGTTCCACCTGGATGAGCACCGTGCACGGCCTGCTCGACACCGTCGAGAAAGAGCCCTCGGGCGCCCTGGTCATCACCGCCACCGGTAAGTACTTCAGCAACGGGCTCGAGATCGCGCAGATCTCCGACCCGTCGAAGATCGACCCGTACATCGACCTCGTCCACGGGCTCTACGCCCGCGTCCTGTCGCTGCCGGTGGCCACCGTCGCCGCGATCAACGGCCACGCGTTCGGCGCCGGTGCGATGTTGGCGCAGTGCGCCGATCACCGCGTGATGCGGACCGAGCGCGGCTACTGGTCGCTGCCCGAGGTCGTCCTCGGCATGCCGTTCCCGGTGGGCATGACCTCGCTGCTGCGTGAACGCATCCCGAACGCCACGGTGACCGAGGCGATGACCACCGGACGCCGCTACGGCGCGGTCGAGGCGGCCGAGTTCGGCATCGTCGACCAGGCGGTCGGTGCCGACGACCTGATGCAGACGGCCCGTGCGGTCGCCGCTGACCGGGTGCCGTTCGCGGGACCGAATCTGGCCGTGATCAAGAAGGGCCTGCGTCGCACACTGCTCACCGACCTGGCGACTCCGTCGGCCAACGGTTCGTGAGCCCGATCAGATCGGGCCCGGAGGCGATGCGGCACGTCGATGACTGGCTCGCGCGCCACGGCGACGAACTCATCGGCTGGCGGCGCGACCTGCACGCGCACCCGGAGCTGTCGCGACAGGAGTTCCGCACCACCGACTTCGTGCTCGCCGAACTCACCGCCGCCGGACTGTCCCCGCAGCGACTGCCTCTCGGTACCGGCGTGGTGTGCGACCTGGGTCCGGCCGGCCCGGTGATCGCCTTGCGGGCCGACATGGACGCATTGCCGATCGCCGAACGGACTGGGCTGCCGTTCGCCTCGACGGTCGACGGGGTGTCCCACTCGTGTGGACACGACGCGCACACCTCGATCCTGATCGCGGTCGCGAAGATCCTGGCCTCGGCGGGCGACCTGCCCGTCGGTGTCCGGTTGGTGTTCCAGCCGGCCGAGGAGGTCATGCCGGGTGGTGCCCGTGACGCGGTGGAAGCCGGTGTCACCCAGGGGGTCTCCCGGTTCTTCGCGCTGCACTGCGACCCGAAGCTGGAGGTCGGCAAGGTGGGTCTGCGGCAGGGGGCCATCACCTCGGCCGCCGACCACGTCGACCTGCTGCTGCACTCGCCCGGTGGCCACACCTCGCGACCGCACCTCACCGCCGACCTCATCCACGCGATGGGCACCGTCATCACCGGGCTGCCCGCGGTGTTGTCGCGGCGCATCGACCCCCGCACCGGCACCGTCATGGTGTGGGGTGCCGCGCATGCGGGCAACGCCGCCAACGCGATCCCGCAGGAGGGGCGGCTCAAGGGCACCGTGCGCACTGGCGACCATGCGACATGGGCGTTGCTCGAGCCGCTCGTCCGCGAGGTCATCGGCGGCCTGTTGGCCCCCTTGGCGGTGCCGTACGAGTTGAACTACCACCGCGGTGTACCGCCGGTCGTGAACGACATCGAGGCGACCGCCATGCTGCGGAGCAGCGTCGCGGCCATTTCGGACGACGCTGTCGCCGACACCCCGCAGTCCGGTGGCGGCGAGGACTTCTCGTGGTACCTCGAACACGTGCCCGGCGCCATGGGACGCCTGGGTGTCTGGAGTGGCGCGGGGTCACCGGTGGATCTGCATCAACCCAACTTCGACCTCGACGAGCGTGCCCTGGCGATCGGGGTGCGGACGCTGGCCGGTCTGGTCCTCGGGGCGCCTGCGGCCTAGGACCTCACCGGCCGGTCCACACCGGGGCACGCTTCTCCATGAACGCGACGATGCCCTCGACGGTGTCCGACGAGGCGGTCAACCGCGCCAGTGCCTCCTCGGTCTGCTCCCACCCCTGCGACTCCGACGGGATCGCACCGTCGACGATCCCGCGCGCGACGACCTTGCTCGCCTGCACGGCCAGGGGTGCGCATTCGGCGATGGTGTCGGCCAGTTCCAGTGCGGCCGTGACGACGTCGGCGGCCGGGACGACGCGGTTGACCAGACCCCACCGCGCGGCGTCCGCGACGGGCAGAGGCGTTCCGGTGAGCAGCAGTTCCATCGCGATCGCCCGGGGGATGGCCGAGACGAGCCGGAACACCCCGCCGGCTCCGGCGATGAGGCCGCGGCGCACCTCGGGCAGACCGAACGTGGCGGTGTCGGCGGCCACCACGAGGTCGCCGGTCAGGGCGAGTTCGGTGCCGCCCCCGAGCGCGTTGCCGTTCACCGCGCAGATGATCGGTTTGGTGATCGGGTGTCGGACGACGCCGGCGAAACCCCAGTGCGCGGTGTCGGGCGGGGTGATGCCCTCGGGGCCCGCGGTGCCGAGGGCCTTCAGGTCGGCCCCGGCGCAGAACGTCGCCTCACCGGCGCCGGTCAGCACCACCGCACGTATCGAGTCGGTCGATTGCGCTGTTTCCCAGGCCTGCCCGAGGAGCTGGTGGACCTCGGCATTGATGCTGTTGGCCGCCTTCGGGCGGTTGATGGTCACGAGCAGGGTGTGTCCCCGCTGCTCGGTGAGTACGACTGCGGTCATGTGTGCGCCTCTTCTCGGATGGTCACGGCGAGCAGGCCGTCACGGTCGGTCACTGCGATCGCGGTGCCGACGAGCGAGCGTGTCCCGCCGGCGGTGTGGCCGAGTAGTTCGGCTGCGTCGACCGCGTCGGTGTGCCCGGCCACCCGACGTCCGTCCGCGGTCTCGGCGATGATCACCGCCATTCTCGGGTCACCATCGCGGTCGTATTCGACGGTGGCCGTGACGATCTCGGCGTCGCCGGCGTAGTCGATCGCGAGTTCCGGTGCCGCGGACTCGATGCGGACGTGGTCCGGGTCACCGATGTAGCCGTCGGGATGTGCGTCGCGCGAGAGCAGCACAGTGTGCTGGTAGGTGAGGTAGCCACCGTTTGCATGCACCATCGCCACCGCGCCCGGATCGCCGGCCCGCAGGAGTCGGGTGACCTCGGCGACGGCGTGCAACGAATAGCTGTTGAGGGGACCGCCGAACGAGCAGTGTCCGCCGAGCACGCTCGGCACCACGGAATCCGGCAGATCGAGTGCGCGCAGGAGCAGTTTCGGCACGATCGGGAAGCAGCTGTACGCGTCGACGATCCCGACGTCGTGACCGCTGATACCGGCGCGGCTCAGGGTCCGGTCGACCGCCGACGTCAGAGCGGGGGAGTGCCCGAAGTGCTCCCGTGCGACGACGTCGGGGGTGTCGGTGGCACCGGCCCCGCCCCACAGATGGATCACTCGGTCCTCCGCCACGCCGAGCTCCCGGGCCACGGCGAGCGAGCAGACCACCACGGCCGCGGCCTGATCGACGAACGGCATGGCGTTCATCATCAACGGATAGGTGTCGCTCACCGAACGGTTGCGGGGTCCGACCGTGGCGATCTCGTCGGCCGAGCGGACGGTGGGCGTCCAGGCCACGGGATGTCCGGCGGCGATCTCGGAGAAACGCGCGTACATCGTCGCCGACTCACGCAGGGCCTCCCGCGGGGTGAGGCCACGCTCGTGGCCGAACCGGTTCTCGAACAGCGGGTACACGCGGGTCGGCGCGACGACGTTCGCCCGGCGCATGTCGTCGCTGCCGAGGTCGTCGGTGCTGAAATCCGGCGGACCGCCGGGCTCGCAGAGCCATCCCTGCCCGACCGGATCGAGGCCCGACTTCGACAGTGCCCGCGTCGAGGCGGCGGATTCACCGCCGATCAGCAGAGCCACCGACGTGGTCCCCGCAGCGATCTGTGACCCGATGCGGTCGAGCAACGCGGCGGGCCAGTGCCCGCCGATCGAGCTGGTCAGGGTCTGCGGCGATGTGGCGCCGACGTGCCGCGCGATCAGGCCGGGCAGATCGTCGTAGGACCAACTCGCGGTCTTGACGGCGAAGATGGTGTCGATCCGCGGCCCGAGATCGGCGACGCCGGTGTCGACGATCGCGCCGTCGGTCGCCTCGGTGATCAACGCGGCCGGTTCCCGCGGGTCGACAGCGCCGCCGGCGCCGCCAGAACGCAGGTCGGACACGCCGATGATGACGGGGACGGTGCTGGGGTCTGCCACGCTGTCGACGTTAATACAGACAGTGACTGTCTGTAAAAGGTCCGCCGCTGTGATTCAGACCTAGACGAGGGCCCGCAGGACCGTCTCCACCACGATCTCCGAGTGCCGGGGGGACGCATCGGTCTCGGCGCTCCGGTGCGGATGGGAGAACAACGCGTGGCTCAGCACCGCACCGGTGACGAGTTCGAGCAGCAGCGTGGTCGACGTGTTCGGGGGCAGTTCGCCGCGGGCGACCGCCCGACTGACGATCGCCCGGGTGGTGACCAACCGGCTCTGGTTGAGGGTGTCGGTGAGGTGGGCCAGCAGGTCCGGGTTGACCATCGCGTCGAGGGTCACGCGGATCGAGACCAGTCCGGCCAGCTCGGCGTACCCCCGCGCGAGCTGGTCGGACAGTTCGACGAGGTCGCCGCGCACCGAGCCGGTGTCGATGGGTGCGGGCAGGGGACTGCGGGCCTCGAGCGCGGCGACGAGCAGGTCCTCCTTGCTCGCCCAGCGCCGGTACAGGGCAGCCCGCCCCACCCGGGCCCGACGGGCCACGGCGTCGAAGGTGAACCCCCGCCAGCTCGTCTCCCAGTAGACCTCCAGGACGGCGTCGAAGACCCGGGCCTCCATGTCGGCGTCGCGAGGCCTGCCGGGGCCGCGGCGCTGGTCCTGAGGCATCCGGCGATTGTCTCACCTCTGACCCCGAACGCTGTCGGCCTATTGCGGACAAGAAATGTCTGAAATAGGGTGAGCGCGATCACACCCGCCGAACGACCCCAGGAGGCCCCATGTACAGGCGTCACGTCACCCGAACCATCGCCGTGGCGACCGTCCTGTTCGCGGTCCTGGGAGTCGCCGCGACACCTGTGGTCGTCGCCGCGCCGACGCCGAATGTGGGCACGGATTTCTATCGGCCACCGGTTCCACTGCCCGTCGGCGCGCCGGGTGACGTTCTGCGGACCGCGCCGTCCGTCGATGCTCTGATCCCGGGAACCGGCGCCGTCATCGACGCTCGCGTCACCCGGGTGATGTACCTCAGCCAGAACGTCAAGGATCAGCCCGTCGCTGTGACCGGAACACTGCTGGTGCCGACACGTCCGTGGACCGGAAAGCGCCCCCGGCCGGTGGTTGCGATGGCCCCGGGAACGCAGGGCATGGGTGACCAGTGCGCGCCGTCGAAGCTGATGGTGTTCGGTCAGGAGTACGAGAATCTGCAGATAGGGCTGCTACTCGCGTCGGGTTACAGCGTGGCGTTGACCGACTACATGGGGCTGGGCACGCCGGGGGTGCATCCGTATCTGAACCGCGTCGACGCGGGACGCGCGCTGCTCGACATCGCCCGCGCGGCAGGGTCGATGGGCTCCCAGGGTGTCTCCCGTGACGCACCAATTGCTCTGTGGGGGTATTCGCAGGGCGGTCAGGCGTCCGGAGCCGCGGCGGAACTCGCGTCGAGTTACGCGCCCGAGTTGCCGTTCGTCGGCGCGTTCGTCGGAGCGCCAGCACCGGATCTGAACGATCTCGCCGAGTACGGTGACCGCTCTGTCCTGTCCGGCGGGATCGGGTGGGTGATCAGCGGATTCGTCGCCGCCTACCCCGAGCACGCCCGAGAGTTGTTGTCGGTGTTCAACGCGCGGGGGCGTGAACTCCTGTATCGCTCGCAAAGCTACTGCGTGTTCAACGCGCTACAGATGAATCCGTTCGGATCGACGACGGACTACACCCGCGACGGGCGGTCCATCTCGGCGTATCTGCGTACCGAGCCGCTGAAGTCGTTGACCGCTGCGCAGACGTTGGGAAACCTGACGCCGTCGATGCCGGTGTACGTCGGACAGAATCTGGGCGACGACCTGGTGGCGGCACGGGGGACGCTCAGACTCCAGCGCGCGTGGTGTTCACGCGGTGTCACCGTCGAATCGGCGAACCTCCCGCTGCCGCAGATCCTGCCGAAGACCGCACTCGGCCATGTCCTCGGTCTCGCCACCGTCGCGCCCGCATTGCAATGGCTTCAGGCGCGCTTCTCAGGAACCGAGCCGCCGAGCAACTGCTGAACCGCCGGCCGAGACGGCTCAGGTGTCGAGCGTGTCGCCGGGGCCGGGCCCCACGTTGCGGGCGTCGCGGACCCGCAGCGCGTGGACGTAGTCGGCCGGTGCGCCCGCGATTTCCGCGGCCTCCGACATCACGCCGAGGTAGCGGGCCGACGGCAGTCCGCCCTCGAACGCGTCGAGCACGTAGAGCCACGCCAGGACCGCGCCGTCGTCGGTGTGCACCCGGGCGCGGATCTTGCGATGGATCCCGAGCTCGGATCCCTCCCAGCTGTCCAGGGTGAGTTCGTCCTCGGGGGTGACGTCGTAGAGGACGACGAACACGCGCGCATCCGGATCGTCGGGGTCCTCGGTGACGGTCGCCAGGGCGCCCTCCCAGCCGATGTCGCCGCCGCCGAACGTCAGCCGCCAGCCGTTGAGCCATCCGGTACCCGCCATCGGGGAGTGCGGGGCCCGTTCCATCATCTGGTCCGGGTGCATGTTCGACCCGTAGGCGGCGTATATCGGCACGGCGAAAGCCTAGATGAGCCTCGGTGGTCATGTGAGAGCGCGGTCGGCGAAGTCGGTCATGGATCGACTAGCGTTTCTTCGCGAGGCATGTCCACAAGACGGCCGTCCACGAACTCACAACCACAGGAGTGATGTCAGCGCATGACCAGGATCGCGATCATCGGCGGCGGGCCCGCAGGATATGAGGCCGCGCTCGCCGCGACCGCCTACGGCGCGGACGTGACGGTCGTCGACTCGGACGGGATCGGCGGCGCGTGCGTGCTGTGGGATTGCGTTCCGTCGAAGACCTTCATCGCCTCGACCGGAATCCGCACCGAGGTGCGTCGAGCGGTGGACCTGGGCATCAACCTGCATCACGACGACGCGCTGGTGTCGTTGCCGCAGATCCATCAGCGGGTCCGTGACCTGGCCTTCGCGCAGTCCGCCGACATCCGGTCCCGTCTGGTCAGCGAGGGCGTCCACCTGGTCGCCGGCCGCGCACGCCTCGGTGACGCCGAGATCGGCATGTCGACCCACCGGGTGATCGTCACCCCGGTGGCCGAGCGCGCCGACGGCGTCGAACCCGATCCGGACATCACCATCGACGCCGACGTGGTCCTCATCGCCACGGGCGCGTCGCCGCGTGTGCTGCCCGACGCACAGCCGGACGGGGAGCGCATCCTCACCTGGCGTCAGCTCTACGACCTCGAGGAGCTGCCCGAGCACCTCGTGGTGGTCGGTTCCGGTGTCACGGGTGCGGAGTTCGTGCACGCCTACACCGAGCTGGGGGTTCGGGTCACGTTGGTGTCGAGCCGAGACCGCGTGCTGCCCGGTGAGGACGAGGATGCGGCGCTCGTGCTCGAGGACGTCCTCGCCGAACGCGGTGTCACGCTCATCAAGCACGCCCGCGCCGACGCGGTCCGCCGGACCGATGACGGTGTCGACGTCCACCTGGCCGACGGCAACGTCGTCTCGGGATCACACGTGTTGATGACGGTCGGATCCGTACCCAACACCGGTGGGCTCGGGCTGGAGAACGTCGGCATCGAGTTGTCGAAGGGCGGCTACCTCAGCGTCGACCGGGTGTCGCGGACGTCGGTGCCCGGCATCTACGCCGCCGGTGACTGCACCGGGCTGTTGCCGTTGGCCTCCGTCGCGGCCATGCAGGGCCGCATCGCGATGTACCACGCGCTCGGCGAGGGCGTCGTCCCGATCAAGCTCAAGACGGTCGCGTCGGCGATCTTCACCCGTCCGGAGATCGCCACCGTCGGCGTCAGCCAGCAGGCCATCGACGACGGTGAGTACCCGGCCCGCACCGTGATGTTGCCGCTCTCGACCAATCCGCGCGCCAAGATGAGCGGGCTGCGCCGGGGCTTCGTCAAGATCTTCTGCCGCCCGGCCACCGGTGTTGTCATCGGCGGAGTCGTCGTGGCGCCCAATGCATCCGAGCTGATCCTGCCGATCGCACTGGCCGTCCAGAACAAGCTGATGGTCAACGATCTGGCCCAGACGTTCTCGGTCTACCCCTCGCTCACCGGGTCGGTGACCGAGGCGGCGCGACAGTTGATCCGGCACGACGATCTGGATTGAGTCGTCTCGACATCTGGGAACATGCTTTCATCCTGTGGAATGCGGAGCGTAGCGTGAGCAACGGGACATCCCCCGTCATCTGGTGACCACACGTATCACCGACTCACCTCGTACTTCCTGGAGTCCCACGTGTCCGCACCCGTCGTCACCCCGTCCGCCGCCCTGTCCAACGTCCGCGGTTCGGCGATCCGCGACCTGCTCAGCCTCACCGAGCGCCCCGACGTCCTCAGCATGGCCGGTGGGCTGCCGGCCACCGAGTTGATCCCGCAGGAACGGATCGCCCTGGCCGCGCAGCGAGCGGTCGGTGATCGAAACCTTCTGCAGTACACGGTCAGCGCGGGGCTGCGCGAGTGCCGCGACGCCATCGCGCGGCACGAGGGAATCGACGATCCCGAGCAGGTTCTCATCACCCACGGATCGCAGCAGGCGTTGTTCCTGCTCGCGCATGCGCTCGTCGATCCCGGCGACCTCGTCGTCGTCGACGATCCGGTGTACGTCGGTGCTCTGCAGGTGTTCCAGTCGGTGCGGGCCGACGTCCGGGGTCTGCCGCTGACCGACCGCGGCATCGACACCGACCTGCTCGAGCAATGGTGCGAGGCCGGAGCGCGGCCGGTGATCGTGCACACCGTCAGTTCCTTCCACAACCCGGGCGGCGTGACCGCCGACGACGGCAGGCGCGCTCACCTCGCCCGCCTCGCCGAGCGGTACGGGTTCTGGATCATCGACGACAACCCCTACGGGCAGTTGCGGTTTCGAGGGACGGAGCCGACGCCGTGGCGGCACTTCGGCGACCGCATCATCAGCCTGGGCACCGTGTCGAAGATCCTCGCCCCGGCGCTGCGCGTCGGATGGTGTGTGGCGCCGACGGCGGTGATCGCGCTCGTGGAGCGACTGCGCCAGGGCGCAGATCTGTGTGGATCGACCTTCACCCAGGCGATGGTGGCCGACCTGCTGACCGACCGCGACTGGCTCGACGGACACGTCGAGAGCGTCCGCGACGCGTACCGCTCGCGTGCCACCGCACTGGTCGATGCGCTCACGACCCACCTCGGATCGGCCGCGGAGTTCACCGCGCCGGAGGGCGGCATGTTCTGCTGGGTCCGTCTTCCCGGGGTGGACACGACCGCACTGCTCGGCGAAGCCGTCGAACACGGCGTGGCCTACGTCCCGGGGTCTGCGTTCGCGGTCTCCCGCGACGCCGGCGATTGTCTGCGGCTCAGCTTCGCCACCCTCGCCCCCGCCGACATCGACCGGGCGGTCACCCGCCTCGCGGCGGCGTCAGGCGTGTAGCGCGCGCAGCACGACGTCGTGAGTGTGGCGTCCGCCCCCGGCGGCCACGTCGCGTGGTCGGCGGGTGTCCAGATCGACACGCCAGGCGCCCTCCAGGAGCGCGGTGACCATGTCGGTGGTCCCCACGTAGTCGGCGGGATCGAACCCGTGCGCGCGTGCCGTCTCCGCGTCCATGTCGGCGTGGTGCACGACGAGCAGGAGTCCGCCCGGTGCGACCGCGGACATCAGGGCGTGCTCGGCCCGGCGATCGGGGGAGCTGGGCAGCGCCGGGTAGTGCACGGTCACCAGGTCGTACTGATCGGAGGCAGCGAGTCCGGACAGGTCGGACACCTGCCACGTCACCTCGACCCCGGCCCGCCGGGCAGCCTCGGCGCCGCGATCGATCGCCACGCGGGACACGTCGAGCGCGGTGACCGTCCAGCCCTGCTGCGCCAACCAGATGGCGTCGGCGCCCTCACCGCAACCGACGTCCAGGGCCCGGCCGGCGGGCAGCTCACCGACCTCGGCGACCAGGGAACCATTGGGTCGACCACTGAACAACTGCTCGGAACTGCTGAAGCGTTCGTCCCACTCCGCAGCGACCGCCTGTGAATCCGTCATGTGTGCAGCCTGTCGGATGAGACCCGCCCGGCGCCAGCACTGTTGCCGTTCCGGCAAACGTGGGGCCCGTCGGCCACGACCTCGATAGTTCCGGCGCCGGTCGCATGGTCCCCTCGCATCAGAGAGATCGAGCCCGAAGAGCGGAGTCCAGTTCGCGAACGAGTTCGCCCACACGCCCTCCGCCCGAAGGGGCGGGTGGATACCGCTTCAGGACAGACACGACCGTCGACGTGGCTTGTTCAGTGGCAGTGCGCAGGTTGCGCGTGGCATCGAACAAACCGGGGTACGCGAGTTCGGCGGCGCGCGCCGCATGGCCGGCGGATCCAAGAATGTGTTTTACCTGATGGCCGTTCGTCAATGGATGCAGGTAGGCCGCTGCTGCCGCATGACCAGCCGAACGGGCGGCGTGAGCGGCCGCCGTGGTAGTCGCTTCGGTCGCCGCGGTGTTCGCTGCAAAGGCGCTGATTCGCATGAATCGGGTCCGGCGGCCGCCGTCGACGAAATCCTGCGCTGATCGAATTGCGGCCCGTGGGCGACCGTCGAGGGGATGGTCGTTCTCGAAAACAGCGAGGACCTCCCGGGCACAGTTGGTCGCAAACCGGGTCACCGCGCGTAGCTCCTCTGTGGTGAGGGCAATCGAGTCCGTCACGAACGGCAGACTAGCGCGCGTTCCGCTGAACGCACCTGCGGCGAAGGTCGTCGGATGCCGGTCGCGCTGACCTACTGTCAGGAGATGAGCAAACAGTGCGTGTTCTGCGACATCGTCGCCGGTGACAGTCCGAGTGTGACGGTGGCCGAGGACGATACGACCCTCGCGTTCATGGACATCAATCCGGCGTCCGACGGACACCTGTTGGTGATACCGAAGCGGCACAGCACCGATCTGCTCGACATCCCGGCCGAGGACCTGACCGCGGTGACTCTGTCGGCTCAGCGCATTGCCGCGGTCGCCGTCCGGGAACTCGGTGCCGACGGCGTCAATCTGCTCAACTGCTGCGGGGCCGACGCGTGGCAGACCGTGTTCCATTTCCATCTGCACGTCATCCCGAGGTACGTCGACAAGGCCAGAGATCGCCTCACCCTGCCGTGGACACCGACGCGGGGGCGCATGGACACGATCGCCGAACTGGGCGCCCGGCTCAGTGCTGCCGCGAACTGATCAGGCGGCCATCGCCTCTGCCGGTGTCGTGTCCGCGGCCTTCTCTCGCGCGCGCAGCGCCCAGATGTGGGTGAGAACATCCGTGGCGTAGGACAGGTCGAGCTTCTCGCCGCCCCAGTTGGGCAGGATGGCTGCAGGAGCTGTGGTGCGGTCGGGGCGGAACCGGGGTTCTGCGGCGATCGGTGGCGCCACCTCGATGAGGTCGCCTGCGGCAGTGTGGAACTCGAACTGTTGCGGCGCAGTGGGGACGATGCTGAATTCGTCGCGGTGCAGCCGACGGTGGTGCTCGCCGCAGAGCAGCACGAGGTTGTCGAGATCCGTGGCACCACCGTGTGACCAGAAGGCGACGTGGTGGACGTGCAGGAATCGGGTGCGGCCACACCCGGGCATCGTGCAGCAGCGGTCCCGCATGAAGACCGCCCGGATCTGTGCCGGGCTGGGTGTGCGGCGCCGGCGTCCCCAGGCCAGCACGGCGCCCTGCTGCACACGCACCGCGCGAACGATGGCGTCGCAGCGGGCCTCGTCACGCTCGTGGGTGTCGAGCGGTGGGCCGTCGTCGATGTGCGCGTCGCCGGTGGCGGAGTCCTCCACGATCAACACCTCGGCGCCGGGGGCGGTTTCGGGGACGTCGATCATGTCGCAGGCGATGTCGGACATCGCAATGACCGCAGGTGCGATGTTCGACGGGACGTTGCGCCACAGATCGGTGGGCAGGCCCGAGTCGCCCGGCGATCCCGGCAATTCTGGCGATTCCGGTGGTGCCGGTACATCGGGATCGTCGATGGTGCGGGTCCGCTCGTAGTCGCTGCGCACGACGCCGGCAAGGAACCGTGCGCCGTCGACCGGGTTGAGCCGCATCGACACTCGCAAGGTCCCGTCGTCGTCCCAGTTCCACCTGGCCGTGAAATCGGCGGGCGCGGCGTCGGGTGCCCCGCGCCGGTTGATGGTGCGCAGTCCACGGCAGAGGCGTTCGACCTGTTCGGCGGTCGACGACAGAGCGATGTCGACCAGTTCGGGTTCGCTGTCGGCGGTGGCCACGCGCGAGACGGCGCGCACCTTCGAATAGGACAGCCGCCCGTGCGCGAATGCGTCGTGCAGGTGTGGGAGGTCGGCGAGCGCATGGGCGACGCGCAACTGATCCTGCGCGGTCCGCCGTGACAGTCCGGTCTTCCACGACAACCACTGTGCGCACGACCGGATGTTGACCCCGTTCCACGCGCCCCGGGTGTCGAACTCCCGCAGCGCATCCAGGAACGTGCAGGTCTGTGCGGCCAGCTGGCCGGCGTGACCGATGACCGTGTCCTCGAGTTCCCCGTCTGACATGTCCACGAAATCCATTGCCATCCCTCCCCGGATGTGGTGAATCTATGGGGGAAGGATATCGACGGGCACCGACAAAAACGTTCCGCGGAACGCGGTGTGGATCAGCTGAGCGGCCACGACGTACCGGTCTGGCTCTCGGCCATCTCCCACAGTTGCCGGGCGGCGGCGAAATCGCAGGCGTTGCCGGTTCGCCCGGCCAGAGTGGGCCCACCCTTGTAGCCGAACCTGCTGTCGATGCCGACGTAGCTGCCCGGCGGGATCGGTTCGGTGAGGCAGTACAGGGTCGGGGCCGCACCGGCGGCGATGTCGTTGGCGAGGCGGCTGGCCACCATCTGGACGCCCTTGTGGAAGGTAGACATCAACGGGGTGTCGGAGACGTTCGAGATGTTCGACGCGACCCATCCCGGATGCGTCAGCTGAGAGGTCACCGGCGACCCCGACTCGCGTAGACGCCGATCGAGCTCGAGCCCCCACAGCATCACGGCCAGCTTCGACCGGGAGTAGGCGCCCATGATGTTCCACTTCCGCGACCGCAGGTGCAGGTCGTCGAGTCGGATGGTGGCCTGCTTGTGGGCGTCGGAACCGACGTTGACGATCTGCGACCGCACCCGGGGGAGAAGCAGGTTGGTGAGCGCGAACGGGCCGAGGAAGTTCGTGCCGATCGTCTTCTCGAACCCGTCGGCGGTCTCCTCGCGGCTCTGGGAGACGAGGCCGGCGTTGTTGATCAGGATGTCGACATCGTCGTCGAGACGCTCGGCGAACGCCCGGACCGACGCCAGATTGGACAGATCGATGTGCGCGACCTCGGTGGACCCGCCGATCTCGGTAGCCCGACGAGCACCCAGTTCGGTGTTGCGGACCGCGAGGATGACGTGTGCGCCTGCGTCGGCGAGGGCGCGTGCGGTCGCGAGCCCGACGCCGTTCGTCGCGCCGGTGACGATGATGCGTTGACCGCTGCGATCGCCGAGGCGTGCCGGGGTCCAGTGCTGATCTGAGGCCATGGGGCCCAGGGTAGGGCAGCCGGTACGGCCGGCTCAGTCCTTCCAGGGGCCGACGCCGCCGACCTTCTCGATTCGGATGCGGGTGATGTATCCGGGCGGCGCGTCCTGTGGCGGGAAGCCGGAGTCGGCAGGTGCGAGCGTGGCCGCGAGGTCGGACAGCAACTCGGGCGCACCGCCCTCGAGGATGTCGGCTGTGCCGTTGATCGCCAGGTAGGGCGTCATGAGAGCCGCCGGGGCTGATCCCAGGATGGTGACCGCGACGCGCGGGTCACGGCGGACGTTGCGCACCTTCTGATAGACCCCCAGGTGAGCGGTGAGCAGCTCGTCGCCCTCGGGCGTCGAGCGCAGCGCCACCCAGACGACCGACACCTGCGGGCTGCCGTCGGGGTTCAGGGTCACCAGGGTCGCGTCCGCGCCGGATCCGACCAGTGCGCGCGCCGAGTCGTTCAGCCTCATGGCACATCCAAGGCCGTCCGACGAGCGGGTATTCCCAACCGTCGACTCAGGTCTGGCAGCGGGTGCAGTGATAGAGGACGCGTTCCTCGCTGTCACCCTCACCCAGGAAGTCCCGGCTGATCGGGGTACCGCAGCGAAAGCACGGCTTCCGCCCGCGTCCGTAGACGTAGTAGCGCTTGCCGTTCACGTTCACACCGGTCGTCGTCCGGATGCGGGAGCGGTTCGCCTGCAACAGCCGGTGACACAGATCGACCATCGCCGGGACGTCCACGTCGGCAACCTTCCGGCGCGGATCCACCCCGCGCAGGAAGCAGGCCTCACAGCGGAAGACGTTGCCGACGCCGGCCATCAGGTGCTGGTCGAGCAGCGCGAGGCCGATGGGCCGATCGGGGTCGCGCAGGAGGTTTGCGACGGCGACATCGGTGTCCCAGGTGGGGCCGAGCAGGTCGGGGCCGATGTACGCCAACGCCCCGTCGGCATCCTCCACCATCTCGCAGATCCCCATCTCGAAGGCGACCGCCTCGTGGGTGTCGGTGCGCAGTACCAGCCGTGCGTGGAACGCGGGTCGACGCCACTTCGTCCCGATCGGATGGACATGCCACGCCCCCTCCATCTTCAGATGGGTGTGGATGGAGAGGTCGTCTCCGACGTCGATCAGATGGTGCTTGCCCACCGATCGCACCGATTCGACCGTCCGCCCGCTCAGATCAACCGTGGCGAACCGCGGCACGCGGAACTGGCAGTACTCGATCACCTTGCCCTCGAACGCCTTACGGACGCGAGCGGCGGCCTGGTACACGGAGTCGCCCTCGGGCACCTCAGCGCACCATGTGTCGCAGTCGGATGCCCCGAGGTGTGGCCGTGAAACCTGATTCGGTGAGCGCGGTGGCCAGATCGGTCCCGAAGATCGGGTCGCCGTCGACGCGTTCGATCAGCAGTTTGCTGACGCCGCCGGATCGGACGGTCGCGGCGAGCGCGGTGGCCGCGGGCACGAGGTCGGCGGCACGCTCGCCGAAGGTCAGGACCGTCTTGCCGCCGCGCTCGACGAACAGCGTCAGACGCCCGTCGACGAGCACCACCAGGGCGCCCGGTTTGCGACCGGGTCGGTGCCCCGCGTTCTCGGTGGTCGTCGACTCCGGCCACGTCAACGCCGCGCCGAACGGGTTGGCCGGGTCGGTGGCGGCCAGCACGGTGGCGTTCTGCGGGCCGCCACGTTCGTCGGTCGCGTCCTCGGTGTGCTCGCGTAGTGCGTCGACGGTGCCGGTCGCAGCGAACTGCGCGCCACCGAGACCGTCAACGTAATAGCCGCGCCGGACTTTGCCGCTGTCCTCGAAACCGCTCAGCGCCTTGTAGATCCGCGCGAACCCGCCCAACACCCCCTCGTTGCTCACCGAGCCCTTGGTGACGACCCCGTACCGCTCGAGCAACTGCTCGCAGATCCCGTGCGTCGACACCGTCGGGTCGTCGACCCGCGCGTCGAGTGCGAACCAGCGGCCGGAGACGGTGGGCGGCGTCTGCCGCAACGACATCTGCGACTCGCTGAGGTATCGGGTGGACAGCCGGTGTCCCCGCAACCGTGGTGCCCGTCCGCGACTGCGATGCGCGGGCGTACCGCGTGGTGTGCCCGGCGACTTCCGTGGGCTGAGCAATGCCCGCACCGGCGCGAAGGTGTCGTTGCTGATCTGACCGGCCCACACCAGGTCCCACAGGGCGCGCTCGAGATCGGCGTCACCGGGAACCGGGCCGTCGTCGGTGCTCGCGGGGGCGAGCTGACGGAACTGGTAGGCGCCGCCGTGCTCGAGGTGTCCGAGCAGCCCGCGATGGACGTCGGTGATGTCGATCTCGGCGGGTTCGGGAAGCGTCAGCGGCGCCAGATCGGTGGGGTGCAGGCTGATCCACCCGTCGGCGGTGCCGAGTCGGCCGTGCCCGGCCCACGCCACCTCGCCGCTCGACATGAGCTCGTCGAGCATCCCCGCCCGGTAGTCGGCGACCCGGGCGGGCAGGATCAGCGACTCCCACGCCGACGCCGGGATGGGCACACCGGCGAGTTGGTCGATCACGGTGGACACTCCGTCCGGGCCGCGCAGGGGTTTTCGGGAGTCGCTCGCCTGCGGGTCGGAGGGTCGGAGATGTTGCCAGTCGAGCAGGAATCGCGAGAACGCGTCGACCGAGACCGGGGCGATCTCGGCGCGACTCGCGGCGAGCGACCCCCGGCGGATCTGGGCGAGCACCTCGGTGTTGCACCACTGCTGGGCGTCGGGGGTGGTGTCGGCCGGCTCCGGACGGAAATCACCCTCGATCACGCGCCGCTCGGATGCCAACCTGCGCAAGGTGTCCCGGACCACCGCGACCGGGATGCCGACCGAGGTCGAGGCCTCGGCCACCGTGAACGGCCCGTGTGTGCGGGCGAAACGGGCGACGAGGTCGCCGACGGGGTCGGGCACCGGTTCGCTGAACGCGGCAGGCACACCCATCGGCGCCGGGATGCCGAGGGCGTCGCGCAGGCGGGCGGTGTCCTCGATGGCCGCCCACAGGACGGCGCCGGCGTGGTTGACCGAGATGACGCGGTTGGTCAGCTGCAGGTTCTCGACCAGCTCGCGTGGAGTCGCGGGGGAATCGTCGAGAGTGAAGCGCTCGGCGATCTGCTCGTCGGTGAGCGGCCCGAGCCAGCGGAGCAGGTCGGCGATGCCCTCGGCGTCGTGTGCACGGCGATCCGGGTGGGTGCGTTGCAGCTTGGCCTCGACGTCGGCGATGACGCCGGGGTCGAGCAGCTCGCGCAGGTCGACGCGTCCGAGGAGCTGGGCCAGCAGCGCGGTGTCCAACGACAGTGCCGCAGCACGCCGCTCGGCCAGTGGGGCGTCGTCGGCGTACATGAACGCGCCGACGTAGCCGAACAGCAGTGATGCGGCCAACGGTGACGGGGAGTCGGTCTCGGTCTCGACGATGCGGATCTTCCGGGTCGAGATGCCGGTGAGCAGGTCGGTGAGCGCAGGTAGGTCGTAGACGTCCTGCAGGCATTCGCGCATCGTCTCGAGGATGATCGGGAACTGGGGGAACTTGGCTGCGACGGAGAGCAACTGGGCGCTGCGTTGACGCTGCTGCCACAGGGGCGCGCGCTTGCCGGGGTTGCGGCGGGGGAGCAGCAACGCGCGGGCTGCACACTCGCGGAAGCGGCTCGCGAACATCGCCGATCCGCCCAGCTCCTCGGTGACGATGTCCTCGATCTCGTCGGGGTCGATGACGAACAGCGAGGCGCCGGGCGGGTCGTCGTCGGTGTCGGGCAGGCGCACGATGATGCCGTCGTCGGACGCGGTGGTGGCCCCGTCGAGCCCGAGTCGATCCCGCAGTCGCGCACCGATGGCACTGGCCCACGGCGCGTGCACCCGCAGGCCGTAGGGGGAGTGCAGGATGACCCGCCAGTCGCCGAGTTCGTCACGGAACCTCTCGACGACCAGGGTGCGGTCGGTGGGGAGGTGACCGGTCGCATCGCGCTGCTCGGCGACGAGGGTGCGCAGGTTGTCCCGCGCGTAGTCGGTCAGACCGAGCTCACGTGCACGGTCCTCGAGAACGGTCGACGTGCCCGAACTGAGGTCGTCGGCGATCTCACCCATGAACTTGCCGATGGCGGCCCCGAGCTCGCTGGGCCGACCCACCGCGTCGCCGATCCAGAACGGCAGCCGGCCCGGCGACCCGAATGCCGGTGACACCAGCACGCGGTCATGGGTGATGTCCTCGATGCGCCAGCTCGACGCGCCGAGTGCGAAGACGTCGCCCACGCGGGACTCGTAGACCATCTCCTCGTCGAGTTCGCCGACGCGCGTGCCCTTCTCGCCGACCATGAACACGGCGAACATGCCGCGGTCGGGGATGGAACCGCCCGAGGTCACCGCGAGTCGTTGTGCGCCCGGGCGCCCGGAGATCGTCGACGCGTCGCGATCCCAGACGACGCGGGGCCGTAGCTCGGCGAACTCGTCGGACGGATACCGCCCCGACAGCAGGTCGAGGGTCGCCTCGTACGCCGACCGGGGCAGCGTCTTGTAGGGCGCGGAACGACGCACGGTGTCGAACCACGCCTCGACGTCGAGGACGTCGACGGCGCTGGCCGCCACGGTGTGCTGGGCGAGGATGTCGAGCGGATTGGCGGGAACCGCGATCTCCTCGATCAGCCCGTCACGCATGCGCGAGACCGCCACGGTGCTGTGGATGAGGTCGGCCCGGTGTTTGGGGAACAGCACGCCCTTGCTGATCTCGCCCACCTGGTGCCCGGCGCGACCCACGCGCTGCAGCCCGCTGGCCACCGACGGCGGCGTCTCGACCTGGATGACGAGATCGACCGCGCCCATGTCGATACCGAGTTCGAGTGAGCTCGTCGCCACGACGCAGCGCAGCCGACCGGCCTTGAGGTCGTCCTCGATGAGCGCGCGCTGCTCCTTCGACACCGACCCGTGGTGGGCGCGGGCGAGCAGCGGCTCGGCACCGGAGCTGGCACCGCTGCCCATGACGTAGGCGGGCGCCCCGCCGGGCACGGACGGGTTCGGCCCCTTCTCCACGGGATCGCCGATCCGTTCGGCGTGGATCTCGTTGAGCCGTGCGGTGAGCCGCTCGGAAAGCCGCCGCGAGTTGGTGAACACGATGGTGGACCGGTTCTTCTCGACCAGATCGACGATGCCGTTCTCCACGTAGGGCCACAACGAGCCGGCCGTGGGCGCGGTCTCGTCATCGAACTCCCCGACCCCGGGCGGGGCGGGGATGTTGGCCATGTCCGGGACGGGGACGTCGACCTGCAGATCGAACGTCTTGGCCGCGGGCGGCGAGACGATGGTGCACGGTGCGGCCCCGGCCAGGAACCCCGCGACGCGGTCGGCGGGTCGGACCGTCGCCGACAACCCGATGCGCTGCACCGGCGCGGTCAGCAAGTCGTCCAGGCGTTCCAGCGACAACGCCAGGTGGGTACCGCGTTTGGTGGCCGCGACCGCGTGCACCTCGTCGACGATGACCGTGTGCACCGACGTCAACGTCTCGCGCGCCGACGACGTCAGCATCAGGAACAACGACTCGGGCGTGGTGATGAGGATGTCCGGTGGTGTGCGCAGCAGCAGTCGGCGTTGCGCGGTCGGGGTGTCGCCGGATCGGACGCCCACGGTGATGTCGGGGGCGGGCAGACCCAGGGCGACCGCAGAGCGTGTGATCCCCGCCAACGGGGCCCGCAGGTTGCGCTCGACGTCGACCGCGAGGGCCTTGAGCGGGGAGATGTAGAGGACCGTGGTGCCTACGCGGGACGGCGCGTCGGGAGAACCCGGGGTCGGTGCGGCGTGTTCGGACGCGAGACGGTCGAGCGCCCACAGGAACGCCGAGAGCGTCTTGCCGGACCCCGTCGGCGCCACCACCAGGGTGTGGGCTCCGTCGGCGATGGCGTTCCACGCCCCGATCTGGGCCGGGGTCGGGGCCGAGAACGCACCGGTGAACCAGTCGCGGGTGGGCGCGCTGAACCGCGCGAGCACGTCGGCAGCGACGGTGGTGGTCATCGGTCCATGATCCACCACACCACCGACAACTCTCCCGCCTCGCCGGGCGATGCGTATTGACCAGCGGTGATGGTCGGCAATACAGTCATGCGAGCTGTGCGCGGGGAACCCGGTGAGAATCCGGGACGGTCGCGCCACTGTGAGGTCACCCGCGAGGTGAGCGAGTCAGGTAACCGACGCACGGCACACATCACCCCACGACACGGGACGCGCAATCCCGTAGAGGAGCAACATGTCGAACACATCTGTCGCCACCGCGAGCCGCCCCGGTTCGCTGGTTCTCGACACCCCGGACATCTCGGTGGTCAACACCGCCCTGTGGCTCACCGCCACCACCGCAGTCGCGGCGCTGGCCTACTACTTCCTCGGCTACGACCAGGGCGCCGTCTCGGTGTTCGGCGCCGACACCCACGTGCACGAGTTCGTCCACGACGCCCGTCACTTCCTCGGCTTCCCCTGCCACTGAGCACCCCACACGCCTCGTAGCGAAGGAAGTCGACAACTCCATGGAGAAGAAATTCATCGGCGCCGGACTCATCTCGGGTCTCGTCGCCGGATTGTTCGCGTTCGTGTTCGCTCGGATCTTCATCGAGCCGCAGGTGGCCAAGGCCATCGATTACGAGGGTGGCCGCAGCGCAGCCGAGGAGATGCTCGCCGGCGAGCACGGTGCCCACGAGCACGGTGAGGTCTTCACCCGCTCGGTACAGGAGAACATCGGTGCCGGCGTCGGCTCGATCGTCTTCGGACTGGCCATGGGCGCGGTCTTCGCGGTGATCTTCACCGTCCTGTGGGCCTACGTCGGTCGGCGGTACCCGCTGGTCGATCCCCGTCTCGTCGCCGGACTGCTGGCGTTCGGCGGATTCGTCGCGGTCTACCTCGTGCCGTTCGGCAAGTACCCGGCCAACCCGCCCGCCGTCGGCAACGACGACACCATCGGCTCGCGCAGCGGGTCCTACCTGACGATGACGCTGGTGTCGTTGGTCGTCGCGATCGCAGCAGTGGTCCTGGCCTTCTGGTTGCTGCCCCGCATCGGCGGCCTGTACGCGTTGATCGTCTCGGCGGTCGGCTATCTCACCGTCGTCGGTGTCGCGATGGCGCTGCTGCCGAGTTTCGACGAGGTGCCCACGGCCCTGACCGCCCCGGACGGGGCAATCGTGTTCCCGGGATTCCCCGGTGACGTCGTCGGGACGTTCCGCTTCTACTCGATCGCCAACCAGATGATCCTGTGGACGGTTCTCGGACTCGTCTTCGCGGTCGTGCTCACACGACTGGCCACACGTCGCACCACGGCGGCCTCGGCGGAGTCGCTTCGCTGACCGTCCGGGTCATCGCCGCCGGGCGCACGGGTCCCAACCGGGACCTGAGGTTCGGATCAGAGCACCACGACCTCGACGAGACCGGCCGGCGGGACTGCCGCCGGCTCGTCGAGAGTTCGGTGGGTTCCCCGCCGGACGGTGTGGCGCTCTGCGGTCCGGAGGCGTCGGTGGTGCAGACCGCCGACGTGCTCGGTGTCGACGCCCGCGTCGACACCGACCTGAGCACCCTCGACCTGGGACGCTGGCGCGGTCGGGCGCCGGAGGACATCCCGGTCGGCGAACTGCGCGACTGGTTCACCGACATCGCCTCGGTGCCCCACGGCGGCGAGAGCATCGCGGATTTCGTTGCACGCATAGGCGACTGGATCGACCGGACCAGGACCCCGGAGATGATCCTCGTCGTCTCCATGCCGGTGGCGCAGGCCGTCCTCGCGTACACCCGGCACGGCGGTCCGGACGACTATTGGGCGATCGAGGTGGAACCGGCCTCCGAGCACACGGTGTTTCTGCCACTGGACAGTGGCGAGGATCGGTGTCACTCTGATACACAGAAATGAAGCAAGTTTCACTTTTTGTTTCATCGTTGTCCGACAGTGACGCCATCAGCGCGGAGGAAATGCCCCATGTACGAATGGTCCGAAGAAGATCTCATGATCCGCGATGCCCTTCGCGGGTTCATCGACAAAGAGGTCCGACCGCACCTCGACGAGCTCGAGACCGGCGTGCTCCCGCCCTATGACATCGCGCGGAAGCTGTACACCACCTTCGGCGTCGACCAGATGGCGCGGGAGGGGCTGGAGAAGGAACTCGAGTCCGAGGCCACCGGTGAGGCCAAGCCCGGTGCCGTCAGCGGCGGCATGGGTGACAGCACCTTCATGCTGCTCAACACCGAGCTCGCGGGCGTCAGCCTCGGCATCATCGCATCGCTGGGTGTCTGTCAGCTCACCGTCGGGACGATCCGATCGAAGGGCACGTTGGCGCAGAAGAAGCGTTGGCTGCCCGAGCTGGTGACGCTCGAGAAGATCGGCGCCTGGGCCATCACCGAACCCGACTCCGGGTCCGATGCGCTGGGCGGCATGAAGACAACCGTCAAGCGCGACGGTGAGGACTACATCCTCAAGGGCAACAAGACCTTCATCACGAACGGCCCCTACGCCGACACCATCGTCGTGTTCGCGAAGCTCGACGAGGGAGACGGCACCCCGATCCGCGACCGCAAGGTCCTGTCCTTCGTGCTCGACAAGGGCATGGAGGGACTCACCCAGGGCAAGCCGTTCAAGAAGATGGGGATGATGAGCTCGCCCACCGGCGAGCTGTTCTTCGACAACGTCCGCGTGTCGCCGGACCGTCTCCTCGGCGAGACCGAGGACACCGGAGCGGACAAGCGCGGCGGCGAGGGCGCGAAGGCCGGCTTCACCATGGAGCGTGTCGGGATCGCGGCGCTGTCGCTGGGCATCATCAACGAGTGCCTGCGCCTGTCGGTCGACTACGCCCGCAACCGCACGCTGTGGGGCAAGAACATCGGACAGTTCCAGCTCATCCAGCTCAAGCTCGCCGAGATGGAGATCGCGCGGATCAACGTGCAGAACATGATCTTCAGCGCGCTCGAGCGCGGCAAGGACCGGAAATCGATCAGCCTGTCGGAGGCGTCGGCGATGAAGCTGTACTCGTCGAAGGCGGCCACCGACGTGGCCATGGAGGCCGTGCAGCTGTTCGGCGGCAACGGCTACATGGCCGAGTACCGCGTGGAGCAGCTGGCGCGCGACGCGAAGTCGCTCATGATCTATGCCGGTAGCAACGAGATCCAGGTGACCCACGTGGCCAAGGGACTTCTCGCGGGTACGTGATCGAGCAGAACGAGACGACCGCCGAGCCCACAGGGCCCGGCGGTCGTTTCGTCTGTGGCTGTCGCGCCTAGGCGCCGATCGCGCGCCCGAGCTGCGGCCAGGACCGGTGCAGCTCGTCCTCCCAGTACCCCCACGAATGCGTGCCCCCGTCGGGGAAGTGGAACGTGGCGGGGATCTTCAACTGGCCCAGGCGTTCTGCCAGCTGATGGGTGCAGGCGTTGGTGGCGGCCTCGATCGGACCACCGAGGATGATCTGCGAGCCGAGGTCGGCACCCGGGCGCAGGTCCGCCTGGTTGTCGTACTTGCCGGGCAGTCCGCTACCGCTGGAGATGTAGAGGCTCGTCCCGCGCAGCTTGGGGGCGGTCACCAGGGCGTCGTGCGCGGACCAGTTCGGTCCGGGGTAGCGCCCCCACATGTTGGTCACGTTCGCGCCACCGCGGCTCTCGACCACGAGGCGGACGTAGGCCTGACCCGCCGGGCTCGACGACGCGGCACAACCGCTGTAGGCGCCGACCGCGCGGTACAGACCCGGATGTTCGACGGCCAGGTTCAGCACCGACGACGCCGAGGACGAGATGCCGGCGATCGCGTTGCGACCGGTGGTCGAGAACGCCTGATCGATGATCGTGGGCAGTTCCTTGCCGAGGAACGTCGACCACAACGGCTTGCCCAGCACCTTGTCGGTGCGTTCCCAGTCGGTGTAGTAGCTGTAGGCGCCCGCATTGGGCGTGATGACGTTGACGTTCTTGTCGGAGAAGAACTTCACGACGTCGGTCTGTCGCTCCCAGGTCGCCGCGTCCTCACCGCCACCCGCGCCGTTGAGCAGGTAGAGCGTGGGCCGCGGGGCACTGCGATCCTTGGGCAGGATCACCGACAGCGGGATGACCTTGTTCATCGCGGCCGAACGCACCTCGATGTTCAGCTGTCGATCGCCGGTCTTGGTGACCGAGACGAGTTTCGAACCGTCCGGCGACGTGGCGCCGGGAACGGGGAGAGGGGCTGCGGTCGCGGTCGGGACGACGACGGTCCCCGCCATGACGACTGCGGCGGCCGCGGCTGCGGTCAGCAGTGCGGTGCGCACACGGGCAACCGGGGTCCGGTGAGACAAGGGTCCTGGCCTTTCGAAGGAGGTTGGTCGATCCTATCCTCGACTATCGCTCGCAGACGCCAAGGTCTTACAGTTCGGCCGAAGGGGCGACAGTCAGACCGAGTGCGCCCTCGACGAAGCGGGTGACCGCCGCACTGCCCACCGCGAGCGCCTCGGTATGATCGGCGCGGTACGCCGAGGTCAGGTACGCATGGTCCGGCCGCCGGTCGTCCCTGGTGACCGCGATGAGCGCGATCAGTTCGCCGGTGGTCGGTTCGCACACCGCCCAGGTGAACCGCGTCTCGTCGGCCCACCACGATGCGGCGTCGGTGACGAACTGCGCGGGCGAGTCGCTCGCGGTCCCGAGCAGGCCGGTCTCGCCGAGCGCGGTCACGTCGGTGACCCGGTCGTCGTCGCGCAGAGCGCGCAGGTACCACGCGCCCGCGTTGATCTCCACGGGTTCCATCGCGGAGGCCGGGGCCGGTGCTACTTGAGCTCGAGCAGGACGGTGCCCTGGGTGACCGCGGAGCCGGGCTCGACGGACAGGCCGGTGACCGTGCCGTCCTTGTGCGCGGTGACCGGGTTCTCCATCTTCATCGCCTCGAGCACGACGACGAGTTCACCGGCGGAGACCTCCTGGCCCTCGGTGACGGCGACCTTGACCACGGTGCCCTGCATCGGGGCGGCCACGGCGTCACCGGACACGGCTGCGGCCCCTCCCTTGGTGCGCGTGCGGGCCTTGGGCTTCTTGCGGATCGCGCCGCCTCCCGCGCCGTTCGCGCCGGCCAGGGCGAGGTCGCCGGGCAGGGAGACCTCCACTCGACGGCCACCGACCTCGACCACCACGTTGTGTCGCGGCGCGGCGTCGTCCTCCTCGATGGGCTGGCCACCGGTGTAGGGCTCGATCGGGTTGTCCCAGTCGGTTTCGATCCACTTGGTGTAGATGTCGAACTTCTCCACGCCGTTGTCGTCCACAGACGCCATGAAAGCGGGGTTGGAGACGATGTGGCGGTGGAAGGGCAGCACGGTGGCCAGGCCCTCGACCTCGAACTCGGCCAGCGCGCGACGCGATCGCTCCAGCGCCTGCTCGCGGTTCTCGCCGGTCACGATCAGCTTGGCCAGCATCGAGTCGAATCCGCCGCCGATGACATCGCCCTGGACGACACCGGAGTCGACGCGCACGCCCGGGCCGGTCGGCTCCTTGTAGACGGTGATGGGGCCGGGGGCGGGCAGGAAGTTGCGGCCCGCGTCCTCGCCGTTGATGCGGAACTCGAAGGAGTGTCCGCGCGGTGTGGGGTCCTCGGTGAACTCGAGCTTCTCGCCGGCGGCGATGCGGAACTGCTGGCGGACGAGGTCGATGCCCGCGGTCTCCTCGGTGACGGGGTGTTCGACCTGCAGGCGGGTGTTGACCTCGAGGAACGAGACGAGGCCGTCGGAGCCGACGAGGAACTCGACGGTCCCGGCGCCGTAGTAGCCCGCCTCGCGGCAGATGGCCTTGGCCGATGAGTGGATCTTCTCGCGCTGCTCGGTGGTCAGGAAGGGCGCGGGGGCCTCCTCGACGAGCTTCTGGAAGCGCCGCTGCAGCGAGCAGTCGCGGGTGCCGGCGACGATGACGTTGCCGTGCTGGTCGGCGATCACCTGGGCCTCGACGTGACGGGCCTTGTCGAGGTAGCGCTCGACGAAGCACTCGCCGCGACCGAAGGCCGAGACGGCCTCGCGGGTGGCCGAGTCGAACAGCTCCGGGATCTCGGCGATCGTGTAGGCGACCTTCATGCCGCGGCCACCGCCACCGAACGCCGCCTTGATCGCGACCGGGACACCGTGCTCTTCGGCGAACGCGACGATCTCGTCGGCGTTCTTGACGGGGTCCTTGGTACCCGGCGCCATGGGGGCGTCGGCCTTGAGGGCGATGTGGCGGGCGGTGACCTTGTCGCCGAGGTCGCGGATCGACTGCGGTGACGGTCCGATCCACACCAGGTCGGCATCGATCACGGCCTGGGCGAAGTCGGCGTTCTCGGAGAGGAATCCGTATCCGGGGTGGATGGCATCGGCGCCGGACTTGGCGGCGGCGTCGAGGATCTTGTCGAACACCAGGTACGACTCCGCGGAGCTCTGACCGCCCAGTGCGAAGGCCTCGTCGGCCAGCTTGACGAACAGTGCGTCGGCGTCGGGCTCGGCGTAGACCGCCACACTGCCCAGGCCCGCATCGCGCGCGGCGCGGATCACCCGGACGGCGATCTCACCGCGATTGGCGACGAGGACTTTGCTGATCACCGGACTGGCATGACTGGGCACGTGTTCTCCTGTGGCGATGTGACGCGGATGTGAGGTGCTGGCACCGAAAAGTACCCTAACGCACCGAGCGATTGATCGGTTCGGCGGTCAAGTGTTGTGTGGCGCGAAGGTGCTCTGATCGCCGATACCGCGCACGATGTCGCCGAAGGTGACCAGGAATCGACTGACCTCCCCGTGCGCCGGTCCCGACGCCGGGAACCGGGCCGATATGCGTACCCCGGACGGGGTGCGGTTGACCCAGATGAACACCTCGTCGGTGGAGTAGCTGTGGCTGCGGAGCACCCGCGCCCCACCGGCGTCGGCCTCGGCGGCGTTGGGCGCATGCCGGGTGTCGATGAACGACACCACGAACTTCGGTTCGCCCTCGTAGCCCAGCAATCCCGCCACCCGTAGGAACGGGATGCCTGCGGCCACCCGCGCCTGCCGCAGCTCGGCGGTGGCGCGGCCGATGAGCTGATCGAACGAGACGACCCCGGTGGTGTCGAGGTAGAGCGGCGACACCGCCACGAACCAGCCCAGTGCGCCCAGCCAACGCCCCTCGGACCGCGTGTGCCGCGGTGTGATGCAGCGGAATTCCTCGCCGCCACCGACCTCGCGGTAGGCCAGCGCCAGTGCGGACAGGATGCCCGCGAACAGGTTTCCCCCGGCCGCCGAACACACCGCGGTGAACCGGTTGGCCGCGTCGTCGTCGAGCAGCTCCATCGTCACCGAGGACTGGGGCTGCGGCGGGGCGTCGGCGCCCTCCCCCGGAGCCGACCCCGATGTCGCGAACCTCGGCATCTGGCGATCGGTCGCCAGCAGATAGTTGTCCCAGGCGACGACCGCGGGGTGCTCACGGTCGGCGGCGTCGGCGACACGGCGTTCCTCGGCGCTGAAGTCGACGTAGCTGCCCACCGGCGGCAGTTCGGGTTCCCGGCGTTCCCGGGCGGCGCGGTAGAGCTCGACGAGTTCGTGCTGGGCCAGGATCAGCGAGTAGCCGTCGAGCAGCGAGTGGTCGCCGGCGAACAGCAGCGTGAACGTGCGTTCGCGTGCCACCGTCGCGAACAAGTACGCGGGCCACTGCAGCGGTGCGGTGGCCCGGTCGAACGTGCCCGCGAGCTGATCGAGCAGCGGACCGGCCTCGGCGTACCACCGGACCCGCCCCATCTTCAGGGCCACCGATCCCGGCGGGGTGGACAACCGCGCCATCCCGGTGTTCTTGATGATGACGTGGCTGCGCAGTACCTCGTGCCGGTCGATCCACCGGGTCAGTGCCGTGCGGATCGCCGGTACCGACATGGGTTCGTCGAACTCGATGGCCAGACCCAGCCAGGACTCCCGACCACCCTCACGCTGTGTCCGCCAGCGGTATTCGAGCGCACCACGCAGGTGCAGTTCGTGGTTGTGTGACGTCGGCCGGGGGTCGCTGTTCCAGTTCGCGAACCCGCCGAGGGTGTGCGGTGACCACTCGACCAGTCCGCCGGGGTCGACGGGCTGGTCCATCATCTGGATGAACTTCATGGCGGGCGGCGGTGACGACTACGGCGTCGATGCCGGGTTCGGGTCACCGGCCTGGGCGGCGATCTGGTTCTTGATGCGGGCGAGCATCCCCGCCATCCCACGCAACCGCAACGGGCTCACGGCCTTGTCGAGCCCGAGGTCGTGATAGAAATCCGCGGGCACGGTGAGGATCTCGTCGGCCGAGGCCCCGTTGAGCCCCTGGTGCAGGATGGATGCGAAACCGCGGGTGGTCGGTGCCTCCGGCGGCGCGCTGAAGTACAGCTGCACCGACGCCGGGTCGGCGGCGTCGACCGACAGGAACACCGGGGACTGACATTCCGGCACCGGCTCCATCGCCGCGGTGGCGAGGGTGTCGGGGAGTTCGGGCAGTTCCCTGGAGAACTCCAGCAGCAAGGTCACCCGGTCGGACTCGCCCAGCGCCTCGAAATCGTCGACGATCTCCGCGAGCGCGGCGGGCACCGTCACAGCGTGCCGGGATCGTCACCGGTGGCGATCGGCGCGCGCACCGCATTGCCCCACTCGGTCCACGAACCGTCGTAGTTGCGCACCCGGGAGAACCCGAGCAGATGGGTCAGGACGAACCAGGTGTGCGACGACCGCTCACCGATGCGGCAGTAGGCGACTGTCGGCTGATCCGGGGCGAAATCGCCGTAGATCTCGTCGAGTTCGGCGCGGCTGCGAAAGCGCCCGTCGGGGGCGGCGGCCCTGGCCCACGGGATGGAGACGGCGGTCGGGATGTGCCCTCCGCGCAGAGCACCCTCCTGCGGGTAGTCCGGCATGTGGGTGCGTTCGCCGGAGTACTCCTGGGGCGAACGGACATCGATGAGCGGTTCGGTGCCGATGATCTCGCGGACCTGTGGGGCGAACGCACGGATGGTGCTGTCGTCGCGGTCGACGACCGGGTAGTCCGACCGCGGGTACTCCGGGACCTCGAAGCTGGTCTCGCGGTCCTCGGCGAACCACGCCTGCCGGCCACCGTCGAGCAGGCGTACGTCGGAGTGGCCGAACAGCGTGAACACCCACAGCGCGTAGGCGGCCCACCAGTTGGACTTGTCGCCGTAGACCACGATGGTGTCGTCACGTCGGATGCCCTTGGCGCGCATCAACTCCGCGAACTGCTCACCGTCGATGTAGTCGCGCGTCACCGGGTCGTTGAGGTGCAGGTGCCAGTCGATCTTCTGCGCGCTGGGGATGTGGCCGATGTCGTAGAGGAGGACGTCCTCGTCGGACTCGACGACCTTGAGTCCGGGGGTCCCGAGGTTGGCGCTGAGCCACTCGGTGCTGACCAGGCGCTCGGGGTGAGCGTAGGCGGCGAAGCCCGGATATGGGTCGGTCTGGACGGTCACGGCACGGCTCCCGGGGCTTGAGGTGGGCGGACGAGTACGCGTCCGAGCCTAGTGGTCACCGTCCCCGAGCGTCGCATCACCGCGATCGGGATCAGATGATCGAGCGAACGACGTACTCCAGCTCGGCGAAGAACGCATCCAGTTGGGTGTGGGCGGTCGGCGTGTCCGGGTACCGGCTGCGCAACGCGACGCCGTCGTCGGTCCGTGAGATCCAGAACTGTGCGTCGTCGGCGGTGGTGACATTGGAGATGTGGTGCGCGTCGATCTCGGCGTGGGCGGCGGCGCCGGGAAGCCGGCGGTAATCGATGTAGGACACCATGAAGATGTCGTTGCGCGAGCAGGTGAGACCGCCGATCGCCTCGAGGACGTGGGGTACGGGGATCTCGCCGAGCGCGACCGCCGACCGCAACGCCGGCCCGGTGGCTGCGAGGGTGTCGAGCACGTCGTCGCCGCAGTGGACGGTCAACGGGGCGTTGGTGGTGAACCAGCCCACGGCGTTGTGCCACAGCCGCGAGCGACGGGTGTGCATCGGGAACAGCACCGACATCTCGCGCCCCGCACCGAGGTTGTGCGCCGTCTGCGCCATCGCCGCCAGGAAGCCCGCGAACACGCTGGCGCCGTGGTCGCGGCAGACGCGTTCGAAGGCCTCGAGTCCGGTCCGGTCGAGCACCTGTCTCAGGTCGACGGCCTGGGGTGCCTGCTCGCCGGGGGCGAGTCCGAGATCGAGGGGGAACGACGGCGGGGTGTTGCGGTGCCGTTCGAAGAACTCGAGCCAGCGTGCCATGGCCGGGTGGGTGCGGTAGTCGCGATCGTCGTCGGCCTCGGCGGCGCAGTAGTCGACGAAGCTGCTCGCCTGCGGGAGGCGTCGGGGGCAGAACCCGCCGGACTCGGCCAGGCACCCCTCGTACAGCTGGTGCAGGTCGTCGATGACGATCGCCATCGAGTAGGCGTCGACGTGGGCGTGGTCGAAACCGCAGATGATGGTCGAACGATCGGTACGGTCGACCGCGGCGAGCAGGTAGCTCGGCGGCCCGAGCATCGGGCACGACGCGTTGAGGGCGTCCCACAGGTGCGCTCGGAGTCCGTCGGAGTCGAGCCCGACCACGGGCGGACCGGCGTCGAGCCTCAGTGTCGCGGGGTCGTGGAGTCGTCGGACGATGGCGCCGTTCTCCCGGGTGAAGCCGCTGTGCAGCGTGCCGTGACGGGCGATGAGCATCGCGTACGCCTGCTCCATGGCCTTGAGGTCGACGGACCCGTCGATGTCGAAGGACGCCGCGAGCCACGTGCTCGGCGCGTCGGAGGACTCGCCGGCCGTCGAGAGGTGGAAGCTCTGGTTGAACGACGGTGGGACCGCGGAGACCACCGGTGTGCTGTCCGACGAGTTCACCGACCACGTGTGCAGCGTCCCGCCCGTGGGGGTGAACCGGTCAATCGTGGTGACGCGCAAGGCTGGGCTCCCTCTCGGTGACCGAGGTGGCGATCACGTGGTCGCCGTCGGCCGCGACCGCGGCGAACACCTCGCGCAGTCGTCGGTGGTAGCGCGCCAGACGCCGCTGGGCGGTCGGGGTGTCCGGCGTCTGGGTCCCGACGTAGACACCGGAGTCGTCGCGGTTGACCCACATCGACGCGTTCGAGGTGCGCCCTTCACCGGTGGTCTGCATACCGCGGTCGTAGACGGCGGTGCCGGCCATCGGGAACCGCCGGAAGTCGATGTAGGAGAGCAACTGCGGGGTGACGAGCACGTCGCCGCTCTGCGCCCCGCTCGCCAGGAGCGAGCCGAGCACGGTGTGCACCGGGACATCGGACAGCGACTTCCCGGTCTCACACCCCTGCTGAGCGGCGGACACCAATTCGGTGAACGTCCGTGCGGGGGTGATCGGGAAGGACACCGGGGCGAAACGGCAGAACCACCCCTGCGACAGCTCGCTGCCCGCCAGCGCCCGATCGCTCAGCGCGGTGATGCCGAAATAGCTGTCGACCCCGGCCAATTCGTGATCGACGATCGCGAGGGCCGCGATGATGCCGCCGATCATCTTGGCGCCGTGGTCGCGACATGTCCGCTCGAAGGCCTCCGCGCCCCCGGCGTCGAGGACATCGAACTTGATCGGTGCGACCGGAGCGGTCTCGCCGGGAGCCAGGCCGAGGTCGAGGGGGAACTGCGGCATCCGGTTGCCGTGTCGCGCGACGATGTCGACCCAGCCGCGCACCTCCGGTGACGTGTCGGTGAGCGTCTGCGCGCGGGCGCGTTCGGCCGTGACGTAGTCGAGTTGGGATCCCGCGGGCGCCGACGTGAACGGGCCGACGTCGGTGCCGTCGCGTTCGGAGAGGTACAGGTCGGCCACCTCGGCCAGGACGAGTGCCTGGGAGATGCCGTCGCTCAGGGCGTGGTCGCAGCCGTAGTAGAGCGTGAAGCCGTCGCCGCGGACGATCGCACCCGCGACAAAACCCGGCCAGCTCAGTGCGTTGGCATTCTGGCTGAACCGTTGCTCGACGTGATCGGAGAACCGGCGCGGCAACGGCGCCGCGTCGTCGTCGGCCCGCAGGTAGCCGTAGTCGTCCACCGAACCCACCGCGGTTGCCTCGAAGGCGATGTCGGACAGGGCCACCATGTGTCGGGTCACCACCCCGTCGGTGACGTCGAACCACGATCGCAGCCCGTCGTGTCGTGCGACGAACCGCCGGAACGCGCGAGCCAGGGCATCGGCGTCGAAGTGGCCCTCGACCTCGGTGGTCGCGGCCAGGTACGCCTTGTGCGCATCACCACGCGCCGCGGTGGCCGTGGACCCCCGCAGATGGTTCTCCTGGAGGAACGATGCCGGCGTCGGGTGGGCGGGCGCCGCGGCGGCGGCGGCGAGCGATGCGGACGACGCCGAGAGCTCGACCAGGCGGCCCCGCGCGGGCTGCCAGTGCGAGAGCATGTCGATCATCATCGCGATCAGCTCGCAGCCACGAGGTCGTCGGCGCTCAGTCGGGTCGTCTCGGAGCCGGCCGCGGCGAGCCGTGCCATGACCGCGGTGAACGAGTTCAGGTAGTCGTGGACACCCGCGGTCGCGACCGGGTTGCTCGGGAACCGCGCCGAGACCGAGATGCCTTTCGGTGACCGCACGATCCAGAGGTAGACCTCGTCGTCGGATTCGGCCGCCCCGCGCAGGGTCCGTGCGCCCCACCGGGACCAGTCCTGGGCGGCGGGGATGAACCGGGCGTCGACGTACGACACGACGAACCGCGGTACCTCCTCGACGCCGATGAGCTCGGCGATGCGGGGGTACGGGAACTGCGCGAGGTCCTTGTGTTCGGTGACCGCGTGCCCGGCTCGTGACAGGCAGTCGTCGAACGACTCCACGCCGCGCACGTCGAGCTCGATCGGGATCATCCCGACGAACCATCCCACCGACGAGACGTACTGCGCCTGGTTGCGGGTGTGCATGGGCATCGCGAATCGGGTGACGTCGGCTCCGGCCACCGTCCGAGTGGTCAGGGCGAGCGCAGCGAGGACGGCGGACTGCATGGAGTGTCCGGACTCGCGGGCACGCCGGTTGATGGCGTCGGACTGTGCGGCCGACAGGACCCAGGACGACGTCCCGCTCTGGTGTCGGCGGTGCGACGAGCTCGGTCCCGCCACCGGCAGGGGGAACGCGGGGAACCGACCGTCGTCACGCGCGAGGTAACGACTCCACACATCGACCGCGCGGTGTCGGGCGTCGAGGGACCGGCCGACCACACGCTCGTCCACGCTGAAATCCAGATGGCTGCCCGCGGTGGGGAGTTCGGGGTCCTCACCCGCGAGCTCGCATTCGTAGATGCGCTGGATCTCCCCGATCGCGAGGAGCATGGAGTAGGCGTCCATCACCGAGTGGTCGGCGCCGAAGACCAGCACGAAGGAGTCCGCGTCGGGGTCGTCCTGGGCGATGGTGACGGCCAGGCAGTGCGGCCACCGCAGCGGGGAGAGGCGCTCGAACAGGTCCACCAGGTGTTCGTGAACCCTTGTGCCGGTGCGCATGTGGCCGATGTCGGCTCCGGACACCTCGACATCGGCGACCGATCGTCGGGACAGGCGTACATCGTTGTCGTCACGCGTCTCGGTCACCGTGGTCCGGAAGACCTCGTGGCGGCGCATCCACACCGTGAGCGCGCGGGCGACCGCGTCGGGGTCGTGGGGATGCGGGATCTCGAATGCCGCACCCAGCCACGACCCCCGGTGGTGTCCGTCCTCGGAATCGACCGGTGGGTGGCAGGTGCTACCGCGACCGCAGTAGTCCTCGTGCAGGTAGCTCAGGGGCCGGGTGTCGTGCACCCACGCGTTCTCGCCGTCGACGAGACGCGGAGTCCACTCCGTGAGGTGTCCGGCGGGTAGGGGATAGTCGGCCAATTCGGTGAATTCCACTTCAGCCTTTCCGATTTCGCGCCGATGGTGGGCCTGGGCATGAGCGATACGCATCCAGGGGTGGGTTGCGGTCGATTCCGGCGACGCTGCCGGCCAGTCGGATGTCCCGTTCTTACGGAGATGACCGATTCGGTGATGAGCAAATGGTAGGCAGACCGGGCCGATCTTGTTTACCTGGGTAACGAGTGTTCTTCATCACTGAGGTCTTGGTCGGGCCCGGTCGGGTAGCTCGACAGGGTGACCTGATCGGTCAGGAGTGTTCGACGACAACAGTATTCGCGGTCACGTGAGCACGGTCACCGTAAAATTTCGTGCCGCAGCGACTGCGAGATGTGGGCGTCTTTTGAGTCGTCGAGATCGCATCCGTGTAACGGGCGTGTGACATCGCGTCGTACAGCTGAACAAGACCGCCCGATGCGGCGTGATCGTCGTCGCGCAGCGTCGCCGTCGGCGCGGATGGACCCCTACACTTTGCCCAGATCGCGCACACGACAGAGTATCTGACGGCGACATACGACGATGTCGCGACGATTCGATCGAGGGGACAGACATGACAGCGGGCGATCGGCCGGCAATCGAGACCCACGCACTGACCAAGACCTTCGGGTCCATGACGGCGGTCGACGGGGTCGATCTCGTTGTGCCGCAGGGAAGTGTGTATGCGGTGCTCGGTCCGAACGGGGCGGGCAAGACGACCACGGTGCGCATGCTCGCGACGCTGTTGCGTCCCGACGGCGGCAGCGCGCACGTCTTCGGCCGCGACGTCGTCGCCGACGCCACCGAGGTGCGGTCGATGATCGGTGTCACCGGGCAGTACGCCTCGGTCGACGAAGACCTGACCGCGACCGAGAACCTGATGGTGTTCAGCCGGCTGTTGGGCCGCTCCCGTCGACACTCACGTGCTCGCGCCCATGACCTGCTCGAACAGTTCGGCCTGCAGGAGGCCGCGTCGAAGACGTTGAAGAACTTCTCCGGCGGTATGCGACGTCGCCTGGACCTCGCCGCCAGTCTGATCTCGCGTCCGCCGCTGCTGTTCCTCGACGAGCCGACCACGGGTCTGGACCCGCGGACCCGCGCCCAGATGTGGGACACGGTGCGGCAGCTCGTCGCCGAGGGGTCGACGATCCTGCTCACCACCCAGTACCTCGAGGAGGCCGATCAACTCGCGGACCGCATCGCGGTCATCGATCGCGGGAAGGTGGTGGCCGAGGGGACAGCCGACGGGCTCAAGTCGTCGGTGGGCAGTTCGGCTCTGGTTCTCACGCCGGTCGAACCGACGGCCGTCGCACTGGCGTCCTCCGTCGCGCAACGGCATGTGCCGATGGGGGCGGTGACCGCGGGTGATCACGCCGTGACCGTGGCCCTGACCGATCTGGCGGTGGTGGGGCGGATCCTGGTGGCGCTCGGTTCGGTCGGAGTCGAGTTGGCGGAGGTGGACGTGGTCAAGCCGAGTCTGGACGACGTGTTCTTCTCGATCACCGGGGTCGGGGAGGACGCAGCATGACCGCCGTCTCGACGGTGTCGCACCTCGACACCCGCACGCCCGCCGCGCGCCAGGTCACCGTGCTCGAGGCGGTCGCCCAATCGGCCACCATGGCCGGTCGGGGACTGCTCAAGATCAAGCACAACCCGCAGCACCTGTTCGATGTCATCGTCCTGCCGATCGTCTTCACCGTGATGTTCTCGAGCATCTTCGGCGGCGCGATCGCGGGCGACGTGACCGGCTACCTCCCCATACTCATCCCCGGTGTCCTGGTGCAGGTCGCCCTGGCGGCCTCGGTCACGACCGGCGTCCAGTTGCGCGAGGACATGAACAAGGGTGTCTTCGACCGCTTCCGCTCGCTGCCCATCGCCCGCATCGCGCCGTTGGCCGGTTCGCTGCTCGCCGACGTGCTCCGCTACATCGTCGGCACCACGATCACCGTCATCGTCGGTCTCTTCATGGGGTACCGACCCGGCAGTGCGGTCGGCGTCGTACTGGCCTGCGTGTTGGTGGTCGTGGTGGCGTTCGCCCTGAGCTGGATCTTCGCGCTGATGGGTGTCGTCATGGAGAAGGCGTCCACGGTGCAGGGGGTGTCCATGCTCGTGCTGATGCCACTGACGTTCATGTCCAACGCACTGGTCCCGGTGGCGACGATGCCGGGCTGGATGCAGGCGTTCGCCGGGGTGAACCCGGTCTCACATCTCGTCTCGGCGGTGCGGGAGATGGCCGACGGCCGGTACGGCGTGCAGATCGTGTGGTCGTTGCTCGGCGCGGCCGTCGTGCTGATCGTGGTGGCGCCGTTGACTCTTCGGGTCTACATGCGCCGCGCCTGAGGCGCGGCGGGGTGGCTCAGGGCATGATCCGGTCGGTGGTCCGTCGCAGCAGGTGACGTGGCGCGAACGTCCGCGTCTGCGCGTCGTAGCTGCGGATGAGGATCAATCGGGCGGCGTGCACCAGCGTCACCCACGGCACGTACAGCGTCATCGAACCCACTGCCAGGCCGTAGCGCTTGTGCAGCAGGAACGTTCGGGGCAGGAAGCTCATGTAGCGGATGAACGAGCCGACGCTGCTCTCCATCCGGCGCGGTGAGACCCCGACCCCGAGGTGCGGCAGGAAGGCGTTGCGACCGCCGATCTCACCGACGCACAACCCGGTGTCGACGTCCTCGAAGATGTCTCGGCGCATGCTCACCGATTCGCGGATCGCGAGCCACGTGTCGCGTCGCAGCACCATGTTCGATCCGTAGAGCACGAAGACCGGCTTCACCTCGACCTGCCTGTCGTGCCGGCGTGCGGCGAACGGCAGGAACGCGATCCGCTCCTTGAGCCGCGACATCGCATCGCCGTAGGGGAGCCCGTAGGCCTCGCCGCGGCCGCACAGGGCGGCCCAGTGACCGTCGGTGTCGGCGTCGAGGAACTCGACGATGTCGGCGGCCCAGCGCGGTCCGACCATGGTGTCGGAATCGATGCGGGCGATCGCCGTTCCGGTGGCGGCGTCGAGACCGGCGTTACGCGCGAACACCAGCCCCTGACGTTCCTCGGAGATCATCCGGACCGCCGGGTACCGGTCGACGTAGGTCGCGACTATGTCGACGGTTTTGTCCTGAGAGTTGTTGTCCACCACGAGGATCTCGTGGATGTGCTCGAGCTGGGGCAGCAGTCGGTCGAGGCAGTCGGCGATCACGTCCTCCTCGTCGTACGTGGGAATCACCACGGACAGCAGCGTCGTCGACATCGTTCCTCACCCCCGGATCAGGCGTCGCGCGCGTGCGGTGAGAAGGTTCGCCGCGCGCACGACACGACCTGACCCTAAGGGATCTCCGGCGCTGCGGCCCGGCGACGACGGCCGATCGTGGTGGTGATCACCCCCGACTCGGTGCGGCGGACTCGATGATCTCCACGGCCGCATCGACGGCCCGGACCGGGGCGATGAACCGGCGGCTCAACGATCGCGCCGCGGCGCGCGACGCCGGCAGGAGAGCAGCGTCGATCGAGTCGCGCAACGACGTCGCGGTCAGCGCGGCGAGTGCGCCGCTGACGCCGGCGCCCGCCCTCGCCACCCGGCGGCCCCACATCGGCTGATCGGCGCCCAGCCAGCAGATGACGGCGGGCACCCCGGCGCGCAACCCGGCCGCGGTGGACCCGGCACCGCCGTGGTGGACCGCAACCGAGCAGCGGGGCAGGACGGTGTCGTGATCGACGGCGCCGACCACATGGATCCGGTCGTCGGAGGCGTCGGACATGAAGTCGCTCCACCCGGTCGCCACCAGCACGCGATGTCCCTGCGTCCCCCGCACGATGGTGTCGGCGAGACGTGCGGGGTCCTCGACGGTCATGCTGCCGAATCCCACGTAGACGGGCGGTTCGCCGGCATCGAGCCAGTCCAGCAGGGCGGCCGAGGGTGCGTCGGCCCCGAGCTGGGCACGCGTGTCGGCGGCGAGGTTGAGGAAGCCGACCAGCGGACGACCCGCGCCCCACTCGTCGGACAACCCGGGGAACAGGCTCGGGTCGTAGGCCTGGATCTCGGGTACCCCCTGGTCGGCGATCCGCCGCGCGGTGGGCCTGCGGGCGGACCGCAGCCCGACATCGGACCGCAGGCGGTTCTCCCCGGTGCGGCTGGTCTGCCACAGGATCTGCTCGAGGAGCCGCCACGATGCGCGTGACACCGGCGCGGGCGGGTCGATGCCCCACTGCGCGAGCGGTGACGCGATCCCGTTGCTGCGCATCGGGCAGTAGTGCACCGGCAGGTAGGGCACACCGAGCGCCTCGGCCACGGTGAGCGAACGCTCCTGGCCGACGCTGCCCCCGATGACCGCGTCGGCGCCCGCGCAGATGTCGACGAGCTCGGCCTGGGCCGCCCGGGCGCCGAGGTGGGTCACCTCGGCCACGGCTCGCATCCGCGCCACGGGGTTGCGCGACTTGAGGTCTCGGGTGACGAGCTCGGAGCCCAGCAGGGCCCTGGTGTCGGTTCCGCACGGCTCGGCGCGGACACCTGCGGCGCGTGCGAATTCAACCAGATTGGGTGGCACGGCCATTCGGACCGTGTGACCGCGCGCACCCAGCGCGACGGCGAGCGCGACGCCGGGCTGGACGTCGCCACGGCTGCCGTTGAACGACAGGACCAGTTCCATGGACAACACCGTAATGTGCCCGGCCCTATGCTCGAGACCATGCGGCGTCTCGAATCCCAGGACATGACTTACTGGTTCGTCAACCGTGCCTTCGACTGGTCGGTGGTCCTGCAGCTGGTGTGGACGTTCGACGAGGTGGTCGACGCGGCGGCCCTGGCGCAGATGAACGCCGAACTCGCCGTCGGATCCCTCAACCGTCGCGTGGTCCTGCCGTCGGTGCCGATCGCCCGTCCACGGTGGTCGCACTCACCCGCGACACCGGATGTGGTGATCGACACGCTGCCGATCGGCGCCGACGGGATCGAGGCGTGGGCCGACGGGGAACTGGAGACCGTCACGCTCGATCCGGTGGACGGCTCGGCCTGGCGACTGCGTGGGGTCCCCACCGCCGACGGCGGGTTCGTCGTGTCGCTGACGACACTGCATCTGGTCGCCGACGGACGGGGGATGGTGGCCGCCGCGGTCGCGGCCGCGACATCGGGTGGTTCGTCCGATCCGGTCCCGCTCTCCACCCGGCGGGCTGTGCTGGCCGACCTCGCCGACGTCCTCACCGTCGTGTCGCAGGCCGGCAGCGGGGTCGCCCGGGCGCTGACCAGTGCGGTCAGGTCCACGACCGACGACGGTCCACCGCCTCCGGCCCGCGCCGTGCGAGCGCCCATGCACGAGCGTTCCCCGTCCGCGCGCACCCGCTGGGCCGTCGTCTCGGTGTCCGCGGCGCACTGGGAGGAGGTCGCCCGACGCCACCACGGCACGTCGAACATCCTGTTCGTCGCGGTCATCGCCGGTGCGCTGCGGGCCGCGGGCCACCTGCCCGCGGACGAACCCATCAAGGTGGGCATCCCGGTGAGCCGGCGTACCGAGGGCGACGACCGGGCCAACGCGACGGCGGGGGTCTCGGTGATGGTCCGTGGCGAGGTCACCGCGGGGGGAGATCTGACCGCCCTGCGACGTCTGTGCAAACAGGCCTACGAACGTCTGGCCGCGGGAACGCGACCGGCGATGATGCACCTGCGGCCCCTGATGAACGTACTGCCGGTCTCGGTGGTGGCGAAGGTGGCGACCGCGGGCAACGGCATGCCCGACGTGATGACCTCGAACCTGGGCGTCTTCGGACCCGAGGTGGCCCGCATCGGTGGGCACACGGCATCGGCGGTGGCATTCCGCGGTGATGCCCAGGGGGTCGACCCCGACCTGCACCATCGATTCGGCGACGGTCTGCAGTCGTGGTCGGTGCAGGTGGGCGACACCCTGACGTTCTCGGTCGCCGCCTTCGACGAGTCCGCCTTCGCCGGTGCGTCGGAGTTGCGGGCGGGCATCGCCGCCGAGCTCGACGCGTGGGGTGTCGTTCATCGCATCTGGTGATCACGCACTGCGGTGATACGCCAGGGCAACTATTGTCGACCGGGTGTATCGCGTAACCGGCAACGACGAGTCATACCTGTTGGCGGAGAGGCTCTTCGGGATGTCCGCACCGATCCAGTACTGCTGGATCATGCCCACGGACCCCGGTGCGACGGCGTTGTCCGACCTCAACGATCAACTGTCGCAGGGAATCCTCGCGCGACGGGTGGTCGCTCCTCGCGTGCCGTTCGCGCGGGCGCGGTGGGTGCGGTGCGACACCACACCGCCGCCACGACTGCTGACCGACCCGATCGACGACTCGGCGACCGCGGACTGGTTCGACACCCGTGTCCGCACGACCCGTCTCGACCCGGTGTCGGGACACGGGTGGCAGCTCGACGGCGCCCCCACCTCCGCGGGCCGCTACGTGGTCTCGTTGTTGGTCTCGCACATGACCTCCGACGGCCAGGGCATCTACCGTGCGCTGGCGGCGGCGGCCGCCCGCACCTCGATCAACCCGTTGCCGCCCGCGGCGGTCACCACCGGGATGGCCGGGCTCCGTGCCGATCTGCGCGACGCAGGCGGTCAAGTCGTCGCCGCTGCGCGGGCGGTGGGTGTCGTCGCCGGGGCGGCCCTCGCCGCGCGACGTGGTGCGCCGCAGCAACCGTCGGAAGCCGCTGATCCGGTCCGGACGCCACCTGCGGCCGCGTCCCCGGTCGCCGCGGTGGATGACCCGGCCCCGGAACCCACCCTGGCGATCTACGACCTCGACCGGGCGGAATGGGCCGCGCGGGCAGCGGAGTTCGGCGGGACCTCCAACAGCCTGTTCACCGGTGTCATCGGCGGACTCGTCGCCCGGGCCGGTGTCCCGGTGACCGGCGGGGTCATGCGCGTGTGCATCGCGGTGAGCAAACGCGAGGGGGACGACGACGATCGCGCGAATGCCTCCGGGGGGGTGTGGATCCGGGTCCCGGGGGTCATCGGACCGGAGGAAGGTCTCGGCGGGATCCGGGCCCTGAGCAAGCAGGCGTTCGTCGACTACGCGACCTCCGGCGACCGACAGGTCGCCGACAACGTGCAGCCGATCGTGCGTCTGCTGCCGTCGGCGATCATCGGCCGTCTGATGGCGAAGCTCGTCGGGCCGGACACGACGGTGTCGAACCTGGGGGAGGCGCCGGCGACCGCACTCGAGATCGGCGGGGTGACCGCGGAGTCGTTCGTGATCCGTGCGCTCATGCAGGGACAGCCGGCACAGGTGCGCAGGGAGAAGGGCCCGGCCCTGGCCGCGTGGGCGGTCGAGTACGCGGACAAGGTCAGCGTCGCGTTCTTCGGCATCGACCCCGACCATTTCGGCGACCCGCAAGCACTGCACCGCGACATCGCCGCGGAACTCGACCGGTGGGGGTTGTCGCACTCGGCCTGGTGAGTGCGGCCGCGTGCCTAGGCGGGTGAGGTGAGCAGCGACGCGTGGCCGTGGCGCAGTTGTTCGGAGGCGATCCGGACGAGATCGTCGACCAGGGTGTGGACCACCGTCGCGGCAATCTCGGTGTGCGGGAAGCGGGTCCGCAGGTGCACGCCGTTCTCGTCGCGCCAGAACCAGAGCTGCACCGTGTCGGCACGGCCGTCGCTGGAGACGTGGTGGACGTTCATCGTCGGCAGTCCGTCGAACCGCCGATAGTCGAGGTAGGACACCATGAACACGTCGTGTCGGGCCTTGCGCAGTCGGTGCCCGAACGTGCCGTAGACGGTCGTCAGGTCCACCTCGGCGAGCGGTAGGGCCGCCGACAGGGCATCGGTGGCCGACCGCATGGCCGACACGAGGTCGTTCGACGCGTCGAGGACCAGTGGCGCATTCGCGACGAACCAGCCGACCGACCGCGACCAGGTGTCGGTGCGCCGGGTGTGTACCGGCAGGATCAGCGGCAGTTTCTCCGGGCCACCGAGATCGCGGGTGGCCATCGCCAGGCAGGCCAGGAGGGCGGGGTAGAAGCGGATACCACGTTCGGCGGCGGACGCGGAGAAGGTCGCCGCGTCCGCGGCGGAGAGGACGGTGTCGACGTAGATGCGCGCGGGTGCGAATTCGCCCTCGGCCACCCCGAGATCGATGGGGAACTCCGGGACGTGCCAGTCGGTGGCGGTCAGGAAATCGTTCCAGCCGACGATCCGGGCATCGCTGTCCGACATCTCCCCGTCCACCTCGGCGGCCTGGTGGTCGAGGAAGCTCCCGGCCGGACGCAGGTCCTTGCCGTGGTACGCGTCGACGAAGTCCTCGGCGATCACCGCGAGGGAGTGCGCGTCGACGTAGCAGTGGTCGAACGCGCAGACGATGGTCGTGGTGTCGGCGTGCTCGAGGGCGGCGAGGACGTGTGAGGCCGGCGCCGACGCGGTGCACCCCTCGACGATCGTCGAGGAGATGAGTTCCTTGGCCGCCGCGGCGTCGACGTGTTCGACGGTCTGCGCCGCCGACACCGTCAGACCGCCGGGCGCATGCAGTACCCGACGCACCGCGCCGTCGTCATCGGTGACGAAGTGGGCGCGCAGCACCTCATGGTGATCGAGAACGGTCTCGAAAGCGCGTTGCACGGCCACGAGATCCACCGTCGAGGAATCGATGTCGAAGGTCACCGCAAGCCACCCCGAGGCGCCGTCGGCCACCGCGTCGAGGTGGAACCGCTCGTTCTCCGACGGGCCGGTGGCGTGCGCGGCGGCGACACCCGAGGCGGTGGTGGTCCACCGGTGCAGGCGTCCGGCCGGGACGTCGAGGTTGGCGAAGGTGGTCAGTTTCATCGGTCACCCACCGTGGTCGGCACGAGGTCGGCGCGCGAGGCGTGCTCGGCGAGTACGGCACCGACGCGATCGTGGAGTTCGGTCACCGAGGCTCGGGCGGCGACGGTGTCGGGCAGGTGGGACAGCAGACGCAGACCGTCGCTGTTCCGGTTGATCCACAGATTGGCGTTGCGGGTGCGGCCCACGCCCGGGATGACCCGACCGTCGGCGATCTCCGGCGAGGTCTCGTCGGCGAGACGTCGGAAATCGAGATACGACACCATCTGTGGGCTGCCGTCGTCCGGGACGAAATCACCCTGCGCCGCGAGCAACCCGAGAACCGCGTGCACCGGAACCGCTTTGAGGTCACGGGTGCGGCGGACCGCCTCGGACGCGATCAGCACGAGATCGTCGAAGTCCTCACCGGAGTCGGCTCGGAAGGCCACGGGTGCGAAATTGCACAGCCATCCCTGCGTGCCGGGGAACTCCGGATCGCGGGTCGAGAGCACTGTCGAGGTGAAATAGGCCGGATCGCCGGTGATCTCGTACTCGGCGCGCGCCAGCGCGGCGAACAGGAGGCCGAGCAGCGATCCGCCGTGTGCCCGCGCACGCCGCTCGCACGCGGCCGTCGTCTCGGCGGACGCGAGCGGCCGGTCGATCGCGATCGCGTCGAGGGTGTCCGGCCCCGTCAGGCCCAGGTCGAGCTTGGATCGCGGCACGGTCCGACCGTGGTCGGCGAGAATCGATCGCCACGTCTCGACGCGCGGGTCGTCGGGCGACACCCGTGCGGCGCGGGCGTACTCGTCGGCGATGTAGTCGAGATGGCTGCCCGCGGGAAGAATGTTCGCCGCGGCGCCGGACCGGTGTGCGCGGTACCGCTCGAAGAGCTCGCCGAGAGCACCGATGGATGCGGTGCCGTCGGTGTGCGAATGGTCGGACGCGACGTAGAAACCGAACGAGTCGCCGGCGTCGATCGCACCGAATGCGATCCCGGGCAACCGGTCGTGGACCGCCTCGGAGTCGATGCGGGTGTGCAGACGGTCGATCAGCGCGGTGTGGTCGCCGGACGGTCCCGTGGCGACGGTGTCGAACTCGATGCCGTCGGCCGCGGCCACGCGTCGGACGATGGCGTCGGTCGTCACCTCGAAGAAACTGCGGACCTCGTCGTGGGCGCGGACGAAATCGGTGATCGCCGCACGCATGGCGTCGCGGTCGAGTGGTTCGTCGATGTCGGTCACCATCATCACGACGGCGCGATGGGGCGCGCCGGTGGCGCGCTTGGCCGTCGCCGCGACGAGGTGGTCACGCTGGAGGAACGACGGGCCCAACGGGTGCGTCGGAGCGCCCGCGGTGACGGTCTCGCCGTCCCGCAGTCGCCATTCGACGAGTTCGCCTGCCGCGGGATCCCACTCCTGCAGCGTGCCCGCGATCACGGAGTGAGGCCGCCCGGTTGCCCTCCCGGGGCCGACATCGCGGACTCGACGTCGAACGCGGTGTCACCGGCTTCGACGATCTCGAGCAGCACATCGTTGAAGGTGCGCAGGAACCGGTGCACGTCGTTGGCGCCGGGGTGGTGGCTGGGGAACCGGGCCGAGAGGTTGGTGCCGGTCGGGATCCGGTTGATCCAGAAGTAGACCTCGTCCGACGACGCGCAGGCGCTGCGCAGGACGCGTGCGTCGTGGGTGTCCCACTGGTCGGCGCCCTCGGCACCGCGGAGGTCGATGTAGGAGACGACGAACTGCGGCGGGGTGCGGTGCCCGATCAGGTCGGCGATCGGGTGGAACGGGACCGTGCCCAGGTCCTTGTACTCACGCGCACACTCGGCAACCGGGCCGATGGCCTCGGAGAAGGTGCGTGCGGCACCCGGACGCAGGTGGACGGGGATCAGACCGACGAACCATCCGGCGGCCTCGCCCCACTGCAGCTCGGTGCGGGTGTGGACCGGGCTGATGAAACGCAGGTCCCCGGTGCCCGAGAGTCGGTGCGTGGTGATCGACAGCGCGGTGTAGATGCCCGCGGCCATGTTCGCGCCCGCGGCCTTGGAGGCACGGTGGAAGCGCTCGGTCTGCTCGGCGTCGAGCAGCCAGGTCGACAGACTGCCCTGGAAGCGCGAGTGGGTGGTCTCGACCCGTGAGAGCGGTCCGACCTGCGACTCGCCTGCGGGCAGCGCGCGCGGGAACGCGGGCATCGGGTCCGGCTGGGTCACCGACGTGGAGTCGGAGTGCGCCTGCAGGAAGTTCTTCCACCGTGTGACCTCGACGGTGTCGGCGTCCAGACGCGCGCCGCTGGCCCGTTCGGCGTGACTGAAGTCGAGGTAGCTGCCGAAGGTGGCGAGCGAGTCGTCGTGGCCCAACAGTGCCGACTCGTAGAGCCGCGTGAGTTCTTTGATCGCGAACACCTGGGTGTAGGCGTCCATGACGGTGTGGTCGGCACCGAACACCAACAGGAACGACCCCGGGGTGTCCTCGGGTTCGACCGTGGTGACCAGGCAGTGCGGCCAGGCCAGCGGGCTGATGCGGGTGTTGAACAGCTCGTTGATGCGCTCGTAGACGGCACTGCTGGTCGAGGGCTCGTCGTCCCGCGCGATCGTGATGCTCACCTTGTCCGCGGCGATGATGCGACGCCCGAACTCGTCCTCGACGTGGTTGGCGTCGACGTCGGGGCGACGGGTCACCGTCGAGCGGAAGGCCTCGTGACGGGCGAACCACCGCTGCAGGGTCGCGGCCATGGCGTCGGCGCAGAGCGGGTGGTCGATGGTGAACGCGGTACCGATCCACTGGCTGTACCACTCGTCGCCGACCTCGTGGGCGCGGCGGGCGTGCTCGAGATGGACGTAGGAGAGGCGGCGGTCGTCGTCGGCCCAGTCGTTGTCATCGGCGGCCGGCGTCCACTCGGTGACCGTTCCGGCCGGGAGTGGATAGTCGGCGAGCTCGGTGTACTCCATGGGGAGATCTCCTTACTGTCCTGGCACTTGTGTGACCTGGCGCATTGACGATCCCCCCAGAGCCCCCGCTCCGCAGCCCTGTCGAAGGGCTCCACTCCACACCAGACACTAACGCGATCGCCGCTGATTTTTTCGGTGTCGAGTGAGTATTTAGCCTGTGAAAGTCTCAGTGCGCAAGTGCCTGTGACCATTCGCAGCGAAATGTTGTCACCTATTACGTATCCGTCAACAGATCTTTGTTTACTGTTATCCGGTTACGCCCAAACCGCGCGAAAGCGTCGGCCAGCTGCGGTGCATTTGATCGTTCCAGTAGGGCCAGGAATGCGAGCCCCGCGCCTCGAAGTCGAAGGTCGCCGGAATCCGCTTCGCCGCGAGCGTGTCGGCGAGTCGGTGGGTGCAGAAGTTCGCGCCCGCCTCGATGGCGCCGCCCACGATCAACCGGTCGGTGGGATTGGTGTTGCCGGGGTAGTTGGGCGCGTCGTAGGGGCCGGGCAGGCCGCTGCCGACCGAGACGTAGACCGTGGAGCCGCGGAGCCCGCCGGCACGCAGCAGCACGTCGTGTGCGGCCCAGGCCGGGTTGTTCGGCGCGCCCCACATGTTGGTCGCGTCGCCTCCGAACGCCGCGACGATGGCGCGCGGGATGCCCTGCGAGACGATGTCGGCCGTCGAGTAGCAGCCGCTGTACGAACCGACCGCCTTGAAGAACCCGGGCTTGCGGGCGGCGAGCGTGAGAGCGGAACCCGCACCCATGGACAGGCCGGCGACACCGTGAATCCCATTGCCGGAGAACCGCTTGTCGAGCAGCGGCGGCAGCTCGCGGGTCAGGAAGGTCTCCCAGCGGTAGCGCCCGAGCTTCGGGTCATCGCGCTGCCAGTCGGTGTAGAAGCTGCCGTTGCCCGCGAGCGGGAGTGCCACCGTGACGTTCTTGTCGCGGAAGAATTTCGCCGCGTCGGATTTGCGCAGCCACATGCTGTTGGTGGGGTCCTCCTCGCCGAGACCGCTGAGCATCGTCAGCACCGGCCGGGGGCCGCGCTGCGTGCTCGGGACGAGGACCTGGACCTTGATCGTCTTCGCCATCGACGCGGAGTAGACGTATACGCCGAACTGTGTCGGTCCCTCCGATTCAACGCGTTCGATCGTCGAGACCGAGGGTGCGGCTGCCGCGGTTGCCGACAGGGATGTGACGACACACAATGATGTCAAGAGCGCGATGAGAAACGTCACAAATCTCTGTGAACGCAACGGCCGCGCGGAGTTCATCATCGGAGATGTCCCCGTTTCGCGGCTGATTCCTGAATGCATCAAATGTCCTTACGTGAGTTGAGCCACAGTCTCGCACAACCGATGCGAACGCACGATCTCAGGATCGTAGGTGAACCGAACATCACACCGTGTGTTCGAGTATCTCCGCTATTGCCGCGATCGCGTCCTGGGGACCGACCATCGACTGTGCGAATGTACGGCTGCGTTGTGCGGTGTCGGGATCGAGAATTCTTCGGATCAATTCGGGTAACTCTTCGCCGTCGACGGTCTGTCGGATACGGCACGTGGCCCCGAGTCCGGCGTCGCTGATTGCGCGTCCCCACAACGGCTGGTCGGCGCTGAACGCCGCGATCAGGCTCGGGACGCCGGCCCGCGCACACGCCCCGGTGGTCCCGGCGCCGCCATGATGGACCGCGGCGACGCAACGAGGCAGCACGAGCCCGTGGTCGGCCGCGCGGACCACCAGCACCCCGGGACCGTCGAGACGCCCGGCGACGGCGTCGGCGTTCGGTCCCGCGCAGACGAGAACCCGGTGTCCGTGTGCGCGGATCGTCTCGACGAGGTGGGTGAACGTGACGGCTGCCTCGGCCAGGGGCATGCTGCCGAAGCCGACGTAGACCGGCGGCGTTCCCTCGTCGAGCCACGTCAGGACCGCTTCGTCGTCGGACGATGGCCGCCCCGCGTGGGCGGGCGGGGTGACGAATCCGGTGAGCGGGCGCTGTGGCCCCCACTCGGCGGCGAGCGCCGGGAACAATCCGGCATCGTAGGCCTGGATCTCCGGGGTTCCCGCGTTGCGGAGTCGCCCGCCGAGAGGGCCCGAGGCGGTGGGCATACCCAGACGCGCGCGCAGGGCGACGTCGCCACGTCGTGCCGAACCGAGCCAGAAGGCGTGGTCCACCAGCCGCCACACCGCCTCGCTGAGCACCGGCACCGCCCGTAGCGCGGCCAGCGGACCGAGAGGAACCGGAACACTCCGACTCGGCCGGACGGGGCAGTAGTGCAGGGGGACGAACGCCGCGTCGCGGAACTCGGCAACCGTCGCGCCACGCTCCTGGCCCATCAGGCCGGTGACGACGAGGTCGGCGCCGTCGGCCATCTCCAGCAAACGCTCGTCCATCGTGGCCGCGCCGAACTCGGTCACTTCGCGGATGGCCCGTGCCCGCGTCCGCGGGTTCGACGACTTCAGATCGCGCTTGATCAGCGGGGACTTCAGCAGCTCGTCGGTGTCGGGGGCGAACATGTGCGCGTCGACACCGTGCCCCCGGGCGAAGTCGACCAGGTTCTCCGGCACACCGACGACGACCTCGTGGCCCCGCGACGTCATCTCCAGCGCCACGGCGATCCCCGGTTGGACATCGCCCCGGCTGCCGTTGAGGGCGAGCGCGAGTCTCATCGGGTCACCACTCCCGGGGCGTCAGGGACCAGCGGGCCAGCTCGGCGTGCAGGATCGGCGAGAGCGACCTGCGGCCGAGTCCGTCCGGGTCCAGGCCGATCACCGACACCGTCGTGGTGTGGCCGGCGTCGTTGACCCAGGCGGCCAGCCCGCCCCGGAGCTCTCGCAGTCGGGCGGTGCTGATGGCCTGGGTGGTCGACCGGGTGACGATGCCGCCGGCCCGGGTGGGATCGCCGAGTCCGGCCAGGTGGTCGTCGAGGGTGCCGAGGTTCGACGCGAGTGCCAGTGGGGTGGTCGCCCCCCTGCTCAGTGCGGCGACGGCGCGGTCGCCGAGCGCCTGCATCATCGGCTGCAGCCGGACGAAGGTGCCCGGGCGGGCCGTGCGCTGGGCGTAGACGTCCTTCGACAGCGCCCGGATGGTCGCGAGGTCCTTCTCGCGGGCCGCCGCGGCGGGAACGTCCAGCGACAACCCGAGCGTGGCGTTGGCCCGGTCGTCCGGGACGCCGCCGCGCAACGACATGGGGATGGAGATCCGGACGACGTCGTCGTCGTCGGCGCGACCGCCGGCGACGAGCATCCCGACCACGACCGCGATGAACAGGGTGTTGGCCGAACCGCCCGCCGCGGCGGCCGCGGCTGCCCACTGCTCGGACGGGACGCTGACGATGCACACCGGGGCCAGGGCGATCTCGTCGTCGGGCGCGGCCTCGGGATCGCGGGGGACGACCCTGCTGGTGCGTGCGGACACCGGCGCCGTCTCGGTGTCGTCGTCACCCGGCGACCCATCGGTGCGTCCGGACATCGCGCCCCGGGCCAGGGCGACGAGGTTGCGGGTGATGGCGCCCGCCTGTGTCACGGCGTCGGCGGCCTGATCGATCAGCCCCGGCGAACGCGCCGTGAAGGTCGTGGTGGTCGCGGTGTCGAGGGCGGCCCGCACGGCGTCGAGCACCGCCGAGCCGTCACCGGCCGCGTGGGCGACGCACAGTGAGACGACCGCGCCCCCGGAGGCCAACGGCGCCGAACGCAGTTCCCACACCGGCCCGGAGGTCAGATCCAGCGGTCGCGATGCGGCCGCATCGATCCACGGGACGACCGCGTCGTCGGCCACCGCCTCGGCGTCGGCGACCCGTCGACCCGACGCGGCGCCGGCACCGACCCAGTGATCCCGGACCAGTGGGAGGCCGGTTCGGCGCAGCAGCCGTCCGAGCCGCCCCGAGGCCAGCCGACCGAACAGCTGCTCCAGTTCGTGTTCGTCCGGTGCCGACGTGAGCCGCCAGACCATCTGGTTGACGACGGGAACGCCCAGGGCGCGGTCCATCCTGATGAAGAGATCGTCGTCGGCGGTGGTGCGGAGCACGGGTGGTGTGCGGTCGGGCACGTCGTTCCTCCTGCGTCGAGCCGTGGGGTGGGCGCGCTCGTCAGAGCTTGCGCAGGTAGATGCGCACGGTGAGCGGCGTCGCGATCGCCATGATCAGCAACGAACCGAGCACCGAGTAGACGAGATGGTGATCGACCTGTCCCTCGTTGGCGAGCAGACGCACCGCGGAGATCAGCTGCGACAGTGGATTGACCTCGGCGATGGGCCGTAACCACCCGGGCAGGGTGCTGGTGGGCACGAACGCGTTCGAGGTGAAGCCGAGGATGGTGAGCAATAGTGCCGAGAACCCCTGTACGGCGGAGGCTTTCGTCAGTGCGACCCCGAGCAGGGCGAAAACCCAGCTCAGCGCGAACGCGGAGAACACGACCAGGGCAGCCGACGCGAGCACCCCGAGCGGGCTCGCCGGACGGTACCCCATCGCCACGCCCGCACCGACGGTGATGACCACCGCGATCAGATACCGCAGGTTCGCGGCCACGAGTCCGCCCGCCAACGGTGCGATGCGGGAGATCGGCATCGACACGAAACGGTCGAGTATGCCCTTGTCGATGTCCTCGCGTAGCTGGATCCCGACGACCACGGTCGAGGTGATCGCCACGTTGACCAGCACGCCGGGGATCAGGGTGGGCAGGTAGGTCGTCACGTCCCCGGCGATGACGCCGCCGAAGATGCTGCCGAACAACACCGTGTAGATGATCGGCACGATGATGACGTCGACCAGCAGCTGCGGGGAGTGCTTGAACTTGAGCAGGCCGCGTCGCGCCAACGTGGCGGTGTCGCGGACGGCCTTGCCGGCACTGATGTTCTCGGTGACCGTCGCGGTGGGGATGGCCGCGAACACGTTCTCGGTCGAGGTCATGGCTTGCTCCGGTCGTCGGTGAGGGCGAGGAAGACCTCGTCGAGCGAGGGCGAGTGGACGCCGAACTCGCCCACGGTGATCCGACGGGCGGACAGCGCCGCGATGACCTGTGCGGCACGGGCGGAGTCGGGGACCGGCGCGGTCAGCTCGCCGGTACGGCGGTCGATGTCCACCGAGTGACCGAGCAGTTCTTCGATGGTCGCGGCGGCGGCCGGGGTGCTGCCGGGATCGGCCAGCCGGATCGACAGCGAGAAGCTGCCGACGGACCTCTTGAGCGTCTCGGGGGTCCCGCGACCGACCACGCGGCCGTGGTCGATGACCACGAGGTGATCGGCGAGGGCGTCCGCCTCGTCGAGGTACTGGGTGGTGAGGACGACGGTGGTCCCGGCGGCGACGACATCGCGCACGATCTCCCACAGCTGGGTCCGTGTGCGGGGGTCGAGTCCGGTGGTGGGCTCGTCGAGGAACAGCAGGGCGGGGCGGTGGATCATGCTCGCGGCGAGGTCGAGGCGGCGGCGCATACCGCCGGAGAATCCCTGAACCGGCCGGGTCGCGGCGTCGGCGAGGCCGAACTGGTCGACCAGTTCGCGTGCGCGTCTGCGCGCCTGCGATCCCTTCAACCCCAGCAGTCGGCCGTAGATGTCGAGGTTCTCCAGCGCGGTCAGGTCGTTGTCGACCGACGCGTACTGCCCGGTGAGCGAGATCAGTGAACGGACCGCCGTGGATTCCTTGGCCACGTCGCGCCCCAGGATCCGCACCTCCCCGGCATCGGGCCGCAGCAGTGTGGCGAGCATCCGCACGATCGTGGTCTTGCCTGCACCGTTGGGGCCCAGCAGGCCCAGGACGGTGCCCACGGGCACGACGAAGTCGACGTCGTCGACCACCCGCTGATTTCCGTAGGTCTTGGTCAGGCCCGACACCTCGACGGCGAGGGGGTCGACGGGTCGGGGTCGGCTCGGCGGCGTCTTCCGGATCGGTTCATGCCGGGGCGATGCGACGACGGGCGTGAACACCTGCGTGGCGGCGGACGCGAAATCGTCCGCATCGTTGGTCGAGTGATCCTCGCGCCGGGAATGCCGCCCGGGACGCTGTTCGGTCATGATCCGCTTTCCCCCGCGATGGTCGGCATCGGGCCGAATTGTGCGCTCGCTGCTGATCTCACCGACACAGGCTAGCGGCCCACGTCCATGCGCACCGTGCGCCACATCACCGACGCGGCCGGGCGCCGGTCAGTCGGTCCAGAGCTCGGACAGATGTACGTCGAGTTCGGCTAGCAATCGTCGGACGAGTGGCAGTCCGATGCCGATGACCGAGGAGGGGTCGCCGTCGATGCCCTCGATGAGCCACCCACCCAGTCCGTCGAGCGTGAACCCGCCCGCGACCTCGAGCGGTTCGCCCGAGCCGACGTAGGCGTCGATCGTCGCCTCGTCGACGTCGGCGAACCGCACCACGGTCGACGAGACCGCCTGCGCGTGCACATCGGGAGTGCCGGGGCCGACCCGGATGAGGCAGTGCCCCGTGAGCAACTGCGCCGAACGCCCCCGCACCGACATCCAGTGTGCGCGAGCCACGTCCGCGGTGTGCGGCTTGCCGGTGAGCTGCCCGTCGACGAGAAGCATGGAGTCGCAACCGATCACCACGACGTCGTCGGCGATCTCCGGGTCGTCGGCGAGTGTCTCGCGCACCGCCCGTGCCTTGGCCGCGGCGAGGGCCGCCACGACCTGCTCGGGCTGGGCCTGTGTACCGAGGTCCGCCGCGACGGCGTCCTCGTCGACGTCGGAGACCCGGACGACCGGTGCGATCCCGGCCGACCGCAACACCCTCAGTCGGGCCGGCGACGCCGATCCGAGAACGACCTGGATCGGCGTCGGGGACTCAGTAACCGAACCTCAGGTTGACGAAGTTCAGGGGTGCGAGCGGCTCCGCGGGACGGAGTCGGTCGGTCGGGGTGCCCCACAGGTCGCGGGGGCCGGACGGTGGCGCCTCGCCCGAGCCGCTCGCGGCGGCCAACACGGCCACGATGCTCGCCACGTCCTCGTCGGTGGGGTTGCCCTTCACGATCCGGAACACCGGGGCGGCCTGGGCCGTCGCGTCACCGTCGTCCGGGGTGGTCTGGTCGTCCGCGGCGCTCACAGCGGGATGTTCCCGTGCTTCTTGGGCGGGACGGTGACCATCTTGCGCTCGAGCAGCTTGAGCGCGGTCGCGATCTGTCCGCGGGTGTGCGACGGCGGGATGACCGCGTCGATGTAGCCGCGTTCGGCGGCCACGTAGGGGTTGACCAGCGTGTCCTCGTACTCCTGCTGCAGCTCGAGGCGCAGGGCGTCGACGTCCTCGCCGTTGGCCGCGGCCTCCTTGAGCTTGCCGCGGTAGACGAACCCGACCGCACCGGATGCGCCCATCACGGCGATCTGGGCGGTGGGCCAGGCGAGGTTGACGTCGGCGCCCATGTGCTTGGACCCCATGACGTCGTACGCGCCGCCGTACGCCTTGCGGGTGATGACGGTGATCTTGCCGACGGTGGCCTCACCGTAGGCGTAGAGCAGCTTCGCGCCGCGTCGGATGATGCCGTTGTATTCCTGCTCGGTGCCGGGCAGGAAACCGGGTACGTCGACCAGGGTGATGATCGGGATGTTGAAGCAGTCGCAGGTTCGGACGAACCGCGCCGCCTTCTCCGAGGCGTTGATGTCGAGGCATCCGGCGAACTGCGTGGGCTGGTTGGCCACGATGCCGACGCTGCGACCGTCGACGCGGCCGTATCCGATGATGACGTTGCCCGCGTAGCCGGACTGCACCTCGAGGAACTCGTCGTCGTCGAGGATCCGCGCGATGACCTCGTGCATGTCGTAGGGCTGGTTCGGCGAGTCCGGGATGAGGGTGTCGAGTTCGAGGTCCTCGTCGGTCAGGGTGTCCTCGATCGAGCCGGCCGCGGGAACGGCGACGGGGAGTCGGGGTGCCTCGGCGCGGTTGTTGCTCGGCAGGTAACCGAGGAGGTCCTTGACGTAGTCGAGGGCGTCCTCCTCGTCGGTGGCGACGTAGTGCGCGGTGCCGGACTTCGACATGTGCGTCTGCGCACCGCCGAGATCCTCCATCGTGACGTCCTCACCGGTGACGGTCTTGATCACATCGGGGCCGGTGATGAACATCTGGCTCGTCTTGTCGACCATCACGACAAAGTCGGTGAGGGCGGGGGAGTAGACGTGCCCGCCGGCGGCGGCACCGAGGATCAGCGAGATCTGCGGGATGACACCCGACGCGCGGACGTTGCGGTGGAAGATCTCGCCGTACAGACCGAGCGAGACGACGCCCTCCTGGATGCGCGCTCCGGCGCCGTCGTTGATACCGATCAGCGGGCGGCCGGTCTTGATCGCCAGGTCCATCACCTTGACGATCTTCTCGCCGTACACCTCGCCGAGGCTGCCGCCGAAGACCGTGGAGTCCTGGCTGAACACGCAGACCTCGCGGCCGTCGACGGTGCCGTACCCGGTGACCACGCCGTCACCGACGGGTCGGCGCTCGGCCAACCCGAAATTGGTGCTGCGGTGGCGGGCGAGCGCGTCGAGTTCGACGAACGACCCCTCGTCGAGCAGGTGCGTGATCCGCTCGCGCGCGGTCAGCTTGCCCTTCGCGTGGGTCTTCTCGACGGCGTCCTCGCCGACGGGGTGTTCTGCCTCGGCCAGGCGACCACGCAGGTCAGCGAGCTTTCCGGCGGTGGTGTGGATGTCGGGCGCGCTGTCTGCGTCGCGCGAGGCTGTTGTCATGGCATCGATGCTAACGAGCGTGCGCTCGGTCACGTGTACCGGCCCAACCTGAGTGTTGTCTCATGTTTGCCGATCGGCGCTGTCGGTGGATGTCCGGGACGGTCATACGCTGACCCCATGACGTCGCACCCCGACCCCAGCGCGCTCGAACCGGAACTGATCGGCCGTGCCGCCGGCGCGTACTGGCGCTCGATCGAGGTGGTGGCGCAGACCGGTTCGACGAACGCCGATCTGGTGGCTCGTTGCGCGCACGACGACGCGGTCGGACACGTGCTCATCGCTGACCATCAGGTGGCGGGTCGGGGACGTCACGGTCGCGTCTGGTCGTCGCCGACGGGAGCGCAGTTGGCGATGTCGGCGGCAGTCGGCTCGGGCGGCGCGGCGGCTGCAGGAGTCCTCGGATGGCTGCCGCTGCTGACCGGGGTGGCCGCGGTGCGCGCGATCCGGACGGTCACCGGGGTGGACGCGGTCCTCAAGTGGCCGAACGACGTGCTGGTGGACGGGTCGAAGGTGGCAGGCATCCTGGCCGAGTTGGCCCACGGCGCGCATCCGGCGGTGGTGATCGGCCTCGGCATCAACACCGGGCTCACGGTCGCGGACCTGCCGGTGCCCACGGCCACGTCGCTGAACCTGCACACCGACACCCCGGTGGACCGATCCGCGCTCGCCGGGGCGGTGCTCGCCGAACTCGCCGACGGTCTGCGGTCGTGGCCGGACGACATCGCTGCGCTGACCGCGGCCTACCGCGAGGTGTGCTCGACCATCGGAGCCCGTGTCCGGATGGAGCTACCCGGGGACCGGTCGATCGTCGGGACCGCCCGAGACGTCGATGCATTCGGCCGGATCGTCGTGCTGGCCGACGGTGAGAGTCACCCCACGGCACTCGCCGCCGGTGACGTCACGCATCTGCGTGCGATCCCGGGGTCCTAGTACTCCAGGCTCTTCGCGCCCATGGCCCGGATGAGGAAGAAGATCGGCAGCCCGATGACCAGGTGCATCACGGCCGTCCCGATGGCCGAGGTCCACTCCTGCGACAGCAGCAACGGCAACAGCACGGCGGCGGCGATCAGCAGTCCCACGATCCCGGCGAAGAAGCTGTCCGGCGACGGTGTCGTCATGTGCAGGACGTACCAGAGGGCGCCGGCCAGGATGGCGCACAGCACGCCGACGACGGCGAACCAGTACTCGTCCTGGGCGACGGGGTTCCACACCCCGAACTTGCCGGTCTCGGTGATCCGTTGGCTGATGACCCGGATGATCCAGGCGGCCAGCCAGGCCGCGAGGGCGGTCACGACCGCGGTGGCCAGCACACCGCCCGCGAACAGGCCGGCGTTGACACGGGGTCCGCGACGCGGCGCCTTGGGAGCGCGCGACCTCGAACGCTCGGCGGCCGGCGCCGGGTAGGGGTCCGCGGCCCGACGACGGTCGTCGTAGGCGCGGTCGTCGTAGTAGTTGTCGGCCGCATAGCGGTCACCGGCATAGGAATCTTTTCCGTACTGGGCCTGGCCGTACTGGTCCTGGCCGTACGGATCGTGCTGGGGCTGCTGTTCGTACGCTCGTGTGCGCGGGTCTCGAGGATCGTTCGGGTACATCGGCACCTCCCTTTGACGCAGAGTGTAGCGAGTCACACCCGGACGTCCCGACCTCTCGACTAACTTCTACGCATGGGGTATCCGGAGAACATCCTCGCCGACGGCGAACACGTGGTGCTGCACCGTCACCCGCACTGGAAGTGTCTGGTCCTCCCCACGATCGTGTTCCTGCTGGTCACGGCCGCGGCGGGCGTGGCGGCCGGCTACCTCACCTCGTCCTCGCTGAGCGGAACCGGTGAGCTCGTGGTGTGGGTCGTCATCGCCGTGGTGTGGCTGGCTCTGATCGTCTGGTTCTTCCTGCGTCCGTTGATCTCTTGGCGCACAACGCACTTCGTGCTCACGGACCGCCGGGTTACCTTCCGCAACGGCATCCTCACCCGCTCGGGCATCGACATCCCGCTGCAGCGCATCAACTCGGTCGAGTTCCGCCACGGACTCGTCGACCGCATGCTCCGCACCGGGACGCTCATCATCGAGTCCGCGTCGGACGACCCGCTGTCCTTCGACGACATCCCGCAGGTCGAGAAGGTGCACTCGTTGCTCTACCACGAGGTGTTCGACAGAGGCGACGGTAACGTGAACACGTGACGGACGTACTGCTGGCCGAAGACGACGAGGCGATCGCCGGACCCCTGGCCCGGGCGCTCACCCGTGAGGGCTACGGCTGCGAGATCGTGACCACCGGACCGGACGCACTCGAGCGTTCCAAGGACACCCGGTTCGAGTTGCTCGTCCTCGACCTCGGTCTGCCCGAGATGGACGGCCTCGAGGTCTGCCGCCGGGTGCGTGCGGCCCGCCCGCAACTCGCGGTGCTGATGCTCACCGCCCGCACCGACGAGGTCGACTTCGTGGTCGGTCTCGACGCGGGTGCCGACGACTACGTCGGCAAACCGTTCCGACTCGCCGAGTTGCTGGCCCGCGTCCGCGCGCTGCTGCGGCGCAAGCAGGGCGTCGACCTCGTCCTGGAGGCCGGTGACATCCACCTCGACGCCCGCGGTCGCCGGGTGCTCGTCGGCGGCAAGGACGCGACCCTGGCCAACCGTGAGTTCGACCTCCTGCGGTTCCTGATGGAACGCGGCGGCGAGGTCGTGAGCCGCGAGGAGATCCTCACCGAGGTGTGGGGATCGGCCGACCTGCGCTCGTCGAAGACCCTCGACATGCACGTGTCGTGGTTGCGCCGCAAGATCGGCGACGACCAGTCCGGGCGCAAGAAGCGCATCGTCACCGTCCGCGGTGTCGGCTTCCGATTCGATCCGGACTAGACGGCCGTGCGCAGGCGAATCCTGTTGTCGATGATCGCGATGGTGGTCGGGCTGGGCCTGCTCCTGGGTCTGCCGTTGATGTTCACCGCCTGGTGGTGGGTCGACGATCTGGCGCATCAGGATCTCGACCAACGGCTCAAACGGGTGTCGAGCGAGCTCATCGACCAGGAGGTCGCGGGCCGTGAGGGCCCGGCCTCGATCGACAGTGCCCCGTTCCGCCTGCTCCTCCCGGCCAACGGTCGGCTCGAACTGCAGTACCCGGCCGCCCCGGGCGAGACCGACCGCACCGAGGTCGGTTCGCCCATCGGCGGTTCCACGGTGAGCGAGTCGGTGAGCCTGGGCGACGCCGGCGCCATCACGATGGAGATCCCGCTGACGCAGGTGCGCAGCAATCAGTGGACCGCGGTCGGTGTCGTCGCGCTGGTGCTGACGATGTCGGTGGCCGCGGGCACGGCCGTCGCCGCGTTCACCGCCAAACGGCTGGCCGACCCGCTCGAGGAACTGGCCGAGCGTGCGTCGAGCATGGCCCAGGGCGACTTCCACTCGGCGTGGAAGACGCACGGCATCGTCGAACTCGACCGCGTCTCCAGTGCGCTGGAGGTCGCCAACCGGGAGATCGCGCTGCGCCTCGAACGGGAGGGCGAGATCGTGGGCGAGGTCTCACATCAGCTGCGGAGTCGGCTCACCGCCATCCAACTCCGACTCGACGAACTCTCCCTGCACGACGACACGAACGTGGTCACCGAGGCCGAGGCCGCCCACGAGCAGGTCGAACGCCTCAACCGCGAACTCGACGAACTCATCGCGGTGTCCCGCGACTCCGCCGTCGTGCCAAAGGGGCCGATCCCGGTGCAGTCCGCCATCGATCCGCTCGTCCGCGACTTCACCGACTCGTTCGGTCAGGAGGGACGGTCGCTGGGGGTCACCTACAGCGGGGACACCACCGCGTGGTCGACGCCGAGCCGTCTGCGGGAGGCGGTCAGCGTCCTCATCGACAACGCGCTGCGCCACGGCGACGGTGACACCCTCGTCGACGTCGCCGAGCTGTCCGGGGCCGGGATGCTGCGGGTCTCGGTGTCCGACGAGGGGGCCGGCGTCCCCGACGAAATCGTCCCTTACATCTTCCGCCGCGGGTACTCCAGTGGCGGGTCGAGCGGGGTGGGGCTGTCGCTGGCACGGGCCCTGATCGAGGCCGACGGTGGCCGTCTCGATCTGGCCGCGCGACGCCCGGCCACGTTCACCATCGTGGTGCCCACCGGCGAGTCGGGTCCGTTGTCGGGACCGCGCGGACGACCGGTCGGGGCCGCGCGCGAGCCCCGCTGAGATCTCCCGCCGAGGTCCTAGGAGATCGAGTCCGACTGCGACGCGGGCTTGTTCTCGTCGAAGGTGACCTGCCCGGTGGCCAACGCCTCGATCTCCTGGTCCTCGTGACCCTGCGTTTCCGGGAAGGCGAACTTGCGCAACGCCCAGAACCGGAACGCGAGCTGCAGGACGTTGCCGATGACGTAGCCGAGCACGAAGTCGATGACCACCAGCTGCGCGACGCTGGCGTGGTTGCGCACGTCGAACAGGTTGTTGGCGATGAACAGCGGCGCCGCCTGCAGGATCACACCCATCCCGCTGATGACGAAGAACAGCAGGACCTCGTGGTGCGTCTGACGGCCGCCGCGGTTCTTGAACGCCCACTCACGGTTGAGGAAGTAGCTCAGGACGGTGGCGAGGGTGCTGGCGATGACCTTCGCGACGACCGGCTTCTGTTCGAGAACCGACAGGCTCAGGCTGTAGAAGATCGCCATGTCGAAGATCATCGTGGACCCGCCGACGAGCGCGAACTTGATCAGTTCGTGATGACGGAGCGCCAGCCGCTGCACCGGCGCTGGGGTACGGGCCATCAACCCGTCGATGAACGACACAAGTCCAGAGTGTACGAAACTATCGCGCATTCGCCCCCATCGAACGGGCTGACCGGCCGGTTTGGGTGTGTCGTGCGGTGCTCGTGACACCATTACCGCCGTGAGCATCGAGACCCCCGAGAGTCGGCGCCCGTCCCCGAGCAGCGGCGGGATGCCCGTCGTGGCGATGGTGGGTGGCGGACAGTTGGCCCGGATGACCCATCAGGCCGCGGTCGCCCTCGGTCAGCGGCTGCGTGTCCTCGCCGCCTCCCACGACGAACCGGCCGCGCTGGTGACCCCGGACGTCGTCCTGGGCACCCACACCGAACTCGACGACCTGCGCCGACTGGCCGACGGCGCCACCGTCGTGACCTTCGACCACGAGGGCGTCCCCGCCGAGCACCTGTTCGAGCTGGTCGCACAGGGGGTCACCGTCTCGCCGCCGCCGCAGGCCCTGCTCTACGCGCAGGACAAACTCGCCATGCGTCGCCGGCTGTCGGAGATGGGGCTGCCGATCCCGGATTTCGCCGATCTCGCGCCCGCCGCCGACGACGGAGTCGATGCGCACACGCTCCTCGACGGCTTCTGGGCCCGACACGACGGCCAGATCGTCCTCAAGGCTATCCGCGGCGGATACGACGGCCGCGGGGTCTGGATGCCCGACAGCCTCGACGAGGCGCAACAGATCCTCGCCGACTCGGGTGCCGCGGACTCTGCGTTGATCGCCGAGCAGAAGGTGTCGATGCGCCGCGAGCTGTCGGCGATGGTCGCGCGCTCGGAGTTCGGCCAGGGCGCGGTGTGGCCGGTCGTCGAGACGGTGCAGCGCAACGGGCAGTGTGCCGTGGTCATCGCGCCGGCCCCCGATCTCTCCGACGACCTCGCCGAGGAGGCCGAACGCATCGCCCTGCGACTCGCCGCCGACCTCGGCGTGGTCGGGGTCATGGCGGTCGAGCTGTTCGAGACCGCCGAGCCAGGACCCGACGGCGGCCGACTGCTGATCAACGAGCTCGCGATGCGTCCGCACAACAGCGGTCACTGGAGCATGGACGGTGCCGTGACCGGCCAGTTCGAACAACACCTGCGGGCGGTTCTGGACTATCCGCTGGGTGACACGCGAAGTCGGGCGCCGGTGACCGTGATGGGCAACATCCTGGGTGCTGCGCAGGCGCCGACGATGTCGATGGACGAGCGGCTGCACCACCTGATGGCGCGCATGCCCGACGCCAAGGTGCACCTGTACGCCAAGGGTGAGCGACCGGACCGGAAGATCGGACACGTCAACGTCGTCGGCGGTCCTGGCTCGATCACCGATCCCGATTACGTGGCCGCCGTGCGAGAGCGCGCCGAGCGGGCCGCACACTGGATGTCGACGGCGGTATGGACCGATGGATGGGATGAGCACAGCGATGGCTGAATCGACGGGACCCGCCCCCGCGGGGGATCCGGTGGGCACGAGCCCGTCGGGGCCGCGTGTGGGTCTGATCATGGGCAGCGACTCCGACTGGCCAACGATGGAGGCAGCGGCGCAGGCCCTCGCCGAGTTCGAGGTGCCGTTCGAGGTCGGTGTCGTGTCCGCGCACCGCACCCCGCAGCGCATGCTCGACTACGCCGCCGGGGCGGCCGATCGTGGCATCTCGGTGATCATCGCCGGCGCCGGTGGCGCCGCGCACCTGCCGGGCATGGTGGCCTCGGCCACGCCGCTGCCGGTGATCGGTGTACCGGTGCCGCTGAAGTATCTCGACGGGATGGACTCGTTGCTGTCGATCGTGCAGATGCCCGCGGGCGTCCCGGTCGCGACCGTCTCCATCGGTGGGGCCCGCAACGCGGGCCTGCTGGCCGTGCGGATCCTCGCCACCGGTGATCGGGTCCTGCTCGCCCGGATGCAGGCGTTCCAACGCGAGCTCGAGGCGATGGTGCTGGAGAAGGACGTCGCCCTCCGTCGCACTCTGCTCGGCGACTGACGCCCACCGCCCCGACCACCGCCACCCGCCCGTGTTGGGCCGTCGTTCCCGCCTGTTGGGTCCTGGTTGCGCTCACGGGCGGTAGCCACGCAGCCGCATCGCGTTCTCGATGGTGTTGATCACCGCGCAGGGGTCGCGCGACAACAGGGTTCCCGCGACCCGGAACGCCTCCCATCCTCGGTCGCGCGCGGCACGGTCGCGACGTGCGTCATGGGCACGTTGCTCGTCGGAGGTGTGGAATTCGACGCCGTCGTAGTCGATTCCGAGCTTGTACCGCTTGTAGCCGAGGTCGAACCGGGCGATCAAGCGGCCGTCGGTGTCGGTGAGCACGATCTGCGAGTCCGGTCGCGGTAGATGGTTGCGGACCATGACCAGTCGCAGCCAACTCTCTCCCGGTGATTCCGCAGCGGGGTCGATGTGTTGGATGAGTTCGCGCATCTGCGGGACTCCGTGGGTTCGCGGGTGCGCGCGGGTGTACGACCACAGCTCGGTCAGACTCAGCTGCGTTGCCCGCACGAGATCGTCCAGCCGCGCCAGTGCCAACCAGTCCGGGCGGCGCCGACCGAGGTCGTAGGCCGTCCGCACCGGTGACGTGACGCGAATTCCGTCGACCGTCTCGACGTCGCCCGGTTCGAGCTGGTCGGTGCGGACGACACGGACCGATCCGCGTGTCCGTCCCTGGCCACCAAGGCCGCGGATGAGTTCCACGTCGTGGTCCTCGTCGACGAATGTCGTGCCGTGCAGGATGGCCGCGCTGAGTCCGGCCACCACCGCCCCCTCGCCGGCTCGCATGGCCGCCGCGCGGATGCGGTCCGTCACCGACAGCTCCGACACCAGCGGCGTGTAGATGCCGCGGTGGAGTCGGTGCAGGTCGCGTCGCACGTCGCTCGATTCCGCGTTCGAGCGGATGATTCGCGGGGTGTTCGGGAGATCAGGGTCCGGAGATGGCATGGGTTGTTGGACGCACGCGTCGCCGAAACGGTTCACGGCGCAACGACGGCCCAACACGGGAAAACAACGGCCCAGCAAGGAGGCACGACGGCCCAACACGCGGAAACGACGGCCCAACACGGGGAGTGAGGTCAGGCGGGGGTGAGCAACCGCCTGCGGAACAGGTCGAGCACCTCGTCCAGCGCCGCGCGGGTCGGCTGGCCGGGCTCGTCGATCAGACCCTCGGTCACCACCGAGTGCGGCGGTCCCATCGCATCCGGGTTCGCCGAGGAGTCCGGGAGCTCGACGGCGGTGAACGCGTCGCCCAGCTGTTCGCGCAACCACCCGAACCGCGCCGACGGGCACATGCGGTCGCCCTGGAAGCGGAGCCCGAGCACGGTGAGATCACCGGCAGCGCACCGCCCTCTGACCTTCTCGAGGTCGGCGGGGTCGATGTCGATCGAGCGGGCGCGCCGACCCGACATCGCGAACGGCAACGACGGTTGCGACAACACCGGCGCGATCAAGCGGTCGTCGGCGGCCATGGCGAGGGCGAAACCGCCGGTGAAACACATCCCGATCGCACCGACGCCGGGTCCGCCGCACCGTTCGTGCTCCTGCGCGGCCAGCGCTCGCAGCCACGTCACCACCGGCGACGACTTGCCGGTGGCCAGGACGGTGAACTCGCGACTGATGCAGGCGGGGACGATCGCGCGGGTGATGGTCGCCATCGCGCCGAGTGCGGGGATCCGGGCGTCCATCGGGTCCTTGCCGTCGGCGCCGAACAGATGGGGCATCACCGCCGTGCATCCGATGCCCGCCACCGTCCGCGCGAAGTCGGCCACCTTCGGGGTGATGCCGGGCATCTCGGAGATGACGACGACCGCGGGGCCGCTGCCGAGGCGGTAGACCGGTGCCGTGCGGCCGTGTGCGCTGAACTCGGTTCGTTCGAAATCGGCCAATGTGTCGTTGCTCACCGGTGTCGTCCTTCGTGGGAGGTCATCCCGTCAGCCTTGCATCCGACACCGACCCAGACCACATGATCTGGGTTACCCGCGAGTAACTATTTCCGATTTCCGGCGCTAGCATGAAGAGCACATAACCACCGGTCCACCACAGTTCTCTAGGAGTTTCGCCGATGTCGGGTAACCCGGATTTCGACCTGTTTGCACTGCCCGAGGAACACGACGCGCTCCGTGAGGCCATCCGCGCGCTCACGGAGAAGGAGATCGAGCCGTACGCGGCCGACGTCGACGAGAACTCGCGGTTCCCGCAGGAGGCGCTCGACGCCCTGAACGCGTCGGGTTTCAACGCGATCCACGTCCCCGAGGAGTTCGAGGGTCAGGGCGCGGACTCGGTCGCCGCATGCATCGTCATCGAGGAGGTCGCGCGCGCCGACGCATCGGCGTCGCTGATCCCCGCGGTCAACAAGCTCGGCACGATGGGCCTGATCCTCAACGGCTCCGACGAACTCAAGAAGCAGGTTCTGCCCGACCTCGCGACCGGTGGGGCGCTGGCCTCCTACGGACTGTCCGAGCGGGAGGCCGGTTCGGATGCGGCCGCGATGCGCACGCGCGCCAAGCAGACCGCCGACGGCTGGGTGCTCAACGGCGCGAAGGCGTGGATCACCAACGGCGGCAAGTCGACCTGGTACACCGTCATGGCGGTGACCGACCCCGACAAGGGGGCCAACGGCATCTCGGCGTTCATGGTCCACAAGGACGATCCCGGTTTCTCGACCGGCGGCTACGAGCGCAAGCTCGGCATCAAGGGGTCGCCGACGGCGGAGTTGTACTTCGAGAACTGTGAGATCCCGGCCGATCGCATGATCGGCGAGCCCGGGACCGGTTTCAAGACCGCCCTGCAGACACTCGACCACACCCGCCCCACGATCGGCGCCCAGGCCGTCGGTATCGCGCAGGGCGCGCTAGACAAGACCATCGAGTACATCAAGGACCGCAAGCAGTTCGGCAAGACGATCTCGCAGTTCCAGGGCGTCGAGTTCATGATCGCCGACATGGCGATGAACATCGAGGCGGCCCGGCTGATGGTCTACACCTCGGCGGCGCGGGCCGAACGCGGTGAGAAGAACCTCGGCTTCATCTCGTCGGCCTCGAAGTGTTTCGCCTCCGACGTCGCGATGAAGGTCACCACCGATGCGGTGCAGCTCTTCGGCGGCGCGGGCTACACCCGCGACTTCCCGGTCGAGCGGATGATGCGTGACGCCAAGATCACCCAGATCTACGAGGGCACCAACCAGATCCAGCGCGTGGTGATGTCGCGCGCACTGCTGCGCTGACACCGCACTCCACACGACGAGGCCATCGCGATCACGACAGTGACGCGGTGGCCTTTTCGCTTGCCGCCCGATCGATGAGCCGGGAGACGTCGGGGTTGGCGATCTGCACCAGGCTCCCACCGGCGATCGTGACCGACAGCAGGTTGGCGACGATGCGCTCCGCGGTGTCCCAGTGCCGGGTGGACACGATGCGCGCCCCGGGACCGATGTCTGCGGTGGCGGCGAAGTCGAGCGCGGCGGTGATGGTCTCGGCGGTGCTGCGGCCTGCGAGCGCGAGCGGACCCGCCACGATGGGGGCGAACTGGTCGCCGTGCACCCGAACCGCGGACCCGAAGTCGGTCACCCCGATCGGCAGCCCGGGGACGGCCATGGCGAACGGGTCGAGTGGTGCCACCGCGACCTCCCCGCCGTGGTCGTTGGCCTCGAGGCGGTCGAGGGAGCAGAACGCGCCCGCCGCGCCGTCGGACGGACCGATGACGACCTCGCATCCGGCCCACCACGCGCCGAGCAGGATGGCGAACGTCTGCCAGTGTGCGGGCAGGTCGACGGCCAGGAGATCGCCCGGGGCGAGCCCGAACTCGTCGCGGATCATGTTGGCTGTCTTGGCCGCCCAGTTCGCCGTGGTGATGGTGGACAGCTCGGTGCGCTCACCGCTCGCGTCGTCGTAGAAGGTGATCAACGGACCTGCGGGGTCGTGCGCCATCGCGTGGGCGAAGACCGCGTCGGTGACCGTGGCGTGGGTGGTCGGGGTCATCGGTACGACGCTTTCCTCAGTTGACGCATTGCGGTCCGGAACCGGCGGCGGTGATCGGCGGCGGGGTGGTCGCCGCGGCGGGTGTCGCCGCCACGGCCCCGTCCTGCCCCTGCGCGCCGGTGTCACTGATCGACCCCGGGCCGGTGTAGGAATCGGTGAGCACGAGCCGCAGGTGTCCCGACGGGACCGATCCGTCGACCCGGACCGGCAGGCCACCCATCTGCTTGGCGAGATCGGTTGCGCCGGCGTTGTTCTCCGACGTCGCGATGTAGCTGTCGGCGTCGGCGGTGCCCTTGGTGTCGGTGGTGCCGCGGGTGTAGCCCTTGGCGGCGACGATGCCCGAGACGTTCGTGGCGAGCCCGTCCACCGTCCCCGCGTTGGTCACGTCCACGGTGTACTCGTCGCGGACCAGGGCGCCCTTCTTCTTCGTCGTCAGCAGGGCTGCGGTGAACCGGTGCACGGCGGCGGGGTCGACGGTGACGACCGACTGCTCGCCGTCCTCGCTCCACCCCTGCTCGTCGGTGACCGGGATGGTCGCGAACTTGACCTTGCCGCCCGTGAGGTCCTTGAGCTGTTCGACGAACTTGAGGATGTCCCAGTTGTCGTCGATCACGATCGATCGCGACACCGCGTCCTCGAGCGCACTCAGCTTGCCCGGGTCGGTCAACGTCCCGGCGGAGAGGACCTTCTGTGCGAGCGAGGCCATGAACACCTGCTGACGCACGATGCGGTCGAGGTCACCGCGGGGGAGATCATGGCGCTGTCGGACGAAGCTCAGGGCCTTGGCGCCGTCGAGGGTCTGTCGCCCGGCCCGGAAACGCGCACCGGACAGGGGTTCGTTCACCGGGTTGCGCAGGCAGACGTCCACACCGTCGACCGCGTTGGTCAGCAGCACGAAGCCGACCAGCCCGACTTCGGCGTACCGGTCGACCTGGACGCCGGTCAGTTGCGCGACGGTCTGGATGAGCGCCTTGCGGCCGGCCACCGTCGCCTCCTTCTCGGCCTCGGCGGGATCGGTGCCCGCCTCGACGAGCGCGGCCCGCTTGGTTTCTTTCGTGGCGCCATAGGCGGCGTTGATCTTGCTCATGCCGATCCCGGGGACGTCGACGTAGGAGTCGCGGGGGATCGAGATGGCCGTCGCCGAGGACCCGTCGTTGGGGATCCGGATCAGCAGGATGGTGTCGGTGTTGGTGGCGACCTCGTCGCCGGCGTGCAACTGGGCGGCCTCCGAGGCCGACAGCGGCTTGCCCTGCGCGTCGACCCGGGAATCGGTACCGACCATGAGGATGTCGACGGCACCGTCCGTGCCGTCGCCGAGGGCCAGACCCCCCAGGCGGGTCACCCCGTTCTGCAGGGAGGTGATGCTGCTCCACGCGAACCCCGTGATCACCAGGACGACCACCGACAGCAGCGCGACTGCGACCCGGCCGAGGTTGCCCGACAGGGTCAGCGCACCGGTGCGAGCAGGCCCGACGGTCGGGGGTGTCGCCTCGCGCGGGGTCCGGTGTCTCGGCGGTGCGGTGGCGTCGGGGGTCGCGGTGGGCCGCGGCGGCGACGCCCGACGGGCACCGGCTCCGGTCGTACCGCTCGACGCTCGGGTGCGACGCCGGTCGTCGGGATCCCGGGGTACGGCACGACGCGCACGCCGATCGTCGGGTGGCTGGTGCACGTGACCCTTTCGACTTCTGTGATGGCAGAGATGTACTGACTGTTCCCCGAGGTCCCACGCTACTGGGGCTGGTGGGGTTGATCGGGGAGCGCAACGCCGGGGGGCGGGGTCCAATATGCTCACGGCGATGTCTGACCAGGAGGTGACCGGTGTGACGAATTCGACGGGATCGAGCCGGTTGATCGTCACCGGCGCCGGGGGCCAGGTCGGCCGCCTGCTCACCGCCGCGCCCGGTGCGATCGGACTCGGTCGCACGGACCTCGACATCTCCGACGCCGATGCGGTGACGCGGGTACTCGCCGATCTCGGGCCGCAGGACGTGGTCGTGAACTGTGCCGCCTACACCGCCGTGGACGCCGCGGAGAGCGATGTCGCCGCCGCCGAGGCGATCAACGTCGCAGGTCCCGCCGCCCTGGCGGGGGCGACCGCGGCCGCGGGAGCATGGCTGATCCACCTCTCCACCGATTACGTGTTCTCCGGTGCCCCGACCAGGGACCGACCGTTCGAACCGGCCGACCTGGATCCGGACGCGATACCGGCGACCGTCTACGGGCGGACGAAACTGGCGGGTGAGCGCGCGGCCCGGTCGGCCGACCCGCGGACGACGATCGTGCGGACCGCCTGGGTGTACACCGGCGCCGTGGGGGGCTCGGACTTCGTCTCCACGATGCGGCGGCTGGAGACCGAGCGCGACACGATCGGGGTGGTCGACGACCAGATCGGGTCGCCGACCTACGCGGTCGATCTCGCCGCCGCGCTCGTGCAGCTCGCTCAGACGCCGCCCGAGCACATGTCCCGGGTCGAGGGTGCGGTGGTGCACGCGACGAACGCGGGGCGGTGCAGCTGGTTCGACCTCGCTCAGGCGGTGTTCGCCGGTGTCGGGGCCGACCCCGAGCGGGTCCGACCGGTCACCACCGCCGAGTTCCCGCGTCCGGCACCACGTCCGGCCTATTCGGTGTTGTCCGGTGTGTCGTGGGCCGATGCGGGGTTGCGGCCGCTGCGGGAGTGGCGCCCCGCCCTCGACATGGCGCTGCACGCCCGTTCGTTACCCTTGCCCCGTGACAGCTGAGTTGGCCGTGGTGACGGTGACCTATTCCTCCGGCGACCACCTCTCCAACTTCCTGCGCAGCCTCTCCGCGGCGACCACGGTCGAGTACGAGGTGGTAATCGCCGACAACGGATCGACCGACGGTGCCCCCGAGGCCGCCGAGCGCGACTTCGACAACCTCACCCTGCTGCGCACCGGCGCCAACATCGGCTACGGCGGCGCCTCCAATCGCGCGGTCGCCGCGACCGACTCGTCCACGGAGTTCGTGATCGTCGCCAACCCCGACGTCGAGTGGGTGCCCGGTTCGGTCGACGAGATGCTCGCCGTGGCCCGCCGCTGGCCGCGTGCGGGCGCTGTCGGACCGCTCATCCGTGAACCCGACGGCACCGTCTACCCGTCGGCGCGCCGCGTCCCCGACCTCGTGTCGGGCACCGGGCACGCCCTGTTGGGCCGGGTGTGGAAGTCCAACCCGTGGACCGCGGGCTACCGGCAGGACGACGAGGCGATCGCCGAACGCACCGTCGGTTGGCTCTCCGGTTCGTGTCTGCTGTTGCGCCGCGCGGCCTTCGAGTCGATCAACGGCTTCGACTCCCGCTACTTCATGTACATGGAGGACGTCGACCTCGGTGACCGCCTCGCGCGTTCGGGGTGGCTCAACGTGTTCGCGCCCAGCGCCGAGGTCATCCACCGCAAGGGCCACGTCGCCGGTGAACACCCCGAACTGATGCTGCCCGCACACCACGAGAGCGCGTACCGCTTCCAGGCCGACCGGCATCCGGGAGCGCGCTGGGCCCCGCTGCGAGCGGGTCTGCGTGCCGGGTTGTGGGTTCGGTCACGAATGGCCGTGGCATCGGCCCGACGAGCGACGACCAGCCGGTCGGATTCGCCTATCGTGAGTCCACCATCGACACCTCCGAGGGAGGCCTGAGTGTCAGAGTTCGACAGCGCTGCCGACAAATCGGCAGGCGCACCCGCCGTTCAAGCAGTGATCCTGGTGGGAGGCAAAGGAACTCGGCTGCGTCCGCTCACCCTGTCGGCCCCCAAGCCCATGCTCCCGACCGCGGGTGTGCCCTTCCTGACGCATCTGCTGTCGCGCATCGAGGCCGCGGGCATCACCGACGTCGTGCTCGGCACCTCGTTCAAGGCGGAGGTGTTCGAGGACCACTTCGGTGACGGCTCCAAACTCGGGATGCAGATCCGCTACGTCACCGAGACCGAGCCCATGGGCACCGGCGGTGCGATCCGCAACGTGTTGGGCGAGCTGACCGCGGACACGATCCTGGTGTTCAACGGAGACGTCCTCGGCGGCACCGACGTCCGGGCGGTGCTGGACACACACCACACCTCCGGCGCCGACGTCACCATCCACCTCGTACGGGTCGGTGACCCCCGCGCGTTCGGGTGCGTCCCCACCGACGACGACGGTCGCGTGACCGCCTTCCTGGAGAAGACGCAGGATCCGCCGACCGATCAGATCAACGCGGGCTGCTATGTCTTCAAGCGGTCGGTCATCGAGGAGATCGACGCCGGCCGGCCGGTGTCGGTCGAGCGCGAGGTGTTCCCGAACCTGTTGGCCCACGGCCGCCACGTGCACGCCCACGTCGACGCGGGGTACTGGCGCGACATGGGTACCCCCGAGGACTTCGTGCAGGGTTCGGCCGACCTGGTGCGTGGCATCGCCCCGTCGCCCGCGCTGACGGGTCAGCGCGGTGAGTCCCTCGTGCACGAGGGAGCGGGTATCGCCCCTGGTGCGGTCCTGATCGGTGGCACGGTCGTCGGTCGCGGCGCGGAGATCGGTGCGCGGGCGCGTCTCGACGGGGCCGTGGTGTTCGACGGTGCCGTGATCGAGGCAGGCGCGGTGGTCGAGCGCAGCATCATCGGCTTCGGTGCCCGGATCGGCCCCCGCGCCCTCGTGCGTGACGGCGTCATCGGTGACGGCGCCGACATCGGCGCGCGCTGTGAACTGCTGCGCGGCGCCCGGGTCTGGCCCGGTGTGACCATCCCCGACGGCGGGGTGCGTTTCTCCACCGATGTCTGACACCGACCCGGCGGTGAGCCGGTTCGTCGTGATCGGCGACTCGTTCCCCGAGGGGGTCGGTGACCCGGAACCACGCTGCCCCAACGGGGTTCGCGGCTGGGCGGATCGGATGGCCGAGGTGCTCGCGCGCCGGTCCGTCGAGACCGGTGCGGCCCCCACCCGATACGCGAACCTCGCGATCCGCGGTAAGTTGCTCGGTCCGGTCATCGACGATCAACTCGCCCCCGCGGCCGCGATGGGCCCCGACCTCATCGGGATGTGTGCGGGGGCAAACGATCTGCTGCGCCCGTCGGTCGACATCGACGCCATCATCGCCCGGTACGACGACGCGTTGGGCGCCCTGGTCGACACCGGCGCCCGGGTCTTCACCTTCACCGCCTTCGACACCGGCGGCCGACCGCTCTTCGCGGCGATGCGCGGCCGGTTCGCGATCTACAACGAGCTGCTGCGCGAGGTCGTCGAACGGCGCGGCGTCGAGCTGGTCGACTTCTGGCGCATGCGCGAGTTCTCCGACCGACGGATGTGGGAGTTCGACCGCATGCATCTGTCGTCGGCGGGTCATCATCAGATGGCGATCCGGGTGTTGGAGTCGCTGGGCATCGACCATGATCTCGTGCCGGTGGAGTTCGGCCCGCCCGAGACGATGACCGCGGCGCAGCGGCGAAAAGACAACCGCCAGTGGGCCGCTCAGGCGGCGGCACCGTGGATCGGCCGCCGGCTCCGCGGCCGGTCCCGCGGCGACAACATGGCCCCGAAGTACCCCGATCTCACCGAGCTGGCCCCGGCGACACCGTGATGGAGCCGCGCCGGTTCTCGTCCCGGTGCGTCAGTCCTCGGGGGTGGGTCGCTCGGCGCGGGTGGCGGCGAGCAGTCCCCGTCCGAGCGGGATCACCACCGGCAACAGTGCATCGTTCTCGGAGATGAGCAGGGCGGCCTCGCGTGCCGCGACGGTGTCGGGGTCGGTGGCCGACGGGTCGGCGATCCGACCGTCGGCGGTGGCGTTGTGCACCAGCAGGACGCCACCGGACCGCAACAGCCGCAGACCCTCTCGGACGTACCGTGGTTGGTCGATGACGGCCCCGTCGACGAAGACGAGATCGTAGGAGGCGTCGGCGAGACGGGGGAGCACCTCGGCGGCGCGGCCGTTGATCAGACGTGTTCGTGAGGCCGCGACACCGGCGGCGGCAAAACCCACCTTGGCGGCACGCTGGTGTTCGGACTCCGGGTCGATGGTGGTGAGCACGCCGTCGGCCCGCATCCCGCCGAGCAGCCACAGACCGCTGACGCCTGCGCCCGTACCGATCTCGACGACCGACCGTGCGTCGACGAGCCGGGCGAGCAGGCACAGCGTCGCGCCGACGGCGGGGGAGATGGCCGGCGCGCCGAGCTCGTGGGCGCGTTCGCGGGCGGCGATCAACGCGTCGTCCTCGGCGATCGCCGACTCGGCGTAGGCGCGCAACGAGTGGGGATCGGGTGGGGTCTCACCGGTGGTGTCGGACACAACGACGAGGCTATCCCCCGTGCCCGCCGACAAGAGAATGCGACTCTCAGGGAAACCTCAGCTCACTCACACTGCTTGCACACGCCGATGTACCAGAGTCATCACCAACAGCAGATGTGGTGGTCCGGGAACAAACCCCCAGGGGGTCGGGTTGCCAGCATTGATCCCCACATCTCACCCAGAGGAAAGTGGAGCCGCGCAGATGACCGAATCTCCCCAGCTCAGCGTCGACGCCGACGTCATCGTCGTGGGAGGAACCGCGCGCTTCGACGAGACCGGCGACGGCGCCCTCATGCCGTCCTGGGACGAACTGGTCCGTGAGCACGCCGACCGCGTGTACCGGCTGGCCTACCGCCTGTCCGGCAACCAGCACGACGCCGAGGACCTCACCCAGGAGACTTTCATCCGGGTTTTCCGCTCGCTGTCGAACTACCGCGCGGGCACGTTCGAGGGATGGCTGCACCGCATCACGACCAACCTGTTCCTCGACATGGTCCGACGTCGCGCGAAGATCCGTATGGAGGCGCTGCCCGAGGACTACGAGCGGGTTCCCGGCACCGCCCCCGACCCGGAACGGGTCTACGTCGAGGCCAACCTCGACCCCGACCTGCAGCAGGCGCTCGACGCGCTGGCCCCCGAGTTCCGCGCAGCGGTCGTGCTGTGCGACATCGAGGGTCTGTCCTACGAGGAGATCGCCACCACGCTGGGCGTGAAGCTCGGGACCGTGCGCAGTCGCATCCACCGCGGTCGTCAGGCCATCCGGGACCACCTCGCCTCGAACGGGCACACCAGCAGTCGTTCGGTGGCCACCCCCGCGCTGTAGCCGCGCACCCCCGGGAACCCTGCGGGCGTCCGGTTCGTTGATGTCGAGGTCGGGCGGGTGGATGCCCGACACGCCGGATGTGGGTTCGCTATCGTGGTCGATGGTCCGCGAGTCGCGGGCCGTCCCATCCGGGCCGAACCGCGAAGAGGGGTGATCGAGATGGCCGACCGAAATCGCTGGACTCCTGCGAACTCGTCGTTCTCACCGAACGCGTCCTACCGTGCTCCCGGATCCGACGGGGGTCGCTCGTTCGCATCGACCGACCACCTCGCCACCGAGGCGATCGCCGCGTACGTCGACGGCGAACTCCGGATGAACGCCTACCTCCGGGCCGCTCGCCACATCGCGGCCTGCACCGAGTGCGCCGGCGAGGTCGAGGCCCAGACCTCCGCCCGCAGCGCACTGCGCTCGTGCGCCGACGTGACCATGCCCGTCGACCTGCTGGGCCAGCTCAACCAGATCCCGACCCGCGAGATCGATCTGCGCAGCGCCATGGCGCGGCGCGAGGCCGAGCGCAACGACGAGCGTCGGGTCCCGCGCGGACCGCTGTCGGCCCCCGGCTTCCCCGTCCACCGTCCGAGCCGGTGGCGTAATCGTTGACCTCTGATCAGCAGTCCGGTGGCCCCACGCCGTCGGACCCCGGCCCCGAGGGTCCGAGCGGCCCGTCCGAGGGTGGGTCCCGGCCGGCGCCCCGCCGTCCGCGGCACTCGCCGGTCTCGCCGCAGACCGTCGCCGTGTTCGGGCGGCCCGACGGTGTCGCCGGCTCGTTCGCGGGGTCCGACCACGTCCGCACCGGTCCGCGCCAGCCAGTGGTGGCCGACCCCGACCCGGTGCTGCGCGAGGCCTTCGCCCGACCATCCGACGACGTCGACTCGCTGCAGCGCGATCCGGACTCCCGGTTCGGTGAGACAGAGCAGACTCCCGCGGCCGCCGACCCGTGGCGCGACCCGGCCAGCATCGCTGCCATGGACCGCCCCGCCGTCGACCGCCCGACCGAACCGGTGCCGACGGTGCCGGGACGCAAGCTCGGCGCGCGTGAACTGCTCTTCGACCGCATCGTCAGCTGGCGTGCGCTCGCCCTGCTCGCCGTCATCGCGGTGCTCATCGGCGGCATCGGTGGCCTGCTCGGCCGCGTCACCGCCGAGGTCACACCGCCGCTGAACTCCGATTCGGTCTCCCTCGGCGAGAGCGACTCCACCCCCGGCGGGAACCGGGGGCAGGTCGCCCGTGTCGCCTCGGCGGTCGAGAAGGCCGTCGTCGCCATCACCGTCAGCACCTCGAGCGCCGTCGGCACCGGGTCCGGGGTCGTGCTGGACAAGAACGGCTACATCGTCACCAACAACCACGTGATCTCGCTCGCCGCGACGCAGAAGGCGAAGCTCGAGGTCACGTTCTTCGACCGACAGCGGGTACCCGCCCGCATCGTCGGACGTGACATCCGCACCGACCTCGCGGTCATCAAGGTCGACAACATCGACAACCTCACCACCGCCGCCCTCGGGAACTCCGACGATCTGGCCATCGGCCAGGAGGTCATCGCCTTCGGATCGCCGCTGGGTCTCGACCGCACGGTCACCAGCGGGATCGTCAGCGCCACCCACCGCGCCGTCCCGCTGCGACCCGACGACACCTCCGACACCAATGCCGTCATCGACGGCATCCAGACCGACGCCGCGATCAACCCCGGCAACTCCGGCGGGCCCCTCGTCGACGACGACGCCAAGGTCGTCGGAATCAACACCGCCGGCCTCGTACCCGGTGGCGGGTCCATCGGTCTCGGTTTCGCGATCCCGATCAACGAGGTCCGCGGGGTCGCCGAGGAACTGATCCGCGACGGTCGCGCCGTGCACGCCCAGATCGGCGTCAACACCAGCTCGGTGCGCAACGACCGGGTGCTCGGCGCCCAGGTCCGCAACGTCGTCGACGGGTCCCCGGCGCAGCGCGCCGGACTACGGGAGGGTGACGTCGTCACCGCCTTCGACGGACGCCCGATCGACGGCGCCGACGAGCTCACCGTCGCCGAACGCACGGCCACGCCGGGCAAGAGCGTCCCGATGACCTACTGGCGGGACGGTCGGACGTTCAACACCACCGTCACGCCGGCCACCGACGCCTGATCGTCGCGGCGAGACCCCGGAGTAGCCTGAAGCCGTGTTCAGCAGCGTCGGTTGGGGAGAGCTCCTCGTACTTCTGATCGCCGGTCTCGTCATCCTCGGACCGGAACGACTACCCGGTGCCGTCACCTGGACGATGAAGTCCCTGCGTCAGGTGCGCGAGTACGCCTCCGGCGCGACCGATCAGCTCAAGGACGACCTGGGGCCCGAGTTCGAGGACTTCCGGGCGCCCCTCGCCGAGCTCAACCAGCTGCGCGGGATGACCCCGCGGTCGATCATCACCAAGCACCTGCTCGACGGCGACGAATCCTTCTTCACGGGCAAGTTCGACGACAACACGACGATCAAGCCGGTCTCCGCCCCGATGCCCGAGATCACCCCGTCGGCGTCGACCCCCGCGGTGTCGATGGACAAGACGGCGGTCACGGGGACCACCGCGAAGACGACCACGGCCAAGGCGACGACGAACGCCGCCGACCCGGCCTTCGACCTCGACCGACCCCCGACCCCGCCGCGTCGCGAGATCGCCGACTGGGACGCGACCTAGCCCGACCTCGGACCCGGAGCGCCTACAGGTTGCGTGCGGTGTCGATGCCCAGACTCATGCCGGCCAGTCCGCGCCTGCGGACCGCGAGCCGCTCGGCCACCTCGAGCAGCGCCGAACCGGCGGCCGAGGTCGGCGCCGAGAGCACCAGCGGCATCCCGGAGTCGCCACCCTCACGCAGGGCGGTGTCGAGCGGGATCTTGCCCAGCAGCGCGACGTCGGAACCGACCGCGCGGGTGAGACGCTCGGCGACGATCTCGCCGCCGCCCGAGCCGAACGGCTCGATGCGGCTGCCGTCGGGCAGTTCCATCCACGACATGTTCTCCACGACGCCCACGATCTTCTGACGCGTCTGCAGCGCGATCGCGCCCGCGCGTTCGGCCACCTCGGCGGCGGCCTGCTGCGGGGTGGTGACCACGAGGATCTCGGCGCCCGGGATGAGCTGTGCGATGGAGATGGCCACGTCGCCGGTGCCCGGGGGCAGGTCGAGCAGCAGGACATCGAGATCGCCCCAGTAGACGTCGGCGAGGAACTGCTGGAGAGCGCGGTGCAGCATGGGCCCGCGCCACACGACCGGGGTGTTCCCGCTGGTGAACTGCGCGATCGAGATGAACTTCACGCCGTGCGCCATCGGCGGCATGATCATCTTCTCGACCTGCGTCGGCTTGGCGTCGTTGCCCATCATCCGGGGCACGGAGTGCCCGTAGATGTCCGCGTCGAGGACACCCACGGTGAGACCGCGCTGCGCCATCGCCGCGGCGAGGTTGACCGTGACGCTCGACTTGCCGACTCCGCCCTTGCCGGATGCGACGGCGTAGACGCGGGTCAGCGAGCCCGGCTGTGCGAAGGGGATCACCGGTTCGGCGCGGTCACCGCGCAGGGACTTGCGGAGCTCGGTGCGCTGGGCGTCGTCCATGACGTCGAGTTCGACCCGGACCGCTCCGACGCCGGGCACGTCGGCGGCCGCGGTCGTGACGCGGTCGGTGATCTCGGTACGCAGCGGACAACCCGAGGTGGTCAGGTAGATACCGACGTCGACGCTGCCGTCCGGGGCGACGGCGATGGACTTGACCATGCCGAGATCGGTGATGGGTTTGCCGATCTCGGGATCGGTCACCTTCGACAGCGCGATCCGGATCGCCGATTCGGTGTCCGCGGGGGTACGTGGGGAGTTGTCAGTCATCGCTGACCAGACTATCCGCCGCGGCGGACGGGTCGGACCCGCCGTCCGGCTATGCCGACGCGAGGGCGGGGGTGGGCCGCAGTGTCAGGCTGCGCACCGTGCAGGTGCCGGTGGCGTCGGTCGTCGGCGTGAGGGCATCGGTCAGGGGGCCGGCCAGCACGACCGGCTCACATCGCGTGCCCAGTGCGTCGATACCGACGTTCGACATCTCGACGGCCGTCGCGCTCGTGGGTGTCACCGTCCAGGGGATGCCCGCGGTGCGGGCCAGACCGCACAGCGCGTTCGCGCCGCGGACCGTGGCCTTGCTGATGGTGGCGGTCGTCCCGTCGGTGCTGGTCGCGCCGGTCAGGTCGACCGTGCAGGTCACCGGACCGGCCGGTGACGTGACGACGATCGTGGCCGGGGTGGTGAAACGGGTGTTCACCTTCGTGAAGCGGGCGGTCGGTCCGGCCGCAGCGGACGGGGCGCCGGACGCCGGGGGAGCGCCGGGCGCCGACGGTGTGCGTGCCGGGGAGCCGGGCGCGGTGACCGGCGCGGACACCCTGGTCGACGGCGGACGCTTGGGTTCGAGGATGCCCGCGGTGGGCAACGCCCCGGTGGCGTACGCCAACGCCCAGGTCAGGACGTTGTTCGCGTACTCGACGGAATTGTTGTAGCGCAGTACCGAACTCACCCGATGCGAGGCGGACATGATGTCGCTGACCCCGGAGCAGAGATAGCGGCCCGCGGCGAGGGTCGCGTCGAAGATGTTGTTGGGATCGGCCCTGCCGTCGCCGTTCGCGTCGGTTCCCCAGGCCGCCCAGGTGCTCGGGATGAACTGCATGGGTCCCATGGCCCGGTCGTGCGTCGCGTCCCCGTCGATCGCGCCCTTGTCGGTGTCGGTGATGACGGCGTTGCCCGCGAGGGTGCCGTTGAGCAGGGGACCCTCGATGGGGTTGATGGTGGTACCGGAGGTGTCCACCGACCCGTCGCCGGCGTGGCCCGACTCGATGCGACCGATCCCGGCGAGCAGGAACCAGGGGAGCTTGCAGGCGCCGTTCTCCGCACCCACACGGTCGGCCGCGAGCTTGTAGGCCTGCAGGACGATGCCGGGGATCCCGAGCGGTCCCGGTGGCAGGGCGGGGGCGAGGACGCGCAGTGCCTCGACGGCGGCGGCGGGTCGCGCGGCGGGCGGTGCGAATCCGGCGGGCGTGCGGGTCGCGCCGGGGAGTACCTCGGCGACGGGCGCGGCAGCGCGGGCGGCGGCCTCGGTGGTCACCGAGGCCGGCTGCCGCTGGGCGCTGGAGGTGGCCGCTCCGAGGACGAACACCCCGATGAGGATGCTCGCGACGCTCAACGACACCGCGCGGCGTGGGAAGTGCTCACGAAGCGAGGGGGGCACCGAGAATCGAGACACGTTGGGAAAGCTCCGTTCTCGCCGATCTTCACATCATCCCCCGACCCGGGACTGTGACCCACGATACATATGGGGTCACGGTGACGTAGCGGATCGGTCACAACCGATCGTTCACGCTCAGTCGTCGGCGGAATCGCGTTTCGAGCCGCCCTTGGGCTCACCTTTCGGCCCCTCGCCGCTCTTGTTCTCCGAGTTCCGACGTTTCTCGGCCTTCTTGAGCTGCGTGGTCATCTCGGTCAGCAGGTCGTCGAGTTCCTTGCGCAGATAGTCGCGCGTCACGGTGTCGCCGACGGCCAAGCGCACGGCGGCGAGCTCGCGGGCGAGGAACTCGGTGTCGGCCTTGGTCTGCTCGGCCCGCATCCGATCCTCCTCCAGCGCCACCCGGTCCCGGTTCTCCTGCCGGTTCTGCGCGAGCAGGATCAGCGGGGCCGCGTAGGCGGCCTGGGTCGAGAACGCGAGGTTGAGCAGGATGAACGGGTACGGGTCCCATCGGATGCTGATCGCCACCAGGTTCAGGGTGATCCACACGATGACGACGATGGTCTGGATGCCCAGATACCGACCCGTCCCGAGGAACCGGGCCAGTCGTTCGCTGTAGACGCCGACGATGTCGGAGTCGAGGTGGAAACGGAACCGGCGACGCCCGCTACGGGGGGTGTCGAGCTTGCCGCGCGCCGGCCGAGACGCGTCCGGGCTCACGAGCTCGCCCCGGCGGCCGGGGTGACGTCCTGCGGTTCGGTCTCACGCCAGTCCTCGGGCAGCAGATGGTCGAGGAGGTCGTCGACGGTGACCGCGCCGAGCAGATGGCCCTCCTCGTCGACGACCGGTCCGCACACCAGGTTGTAGGTCGCGAAGTACCGGGTGACGGTCTCCAGCGAGTCCTCGGGGTTGAGGTGCGCGAGGTCGGTGTCGAGGATGCCGCCGACGAGGTTGGCGGGTGGCTCACGCAGCAGCGCCTGCAGGTGGACACACCCCAGGTACTTGCCGGTGGGCGTGGCCGTGGGTGGTCGCACGACGAACGTCAGGCTCGCCGAGGCCGGAGTCAGGTCGATGTTGCGGGCCCGGGCCAGCGCCTCGGCGATGGTGGTCGACGCGGTCACGACCAGCGGTTCGGGCGTCATCAGACCGCCCGCGGTGTCGGGGGAGTGCGAGAGCAGCCGACGGACGGGCTCGGACTCGATCGGGTCCATCAGTTGCAGCAGCGCCTCGGCCTCGGCGTCGGGCAGCTCGCCGAGGAGGTCGGCCGCGTCGTCGGGGTCCATGGCCTCGAGCACGTCCGCGGCGCGGTCCACCTCCATGCGGCCGATGAGCTCGGTCTGGTCGTCGGTGGGCAGCTCCTGGATGACGTCGGCCAGACGTTCGTCGTCGAGCGCGGCGGCGATCTCCATCCGCCGCTTCGGTGGCAGCTCGCGCAGGGCGTTGGCCACGTCGGCCGCACGCATGCCGTCGAACTGCGAGAGCGCCTGGGCGACACCCTGTCCCGGGAGTTCCAGGGCGCTGTGGGTGAGGCCCCGGACGGTGTTCCAGTCCACGACGTGCGTGCCGCCTCGTCGGCCCAGTCGTGATCGCAGGCCGCGGACCGCCACCCGCGAGACCGTCCAGTCCCGGGTGCGGTTGCGCTCGATGCCCAGATCGACGACGGTCGCGTCGGTGCTCGCCAACTCGGGGATGTCCGGGTCGGCGATCCGGACGCGGGAATCGAGGATCTGACCGATGGCCAGCGCCTCGCCGGGGCGGAGGTTGAGTCGTCGCATGCTGACGGTTCCGGTGTTGAGCGTCACCGAGTTCGGCTCGATGGTGGTGACGCGCAGCATCGGGACGAAGATCCGTCGTCGCGTGGACAGTTCGACGGCGAGACCGAGCGCACGCGGTTGGGCGGTGTCGTAGCGCAGGGCGAGCACGAGGTCACGCACCCGGCCGATCGATTCGCCGTCCGGACCGAGTACCGCCAGGCCCGCGAGCCTGGCCACGAACACCTTGCTCACTGCTGCCATGGCTGTAAGGGTAGTCATCGCCCGTTGTGAAGCCGCTCGCGGAGAGGTCGATACGCATGCAGACACAGTCGTCGCCGGGTTCGCGACGGTCGGTGCTGGCCGTTCCGGGCAGTTCGGCGAAGATGCTGGGCAAGGCGCGTGATCTGCCCGCCGACGAGGTGTTCTGCGATCTCGAGGACGCGGTCGCCCCGAGCGAGAAGGAAACCGCCCGGGCGACGATCGTCGAGGCGCTCGCCCATCCGGGATGGGGTCGGCAGCGGCGTGCGGTGCGGGTCAACGGCTGGTCCACGCCCTGGACCCACGACGATCTCATCGCGGTGGTGGCCGGTGCGGGCGCGCACATCGACTCGATCATCGTGCCGAAGGTGCGTTCGGGTGCGGAGGTCGTGGCGATCGACCTGCTGCTGACCCAACTCGAGACCAAGCACGACCTCGAACCGTCGGCCATCGGGATCCAGGCGCAGATCGAGGACGCGATCGCGCTGACGAAGATCGACGAGATCGCCTCGGCCAGTCCGCGTCTGGAGTCGTTGGTGCTCGGACCGGCGGACATGGCGGCGAGTCTGGGCATGCAGACCCTGACCACCGGCGAGCAACCCGACGGGTACACCCGTGGTGACGCGCATCACCACGTGCTGATGTCGGTGCTGATCGCGGCCCGCGCGCACGGCCTGGCTGCGATCGACGGGCCCTACCTCGCCATCGATGCGCCAGATGCGTTCCGCCGCAATGCTGCTGCGGTCGCAGCCCTGGGATTCGACGGGAAGTGGGTCATCCACCCCGGTCAGATCGACACGGCCAATGCGGCCTTCACGCCACGGCAGAGCGACTACGACGCAGCCGAGAACCTGCTCGACGCCTATCGGGAGGCCACGTCGCGCCCCGGTGGCGCACGCGGCGCGGTACGCCACCGCGGTGAGATGATCGACGAGGCGAGCGCTGCGATGGCGGGCAAGATCGCACAGAAGGGCCGCGCCGCCGGCCTGCAACGAGAGGACCACCAGACATGACCAACCCGATGCGACCCGGAACCGGCCGCGAGACCCCGGGTCTCCCCACGCCGCCCACCGGCTGGCCCATCGGCTCCTACGGCACCTACGCCGAGGCGCAGAAAGCGGTCGACTACCTATCCGACGAGAACTTCTCGGTCCAGGACGTGACCATCGTCGGGGTCGATCTGATGCAGGTCGAGCGGGTGCTCGGCCGACTCACCTGGGGAAAGGTGATCGGTGGTGGCATCGTGTCCGGCGCATGGCTCGGACTGTTCTTCGGGCTGCTGGTCAGTCTCGTCGTGACCGGGAACGCAATCGTGCCACTGCTTTTCGGTCTCGTCGGCGGCATCGTCTTCGGTGTCATCTCGACGTCCATCCCCTACGCGGCCACGAAGGGGCAGCGCGACTTCGCCTCGACGATGCAGCTGGTTGCCGGTCGCTATGACGTGATCTGCGATCCCAAGAGCGCCGAGAAGGCTCGCGACCTGTTGGCGCGCACCTCGATCTGATCGGACCGCGTTACCACACCCGCGCCGATCGTCGACGGTGTTCGGGTGGTCCGGGGGCGGTGTCGACCGACAAGATGTGGCCGCAGGGCGGCAATTTCGCATCGGGTTGGGACGATCATGCCGAATGTGTTGCGCGTCACGAATTGCCACATATAACGTAACGCCTCAGGCATTCGAAGGTGCACGCCGATAGTTGGTGCGTGTGCTCCGGTCGCAAGGAGGCGCACGTGGCGGGGAAAAAGGTTTCAGGGGGCGGGCCATCCCGTCCGCACCAGGGGGGATTTCTTCGTCGCCCCGGTGCGTCGAAACTGATGGTCGCGGCCATCGCGGCCGCGGTGGTGATCCCCGGGGTCAGCGCCTGCGGTTCGGGCTACACGACGGGCACGCTCAACGCGTACGCGCCCGCCGACGGCGCGACGTTCATCGACCAGGTCGGCAAGAAGTGCAGCGCCGCGTCCAACGGTGAGTACAACATCGTCACCCATGCGCTGCCCAAGGCCGCGGACGACCAGCGTCTGCAGTTGGCGCGCCGACTGTCCGGCAACGACGCCGGGCTCGATCTCATGGGCATGGACGTCGTGTGGACGGCCGAGTTCGCCGACGCGGGATGGCTCGAGCCGGTGCCGAACGACCTGGTCTCGAAGATCAGCCAGGAATCGCTGCCCGGTCCCCTCGAGACCGCGGAGTGGAAGACCGACTCCGACGCCGGCAAGCGGCTGTACGCGATCCCGACGTGGACCAACACGCAGCTGCTGTGGTTCCGCCCCGACGTGCTGCAGAAGTACCTGGGCAAGCGGACCGCTCCCCAGAACTGGGACGAGCTGCTCTCGGACAACGCGAAGATCCTCGCGGCGGGCGGCCCCAGCTACATCGAGGTCCAGGGCGCGCAGTACGAGGGTCTGATGGTCTGGTTCAACAGTCTGTTGGCCAGCGCGGGTGGGTCGGTGGTGGACCCGGACGACGCCACCAAGATCACCCTCAACGACACCCCGGCGCACCGCGCCGCGACCGAGAAGGCGCTGACGGTGATGCGTGCGATCGCCACCGCGCCCGGTCGCGACCCCTCGCTGAGCAACAACAAGGAGAACGAGGGACGACTGGCGATGGAGGGCGGTCTGTCCTCCTTCCAGATCAACTATCCGTTCGTGTTCCCCAGCATGCGGTCGAACGCCGCGGCGGGTGACGTCTCGTTCTTCCCGGAGATGGCGCAGCGCTACGGCAAGCTGTTCGCCGACGCCGACAACCCGCCCGCCGATTCCGAGCTCGGTCCGGTCAACCAACTGGTGCGTACGAAGTTCGACTTCGCGCGCTACCCCGCGGTCAACCCGGGCACGCCCGCGAAGGTGACCGTCGGTGGGGTGAACCTGGCCGTGGCGAGTACGTCGAAGCAGAAGGCCCTGGCGTTCAAGGCGGCTCAGTGCCTGACCAACACCGACGCGCAGAAGGTGTACTCCATCAGCGGTGGTACTCCGCCGACGATCTCGTCGATCTACGAGGATGCCGACTTCAAGCAGACCTACCCCATGGGCGACGACATCAAGGCGCAGCTGGAGGCGGATGCGTCCGCCAACCGACCGGCATCGCCGGTCTACCAGGCGATCTCGACGCTGCTGGTGGCCAAGCTGAGTCCGCCCGGCGGACTCGACCCCAAGAGCGGAGTCGATGTGCTCGCCGAGCAGGTCCGCAAGGCAATCGACGGTGAGGGACTGATCCCATGACGACTGCCGATGGTGGGCTCACGCAGCCCGGAGGGCGTCACGCGCGCCCCGACACCCCGGCGAGCACCGCGTCGCCGGCCACGACCGGTGGTGGGGGAGCACCTCCCACAGCGAAGAACGCCAGTGACGGCAAGAAGGCCGATCGTCGCCTCGGCCTGATGCTGGTGGCGCCCGCCGCGATCGTGATGCTCGTCGTGACCGGTTATCCCATCGTCTACTCGATCTACCTGAGCCTGTTCAAGGCCAGCCTCTCGGCTCCCGGCAAGGACGAGTTCGTCTGGTTCTCGAACTACGTGACCGTGCTCGGGGACAACTACTGGTGGACGGCATTCGGTGTGACGCTGGGCATCACCCTGGTCTCGGTGGCCATCGAGTTCGTACTCGGTCTCGCCGTGGCGCTGGTCATGCACCGGACCATCTTCGGGCGGGGAACCGTCCGCACGGTCGTCCTGATCCCGTACGGCATCGTCACCGTCGCGGCCGCGTTCTCGTGGTTCTACGCATGGACGCCGGAGACCGGGTACCTGGCCAACCTGCTCCCCGACGGCAGCGCGCCTCTCACCGAGCAGTGGCCCTCGCTGGCGATCATCGTGCTCGCCGAGGTGTGGAAGACGACGCCGTTCATGGCGCTGCTGCTGCTGGCCGGCCTCGCGTTGGTCCCCGACGACCTGCTCAAGGCGGCCCAGGTCGACGGTGCCGGTGCCTGGACGCGATTGATACGCATCACGATCCCGTTGATGAAGCCCGCGATCCTGGTGGCGCTGCTGTTCCGCACCCTCGACGCGTTCCGCATCTTCGACAACATCTACGTGTTGACCAAGGGGGCGAACACCACCTACTCGGTGTCGATCCTCGGTTACGACAACCTGTTCAAGGCGTTCAATCTCGGCGTCGGTTCGGCGGTCAGCGTGCTGATCTTCCTGACCGTCGCGATCATCGCCGCACTGTTCATCAAGGGGTTCGGTGCATCGGCGCCCGGTTCCGACAACGAGGGGCGGTAGCCGACCATGAATCAGACGTTGGGGAAAAAGGTCGGCTGGTCGGTCATCAACCTGCTGGTGGTGGTGTACGCCCTGGTGCCGGTCCTGTGGATCGTGAGCCTGTCGCTCAAGCCCCCGGGCCAGGTGACCGACGGCAACTTCATCCCGAAGAGTTTCACCTGGGAGAACTACAAGGGCATCTTCGACACCAGCGTGTTCACCAGCGCGCTGATCAACTCCATCGGCATCGGCCTGATCACCACGGTGATCGCGGTGCTGCTGGGCACGATGGCCGCCTACGCCGTCGCGCGCCTCGACTTCCCGGGCAAGAAGCTGTTCGTGGGAGCGGCGCTGTTGATCGCGATGTTCCCCCAGATCTCCCTGGTGACACCGCTGTTCAACATCGAGCGTGCGGTCGGACTGTTCGACACCTGGCCGGGACTGATCCTGCCCTACATCACGTTCGCGCTGCCGCTGGCGGTCTACACGCTCTCGGCGTTCTTCCGCGAGATCCCGTGGGAGCTGGAGAAGGCCGCCAAGATGGACGGCGCCACACCGGCGCAGGCCTTCCGCAAAGTGATCGCACCGCTCGCCGCACCCGGCATCGTCACCGCGGCGATCCTGGTGTTCATCTTCGCCTGGAACGACCTGCTCCTGGCGATCTCGTTGACCTCGACGGAGAACTCGATCACCGCACCCGCGGCGATCTCGAACTTCACCGGTGACTCGCAGTTCGCCGAACCGACCGGCTCCATCGCGGCGGCGGCGGTCGTCATCACCATTCCGATCATCATCTTCGTGCTCTTTTTCCAACGTCGAATCGTTGCCGGCCTGACCTCCGGCGCTGTGAAGGGATAGCCATGGCCGACATCGTTCTCGACAAGGTGACCAAGAAGTACCCCGACGGTTCGCTGGCGGTCAGCGAGGTGAGCATCGAGATCGCCGACGGCGAGTTCGTGATCCTGGTCGGACCCTCGGGCTGCGGCAAGTCCACGACGCTCAACATGATCGCGGGCCTCGAGGACATCTCCTCGGGCGAACTGCGCATCGGTGGGACGCGCGTCAACGAGAAGGCCCCGAAGGACCGCGACATCGCCATGGTCTTCCAGAGCTATGCGCTGTATCCGCACATGACCGTGCGCGACAACATCGCGTTCCCGCTCACGCTGGCGAAGCTCTCGAAGTCGGAGATCGCGGCGAAGGTCGACGAGGCCTCACGGATCCTCGACCTGGGCCAGTACCTCGACCGCAAGCCGGCCAACCTCTCCGGTGGTCAGCGTCAGCGCGTCGCCATGGGCCGCGCGATCGTGCGCGACCCCAAGGCCTTCCTCATGGACGAGCCGCTGTCGAACCTCGACGCGAAGCTGCGCGTGCAGATGCGCACCGAGATCTCCCGGCTGCAGCAGCGACTGGGCACCACCACGGTGTACGTCACCCACGACCAGACCGAGGCCATGACCCTCGGCGATCGCGTGGTCGTCCTGCGCGGCGGACACGTGCAGCAGATCGGGTCGCCGCAGGAGCTGTACGCCAACCCGGCGAACCTGTTCGTGGCCGGGTTCATCGGGTCGCCGGCGATGAACTTCCTGCCGGGCACGCTGACCGCCGGGTCGGTGCAGACCGCGATCGGTGAGATCGTCGTCCCCGATCACCAGAAGGTCGTGTCCAACGCGCAGTCGGTGCAGAGCAACGGCGAGGTGTTGGTCGGCATCCGCCCCGAGCACTTCGAGGACGCGAAGCTGCTCGACACCCTGGCGCGTGGCAACGGCGGCTCCTTCGCCGCCCACATCGAGGTGCTCGAGTCCATGGGATCGGACAAGTTCGCCTACTTCACCGTCGAGGGCCAGCGGGCCTCGAGCGATGCGCTGGCCGAACTCGCGGCCGACTCCGGTGCCGACTTCGGGTCCAACCAGCTCATCGCGCGGCTGTCGCCCGAGTCGACGATCACCAAGGGGCAGTCGGCGGAACTGTTCTACGACACCTCGAAGGTCGCGCTCTTCGACCAGGCCAGCGGTCACAACCTGCGCCTGTAGAAAGCTCGTCGCCGACGCACACCGCGCCGCGTCGTAGACGACCTCAGGGTCGGCGGCGCGGCGCGAGTGTGCGGAGCTCGTCGATGATGTCCTCGTCCCAGATGTGCTTGCGCACGAGGCGATAACGCTCGCAGGCCAGCCACATGTAGAGCTCGGCGTCGCTGGTCACCGAGGGCAGGACCTCGGCGCGGCGCGCCATGCGCACCACCGGCAGGAACTCCTCACCGAACCAGCGGCGGGCGATCTCGCCCCGGGACAGGAACTCGCCGATCTCCTGGGTGAGACGGAATCCCCATGCCTCCACGTTCTCGGCCAGTTCGGCGTAGTCGAACGGGTCCTCGACGGTGATGGCCTCGGCCTGTTTGCCCGCCAGCGGTACCCGCGCCAGGAACAGGCGACGGTGGTCCTTGAGGACCAGGTCGGACGTGGCGTTGATCCCGTCGGGTGAGATGCGGGTGTGGATCTCGGTGACGTAGGCGTCGAGCGTCTTGATGCGACGGGCGATCGCGATGGACACCCGGTGGTGTCCGTCGACGACGAAGTGCATCGACCCGACGCGGTAGAGGATGATCGGCGGCACCGACTCGCCGCGTCGCTGTGCGGCGGCCAGGCGCTGCCACCGCGCCCGCACACGTGCCGAGGTGGGTCGGAAGTAGCGGTCGAAATCCCGTGTCCGGTCCACACTCCCGACGATCGTCGACACCTCGACCACGACCAGGCCGACGTTGGTCTCACCGGTGCGGCCGAGTGCGGCGACGACCTCGTCGAACGGCAGGATGGTGTTGACGTCGGCAGGTGTCCTGGTGAACCACGCCGAGAGACGCGCGAGTTCGGCCTGCCTGCGCAGGCGGGAGAAATCGTTCTCGGCGTCCGCGTCGGGAAAGCCGGTGTCACGAGCCATGTCTGCGCCTCCGCACGGATATCCCGCTGCCGCCGGCGTCGATGTCGAAGACGGTGTATCCCACGGTGTTCATCGACAGGGCCGACCCCGAATCGTCCACCGGGATCTGCAGATCCGCCGGCGTCATGCCGTACGGGTGGATGTGGCCGTGGATCAGTGCCTGGGGCCGCAGGGTCCGCACCAACCCGATGAGGCATCGGAAACCGATGTGGGGGCCGTCGTCGCCGTCGCCGTATCCGCGGGCCGGGCTGTGCGTCAGCAGGATGTCCACCGGCGCCGACGATCGTCCGGTCAGACGTCGCCGCCACCGCAGTCGGTTCGCGCGCCGCCGCTGTGCCGCCTCGCGATACTGGTTCGGGCCGTCGTTGTACCGGATCGAGCCACCCAACCCGGCGATGCGCAGACCCGCGACGGTGACCACCCGGCCGTCCGCGTTCACGGCGCCGCGTGGCCCCGGGTCCGAGGCGGGCAGGCCGGCGCGCACCCATCCACCCCGTCCGCGTCGAAAGCCGGACAGGTCGCGATCGTGGTTACCGGGGACGAAGACGCACGGCGCGCCGCTACGGGTCGAGAGCGTCTCGAGGTAGTCGAACGGCAGGTCGCCGGCCCCCAGGATCAGATCGGGGGCGAGTTGTTCGACGAGACCGCAGGTCAGTGCATCGACCACCTCGTCGGCCACCGCGAGAACTCGCACCATGTGTCGAGGCTACCGGCCGGGAAGGTGTTGACTGATGACGATGAGCGAGCACGTCACCGAACAGATCACCGTCCACCTGCAGTCGGTCCTGTCCGCATCCCCCCAGAAGGCGTCCGTCACGTTTCTCGGCGTGGAACCGGTGGACGTGCTCCGGTTCGAGGCCGACACGCAGGTCGTCTACATCAGCGTCGGATGCGCCCGACACCCGATGACCGATCCGACCGACCTCGCCGCGGATCCGCTGCACGGTCCCCGCGCGGAGATCGTGATCAGGATGGCGCAGAAACGCGAGCTGCCCGGACTGCATCGCAGCCTGGCGTTGCTGGCCGCCGCGCCCTCGGTCGAGGGCATCGTGCTGGTGCCCGACGCGCTGATCGATCTGGGCGAGCCCCTCTGGTCGGGATCGTCGTGTACCGCGGTCGTTCTCGAGTCCGACGACATCGACGACTGCCCGCTACCCGACCCGATGTCGGCGGTGACGTTCCTGCGCGCGGTGCCGGTCACCGGCAACGAGGCGGCGTGGGTCCGACTCCGCGGTGTCGACGCCCTGCGCCGCGCGTGGGACGAGGCCGGGATCGACGTCGCCGACCCCGATCGGATCGCCGCCGACCCCGGTGCGGTCTGAGCCGTTCAGAGCCAGTGGTTACGCCGGAAGGTGCGCCACAGCAGCACCGACACCGTGGCCAGGAACGCCAGGAGCACGTAATACGAGTATTGCCAGTGCAGTTCGGGCATGTGGTCGAAGTTCATACCGTAGATGCCCGCGACCATGGTCGGCACCGAGGCGATCGCCACCCACGACGTGATCTTGCGCATGTCGGTGTTCTGCTGGATGCCGATCTTCGCCGAGGCGGCTTCGAGCAACGACGTCAGCACCTCGTCGAAGGTCCCGATCTGCTCCGCGACGGTGGTGTGATGGTCGAGCACGTCGCGCATGTAGCGTCGGACCTCCTTCGGGCAGAGGTCGTTGTCCGGGGAGGTGAGTCGCTGGAGCGGGATCGTGAGCGGCGCGACGGCTCGCCGGAGTTCGGTCATCTCGCGCTTGAGGAGGTAGACCGAGTCGATCTCGATGAGACCGCCGGGGGAGAAGATGTTCTCCTCGAGCGAGTCCAGGTCGGTCTCCACCGCGGCGGTGACGTCGAGGTAGGTGTCGACGACGTAGTCGGCGATGGCGTGCATCACGACGTAGGGGCCCAGTGCGAGACGGTCTGGGCGCGCCTCGAGCGCATGCCGGACGCCCTTGAGCTCGGTGAAGTCGCCGTGCCGGACGGTGATGACGAAGTCGGGGCCGACGAAGATCATGATCTCGCCGGTCTCGACCACCTCCTTGGTGGTGTTCAGCGACTCGTGTTCGACGTACTTGACGGTGCGCAACACGATGAACTGGGTGTCGTCGTAGCGTTCTAGTTTCGGCCGTTGGTGGGCGTGCACCGCGTCCTCGACCATCAACTCGTGCAGACAGAACGTCTCGGCCACACCGTTCATCTGACGGTCGTCGGGAGCGTGTAGCCCGACCCAGACGAAACCCTCACCGGTCGCACGGACCTCGGCCAGCGCCTCGCTGTAGGAGCGCCGCCCGGACATCCGCACGCCGTCGACGTAGACGGCGCAGTCGACCACCGCACGGGCGGGCGGGATCGGGACCTGAGGTCGGGAGGGGCCTCCACCGCCGGGTCGTAGGGACGGCAACGACGGCATGGTGGGACCTCCTCGGGCGTGTGGTGCATCTGCGGCCGCGGGGCGTGGCGGCCGACGGCCGACGGCCGCGACGCCATGGTACGGCCGCGGACGGCCGGGGCCCTACGGGTAGCGTGTGCGCCGTGCCGAACACCGTCGTCGACGACGCCAGCGAACCGTCCACCGCGAGCCCGACGCCGGTGGACATCACCCGCGACGACATCTTCGCCGGGCACGAGGGTGGGAAGTTGTCGGTGTGGATCACCGCGCCGCTCGACACCCGACGTGCCCTGTCGATCGCGTACACGCCCGGCGTCGCCGAGGTGTCGCGCGCCATCGCCGCCGATCCCGAACTCGTCCGCCGCTACACCTGGACCGACCGGCTGGTCGTCGTCGTGAGCGATGGCAGCGCCGTCCTCGGTCTCGGCGACATCGGTCCGCGTGCGTCCTTGCCGGTGATGGAGGGCAAGTCGGCCCTGTTCAAGAGTTTCGCCGGACTCGACTCGATCCCGCTCGTGCTCGACACCCAGGATCCCGACGAGATCGTCGAGACACTCGTCCGACTCCGTCCGTCGTTCGGCGCGGTGAACCTCGAGGACATCTCCGCGCCACGGTGTTTCGAGATCGAGAAGCGCGTCATCGAGGCGCTCGACTGCCCGGTCATGCACGACGACCAGCACGGCACCGCGATCGTCGTCCTCGCCGCCCTCAAGGGTGCGTGCACGCACCTCGACCGCGACCGCCGCGACCTGAAGGTGGTCGTGTCCGGCGCGGGGGCGGCCGGGGTCGCCTGTGCCAACATGCTTCTCGCCGACGGGATCGCCGACGTCACCGTGATCGATTCGAAGGGGATCGTCTCCGCCGACCGGGTTGACCTGCACGACGTCAAGGCCGACCTCGCCGGTCGCACCAATCCCGAGGGCCGCACGGGCGGCCTCGCCGACGCGATGGTCGGGGCCGACGTGTTCCTCGGTCTCAGCGCCGGGACGGTGTCGGAGGAGGCCCTGGCGACCATGGCACCCGGCGGCATCATCCTCGCGCTGTCCAACCCGGATCCGGAGGTCCACCCCGACATCGCCCGCAGATATGCGGCCGTCGTGGCCACCGGGCGCAGCGACTTCCCGAACCAGATCAACAACGTCCTGGCGTTCCCCGGCGTGTTCCGGGGTGCCCTCGACGCCCGCGCCCGACGGATCACCGAGACCATGAAGATAGCCGCCGCCGACGCGATCGTCGGGGTCCTCGGCGGCGAATTGGCCGCCGACATGATCGTCCCCAGCCCGCTCGACCCCCGCGTGGCACCCGCGGTCGCCGCTGCCGTCGCGGCCGCGGCCGGCGAGGAGTAGGAAGTCGACACCATGAGGCGCCCGTCCGCTCCCGTCCGTGCCGCCCAGGCCATCGTGGTCGTGCTGGCGGTGCTGATCGGCGGTGTCGCCTGCGGTGACTCGTCGGGTACCGACACCGACCTGGTCATCGGCAGCGCACCGGGCGCCGCGCCGCGGGTGGCCGCGCAGATCTACGCAGAGGTGCTGCGGCACAACGGTGCCGCCGTGGCGTCCGACGTCGTCACCGCGAGCTACCCGCGTCTGCTCGCGGGTTTCGACTCCGGCCGCGTCGACCTCTTCCCCGCGTTCACCGGCAGCCTGCTCGCGGAGTTGGCCCCCAACGCGACCGACACCGGTTCCGATGCCGTCTACGCCGCGCTCAACAGCGCGCTGCCGCAGGGCGTCTCGGTCGGCGACCCGACCCCGGTCTCCGATCAGCTGCAGGTGGTCGTCGCCGCGTCGCTCGCATCGGCGCGCGACGTCGACGAGCTGTCCGAGTGCTCTCGGTTGCCTGCGGGGTTGCCCGTGGTCGGCGACCGCGCCCCCGACCCGGGGACACTCGCGGCCCTCGGCGGCGTGGGCTGCCGGTTCGGGCCGTTCCGTCAGGTCTCGAGTGTGTCGGAGGTGGTGTCGGCGGTGGCCGGTCAGAACGCCGTCGGTCTCGTGTCCACCCTGTCCACCGCGGGCACCGAAGCGAACCTGCAGGCACTCGCCGACGCCACACAGCAGGCGAACGGCCGCCCGCAGGCGTCGGCCGCGCCCGCCGACGCGGCCGACCAGCCCGCGATCCGCGCACAGAACCTCGTCCCGGTGTTCTCCACCGCGGCGTTGACGCGCGATCAGATCAAGGCCATCAACAAGGTGGCCGGCGAGCTGACCACCGCGGACCTGGCGACCATGGCCGAGCGGGTCTCCCGCGACCCGGGCAGCGTCGACACGGTCGTCGACAACTGGCTCGGCGAGCACAGCCTGTAGTCGTGCCCGACATCACCTGGTGGGGCCACTCGACGGTCACCGTCGCCGACGGCGGGACCCGCGTGCTCACCGATCCGGTCCTCACCGGCGGGGTCGCGCACCTGCGTCGTCGGCGTGGTCCGGTTCCGGCGCCCGCCGCCCGCGACGCCGACGTCGTGCTGATCTCGCACCTGCACTCCGACCACCTGCACGTGCGGTCCCTGCGGTCACTGTCCGCCGACATCCCGCTCGTCGTGCCGTGCGGGGCGCGAGCGGCGGTGCCCGGTCTGCGCCTGCTCGCCGACCGCGACATCCGTGAAGTCGAGCCCGGCGACGTCGTCGAGGTCGGGTCGGTCCGGATCCGTGCGGTCCCCGCCGAGCACGACGGTCACCGCGTGCCGTGGGCGCACCGTGCGGTCACACCGGTGGGATACGTGATCTCCGGGACCGCGGACACCTACTTCGCGGGCGACACCGACCTCTACGACGGGATGTCCGACGCCGTGGGCAGGTGCGACGTGGCCCTGCTCCCGGTCGGCGGATGGGGGCCGGGACTCGGGGAGGGGCACATGAACCCGGAGCGTGCGGGCCGTGCCGCCGCGCGACTCGCGGTCGCCGACGCCGTACCGATCCACTTCGGGACCCTGTGGCCGATCGGACTCGACGGGATCGCGCCGGACGAGTTCCTCCCACCGGGCGCGCAGTTCCGTGCCGCCGCGGCGCAGGCCGCGCCGGACACGACGGTGCACGAGCTCACACCCGGGCAGACGGTCTCACTCGGAGGAGTTGCGGGCCGCGGAGACCCGTAGGGCCCGACCGGCACGGCGGCGCAGCACCCAGATGGGGAACGGCTTGCGCTCCCGCAGGATCCGCAGCATCCGGTAGCGGTCGTAGAGCGTCACGATCAGTGACAGCAGCAGCAGGAAGAACAGCGCCGGGATCGGTTGGACCGAGGCCCCGCCGGGCGTCGGGAGCACGACCAACGCCGCCACCACACCGGCGTTGATCACACTGACCGCGACGAACTGGGCGAGCGTCGAACTCCACTGCGCTCCGCGCCCGGCCAGCCAGTGGCTGACCACGGAGTTGGCGACGATCAGGATCGCGACGGTCACCACGATCTGGGTCCGGGAGGCGTTGACGCCCGGCAGGATCTGCGAGAACACGATCAGGATCATCGAGACCAGGATGATCTTCTCCAACAGCGGACCCCGGACGAACGCGTTCTGACGGGCCCGTACCGTCGGCGGCACCTGATCGACGTTGCCACCGCGAGTGCGTTGCGAGACGTCGAATCCGAACGGCCAGTCACCCGGCGGGAGACGGCGGAGACCGATCCGGGCGAGCACGACCAGGACGACGGCCAGCACGATGACGAGGCCGACCACCCAGAGGCGGTTCGCGACGGCGGTGCCCCAGCCGTCGGTGAGGTCCACCCCGAAGACCTTCGTCTTCAGTTCATCGGTCACGTCGAGTTCGGCGATGTGCAGCCACCACTCCTGGGGCAGCTTGATGATCACCCAGATGCCGACCGCCAGCGCCAGCAGCAGACGTCGGCGCATACGTGTGGGCGACCAGTGCGTGCGCACCACCTCGTAGGCGATGAAGAAGTACTCGAAGGTGTTGGGGAACACCAGCAGCAACCAGCGCGCGTCGCTGAACTCGAACAGCACGACGCCGATCAGGCGGTAGTAGAACAGGAACCGCGCGATGCCGAACGCGAACGGATCCGACCAGTTCTGCAGGGTCGAGAGATATGCGATGGCCAGGTAGTAGACGTCGAGCGCCTTGTCGTACTGCTGGTATCCGTCGATGTCGAGGCCGGGCACCTGCTGGAAGACGGTCTGGTCGACCGCGTCGAGCACGAGCGAGGCGATGATCGCCGGCACCGGGAACCGGGGGATGAACAGCGGGACGATGAGTCGGAGAGCCACGACCGCCAACACCACCGCTGTACCCACCGCAGAACCCTATCGCCGGGTTCGGAGGGGGACGCGGTCAGGCCAGATGTGAACGCAGGAAACCACCGATGTGGTCGACGGCGTCGGCGGCCTCGCGCAACATGCCTGCCTGTTGGTGCCCGACGTGCCACAGCCGGGGGAACTCCATCAGATCGACCTCGACGTCGGATGCTCGCAGCTTCTCGGTGAACCGGATCACCTGCTGGTACAACGCTTCCCGTTCACCGATGTGCACCACCGTCGGGGGAAGTCCGGTCAGGATGCCGTGCAGCGGCGCATAACCGGGGTCCGTCGGGTCGCCGTCGGCGAGGTAGGCCGCCGCGCAGAATCGCGACCACCTGCGGTTGACCACCGAATCGGTCGACCACGTCTCGTGGCTGTCGTCACCGGGATCGACCCACGGCGAGATCAGACCCAGTGCGGCCGGGCGCAGATCGTGATCGTCGACGAGTCGGCGCGCGGTCGCGACCGACAACCCGCCGCCCGCCGAGTCGCCGGCCACGGCGATCGTGGCGGGGGAGAACCCGTGGTTGTCGACGAGGTCGCGGAACGCCGCCACCGCGTCGTCGACGGCGGCCGGGTACGGATCCTCCGGCGCGAGGCGGTAGTCGATCAGGTACAGGGCCGCACCGGTCACCGACGCGAGGTGCGCGGCCAGATGACGATGCGAGTGCGGTGACCCGAGTGTGTACCCACCGCCGTGGAGAAACAGCACGGCTCGGTCGGTCTCGCTGGCGCCCACCGTCACCCGCTCGGTCGGACGACCACCCAGGGTGAGGGTGCGCACGACGGTGTCGCGGGGCAACGGCTCGATGTCGAGCGCGCGGTCGGCTGCGGCCCGCTGTAGCGACAACGGCAGACTCGGGTGGAGCATCGCCCGGTACATCAGCCGGGTGATCGGCTCGACCACTCCGATGGGGAGCTTGGGGCCGGCGGGCGAATAGGTCATCGCGGCTTGAGCATCGAGCCGCTGACCTTCGCGGTGACCGCCTGATACTTCGAGGCGGTCAGGCGCACGACGAGGTCGAGGATCTTCGCATCCGCGCCCACGAGGACACGCGCACGGTCCTTCTCGACGGCGTTGATGATGATCTCCGCCGCCCGTGGCGAGGTGGTCTTGGCCAGTTTCTTGTCGAACATCGCGGCGAACTGCGCGGCGTCGCTGCCGTCGGCGACGGTGGCGTTGCGCGCGATGGCGGTCTTGATGCCACCGGGGTGCACGCAGGTCACCTTCACGTTGTGCCCGGCGAGCTGCATCTCCTGGTTGAGCGACTCGGTGAAGCCGCGCACCGCGAACTTCGCGGCGTTGTAGGCGCTCTGACCGGGGATGGCCAGGATGCCGAACAATGACGAGGTGTTCACGATGTGGCCGTCCCCGGAGGCGATGATGTGCGGCAGGAATGCCTTGGTGCCGTTGACGACTCCCCAGAAGTCGACGTCCATCACACGCTCGTAGTCCTTGAACGAGGTCTGCTCGACCTCGGCGTGGTGAGCGATACCCGCGTTGTTGAACACGACGTTGACCTTGCCGTAGTGGGCGACGACGGTGTCGGCGTACTCCAGCACCGACTCGCGCTCGGCGACGTTGAGCAACTGGGAATGAACCTCGGCCCCACGGCTCTCGAGCATGGCCACCGTCTCGTCGAGCCCGATGGGGTTCATGTCGGAGATGGCGAGCTTGGCGCCCTTGGCCGCGAGCTGGAGCGCGAGGTCGCGACCCATCCCCGAGGCGGCACCGGTGATGACCACGACCTTGCCTGCAAAATTCTTCACAGTGTCAGTTCCCTTCAGGATTTCGCGTCGGCGGTCGCGGTGACACGTGTCGTGTCGTAGGCCGCGATGTCGAAGTTCTTGGTGGCCTTGCGGTAATTGAAGGTGAAGCCGGGCCACAGCGTGGTGATGTTGCCGAACTCGTCCTTGTACCAGCTCGCGCAGCCGCCGTTCTCCCAGACACTGGTCGACAGCGTCTTCTGGATCGACTTGTTGTAGACCTTCTCGTCCTCGGCGCGGACCTCGGTGCGCGTGATGTCGTTGCGCTCGGTGGTCTTGAGGAAGTCCACCAGGTAGTTCAGCTGCGACTCGATCATGAACACCATCGAGGTGTGGCCCAACCCGGTGGCCGGCCCGACCATCAGGAACAGGTTCGGGAACCCGTGGATCATCGAACCCTTGTAGGCCTTCATGCCGGTCTTGGCCCAGCTCTGCGCGAGGCTGTCGCCGTCCTTGCCCACGATGTGTTCGAAGCCGGGGGAGTCGGTGACGTGGAAGCCGGTGGCGACGACGATCGCGTCGACCTCACGGGTCACGCCGTCCTTCGTCACGATGCCGGTCGGGGTGACGTGGTCGATACCGTCGGTGATGACGTCGACGTTGTCCTGCCCGAGCGCCGGGTAGTACGTGTTCGACAGCAGGATGCGCTTGCAACCCACCTTGAACTTCGGGGTGACCTTGTCGCGCTTGGCGGGATCGGAGATGCCGCGGCGGATGTTGGCCTTGCCTGCGGCGTGTGCCGGGCGCAGGACGTCGGGCCGGTGGGTGAGTCCGTAGGAGACCAGCTCGTGGGCCAGGTAGATGCCGGTACGCGAGAGACGCTGCACGCCGGGCACATTGCGGAACAGCCAGTGCTCGAGGCCGGTGTACTTCCGGTCGGCGCGGGGGAGCACCCACGGGGCGGTGCGCTGGTAGACGTCCATGTGCCCGATCTTGGGGGCGAGCTCCGGGATGATCTGGATCGCCGACGCGCCGGTGCCGATGACGGCGACGCGCTTGCCGGTCAGGTCGACATCGTGGTTCCAGCGTGCGGAGTGGAAGATCTCGCCCTCGAAGTCGGCGATGCCCGTCACGTCGGGCAGGCGGGGCTCGCACAGCGGGCCGATGGCGCCGATGAGGATCTCCGCGCGGACCTGCTCAGGGCCGGTCTCGGGATGGGTGATGTCGACGATCCACCGGTTGTCGGCCTCGTTCCACACCGCATTGATGACCTCGACGCCGAAGCGCGTGCGGCGGTGCAGTTCGTTCTTCTCCGCGACCGCGTTGATGTACTGGTGGATCTCGGCCTGCTTGGAGAACGACCGCGACCAGTTGGGGTTCAGCTCGAACGAGTAGGAGTAGAGATGCGAGGGCACGTCGCAAGCGGCACCCGGATAGGTGTTGTCGCGCCAGGTGCCTCCGAAGTCAGAGCCGCGGTCGAGGATGAGGAAATCCTCGAATCCGTTCTGCTGCAGCTTGATTGCAGCACCCATGCCGGAGAACCCGGCGCCTACGATAGCGATCTTGACATCGTTCATGGGTACGATCCTACACGCTATTGACGACCCGTCAATAAGCTATTGACATCAATTCAGTACACTCTTCTCCATGACGCAGGCCAAGCGCACACGGATGAGCCCGGAAGCTCGTCGTGAGCAGCTGATCGAGCACGGGATGTCCATGCTCGCCGACCGGACGTTGGATCAGGTCACCATCGACGCCATCGCCGAGTCGGTGGGCGTGTCCCGGGCGTTGTTGTTCCACTACTTCGAGTCCAAACAGGACTTCCACGTGGCCATCGCCCGTGAACAGAGCCGGCAGATGCTGGAGTGCACCGAACCCGATCTGTCGCTCGCGGACCCGATGCTGATCCTGCGCGGTTCGATGTCGGCGTTCGTCGAGTACGTCTCCGAACACCGGCACGTCTACGTCACCCTGCTGCGTGGGGCGATCGGGGCCGACCCGGCGATGCAGGAGGTCTTCGAGGAGACGCGGTCGGTGATGGCCGATCGCGTGCTGGCCCAGGCCTGGACCCTCGACCTGCGTCCGACGCCGCTGGTACGGATCGCCGTGGACGGCTGGATGGCGTTCGTCGAGGAGGTCACCGTCGCGTGGCTGACCGGCGACGACGACATCGAACGCGAACACCTGCTCGACCTGATCACCTCGTCGCTGCCGCTGCTCGGGGGAGCAGCGGCAGCGAGCGAGTGATTATTCGAAGGCCTTGTCGATGATCTCCTGCTGTTCGACGGCGTGGACCTTGCTCGATCCCGACGACGGTGCCGACATCGCGCGACGCGACACCCTCTTGAGCGAGGAGAAGTACTCGGGCAGGATCTCGGGCAGGTTGAGGCCGAAGAACGGCCACGGACCCTGGTTCGCCGGCTCCTCCTGAACCCAGAGGAACTCCTGCACGGCCGGGTACTGCTCCAGGATCTGGCCCAGTCGGCGATGCGGGATCGGGTAGAGCTGCTCGATGCGGATGATGGCGACGTCCTCGCGGCCGTCCTTCTCCTTGCGCGCCGCGAGCTCGTAGTAGAGCTTGCCGCTCACCATGAGAACGCGGGTGACCTTGTCGCGCACCTTCTGGTCGGTGATGGACGGGTCGTCGATCACCGATTTGAACTTGCCCTCGGTGAAGTCCTCCACCGGGGAGACGGCGGCCTTGTTGCGCAGCATGGACTTCGGGGTGAAGACCACGAGCGGTCGGCTGATCCCGTCGAGCACGTGACGACGCAGCAGGTGGAAATAGCTGGCCGGGGTGGACGGGACGGCGACGGTCATCGAGCCCTCGGCGCAGAGCAGCAGGAACCGCTCGATCCGGCCCGAGGTGTGATCGGGTCCCTGACCCTCGTGGCCGTGCGGCAGCAGCAACACCACGTCGGAGAGCTGACCCCACTTGGCCTCACCGGAGGAGATGAACTCGTCGATGATCGACTGCGCGCCGTTGACGAAGTCGCCGAACTGCGCCTCCCACAACACGAGTGAGTCGGGGTTGCCGACCGAGTAGCCGTACTCGAAGCCGACGACCGCGAACTCACTGAGTGCGGAGTCGTAGGCGTTGAACCGTCCGCCGGAACGCTCGCCCTCGGTGGACACGAGCTGGTTCAGCGGCGTGTACTCCTCACCGGTCTTGCGGTCGATGATGACCGAGTGTCGCTGGCTGAAGGTGCCGCGACGCGAGTCCTGACCGGACAGACGCACCGTGCGCCCCTCCTCGACCAGCGATCCGAAGGCCAGCAGTTCGCCGAACGCCCAGTCGATGTTGCCCTCGCGGGACATCTCCTTGCGTCGGGTGAGTACCGGCTTGACGCGCTGGTGGACCGAGAAGCCCTCGGGGACCTCGCCGAACGCATCACCGATGGCCTCGACCGTCGCGCGGTCGATGCCGGTCATCAGCTTGGTCGGCAGCGTCTGGTCGGACTCGACCGACGGGCTCGGGGCCGCCTGGTACTTCTCGAGTTCCTTGACCTCGTTGAAGACCCGTTCGAGCTGACCCTGGTAGTCGCGCAGGGCGTCCTCGGCCTCCTTGGTCGAGATGTCACCACGACCGATCAGGGCCTCGGTGTAGCTCTTGCGGACGCCTCGCTTGGTGTCGATGACGTCGTACATGGCCGGCTGCGTCATCGAGGGGTCGTCGCCCTCGTTGTGGCCGCGGCGGCGGTAGCAGACGAGGTCGATGACGACGTCCTTGTGGAAGGCCTGCCGGTAGTCGACGGCGAGCTTCGCGGCCCACACGCAGGCCTCGGGATCGTCACCGTTGACGTGGAAGATCGGCGCACCGATCATCTTCGCCACATCGGTGCAGTACTCCGACGAGCGCGAGTGCTCGGGTGCGGTGGTGAAGCCGACCTGGTTGTTGACCACGATGTGCACCGTGCCGCCGGTCTGGTAGCCGGGCAGCATCGCGAGGTTGAGCGTCTCGGCGACCACGCCCTGTCCGGCGAACGCGGCGTCGCCGTGCAGCGCGAGCGGCAGGACCGTGAAGGCCTCGTCGCCGCGGTCGAGCATCTCCTGCTTGGCGCGCACGAGCCCCTCGAGCACCGGGTCGACGGCCTCGAGGTGGGACGGGTTGGCGGTCAGCGACACGTTGATCTCGTTCTCGCCGAACATCTGGTAGTACTTGCCCTCGGCTCCGAGGTGGTACTTCACGTCGCCCGACCCGTGTGCCTGCGACGGGTTCAGGTTGCCCTCGAACTCGGTGAAGATCTTCGAGTACGGCTTGCCGACGATGTTGGCCAGGACGTTGAGCCGGCCGCGGTGCGGCATGCCGACGACGACCTCGTCGAGGCCGTGTTCGGCGCTCTGGTCGATGACGCCGTCCATCATCGGGATCACCGATTCGGCACCCTCGAGCGAGAAGCGCTTCTGCCCGACGTACTTGGTCTGCAGGAACGTCTCGAACGCCTCGGCGGCGTTGAGCTTGGACAGGATGTACTTCTGCTCGCCGATCGGCGGCTTCGCGTGCTTGATCTCCACCCGCTCCTGCAGCCACTGCTGCTGCTCGGGCTCGAGGATGTGGGTGTACTCCACGCCGACGTGGCGGCAGTAGGCATCGCGCAGCACCGACAGGATGTCGCGGAGCTTCATCGTGTCCTGGCCGTGGAAGCCACCGACCTTGAAGTCCCGGTCGAGATCCCACAGCGTCAGGTCGTAGGTCAGCACGTTCAGGTCGGGGTGCGCGGTCCGGGCATCGGAGTCGATCATCAACGGGTCGATGTCGGCCATCAGATGGCCCCGGTTGCGGTACGCCGCGATGAGTTCGAGGACCCGTGCGTTCTTGTCCACCGCGGGCGACGCGATGTCCTTGCGCCACCGGATCGGCTCGTACGGGATGTGGAACGCGGTGAAGATCTCGTCGAAGAAGGCGTCGTCGAGGAGCAGGTTGTGGATGGTCCGGAGGAAGTCGCCGGACTCCGCGCCCTGGATGATCCGGTGGTCGTAGGTCGAGGTCAGGGTCATCAGCTTGCCGACGCCCATCTCGGCGATCCGCTCGTCGCTCGCGCCCTGGAACTCGGCCGGGTACTCCATCGCACCGGCGCCGATGATCGCGCCCTGCCCCTTCATCAGGCGGGGTACCGAGTGCACGGTCCCGATGGTGCCGGGGTTGGTGAGCGAGATGGTGACGCCTGCGAAGTCGTCGGCGGTCAGCTTGCCGTCACGGGCGCGCCGGACGATGTCCTCGTAGGCGGCGTGGAACTCGCCGAACTTCATCGTCTCGGTGTGCTTGATGGCCGCGACGACGAGCGACCGGCTGCCGTCCTTGCCGGGCAGGTCGATCGCGAGACCGAGGTTGATGTGGGCGGGGGAGACCGCGTTGGGCTTGCCGTCGAGCTCGTCGAAGTGGCGGTTCATGTTCGGGAACGCCTTGACCGCCTGGACGATCGCGTAGCCGAGGATGTGGGTGAACGAGATCTTGCCGCCGCGGGTCCGCGCGAGATGGTTGTTGACCACGATGCGGTTGTCGATCATCAGCTTCGCCGGGATCGCACGCACGCTGGTGGCCGTCGGGATCTGCAGCGAGAGCGCCATGTTCTTGGCGACGGCGGCAGCCGCGCCACGCAGGATCTTGGTGCTGTCCTCGGTCTGCACCGGTGCGTCACCGGACGGCTTGGTCTCCGACTTGGTTCCCGCGCCGTTTTTCGCGGCCGTGTCCTTCTTGTCGGTCGCCTCTTTCTTCGGCACGGTGCCCTTGTTCGGGTCCGGCGCCTTGCTGACGGCCTTCTCGACGGGGACGGTCTTCGTCGCCGGCGAGGTACGGGTGGTCGGAGGGGTGACGTTGCTGCCTGCCGAACTGTCGCGGCTCTGCACCGCCTGCCCGGATGCGGCCTTCGTCGCGGGAGCCTCGCTCACCGCGGTGGCGGGGGCGTCGGCCCCCTTCTCCGGCGCGGCCGAGGACGACACGGGCTTGCTCGCCCCGTTCTTGCCTGCCCCGTCGGATGCCTTCGTGGCCGAGCCGTTGCCGTTCGTCGCGGCTCCGTCTTCGGTCTTGGGCTCGTAGCCGGCGAGGAACTCGTGCCAGCTCGCGTCGACCGAGTCCGGGTCCTCGCGGAACCGCTGGTACATCTCGTCGACCAGCCATTCGTTCTGTCCGAAGTCTGAAACCGAACTGCTGCTCACGGCAGAATCTCGCCTCTATTCCCTGATTGATCTGTGTGTCTGGTGGGCCCGGTGGTACAACAACGCCCGACTACCAAAGGTTAGTCCCCGCTCACACGCGATGCACACGGACCGGTGGTCGCGGATCGGTGCCGCTCAGCGGAGTGTGGAGGCGCCGTCGACTCGTGTCACACCCGCGTCCCAGAGCTCGCGGTACTTCCCGTTCAACGCGAGCAGGTCGTCGTGGGTTCCGAGTTCGGTGATCCGACCGTCTGCGACGACTGCGATGCGGTCGGCGCGGGCCGCGGTCGCCAGACGGTGGGCGACGATCACCGACGTGCGTGATCCGGTGAGATGGCGACCGGCGGCGAGTACCTGGCGCTCGGTGGCCTGGTCGAGTGTCGCGGTCGCCTCGTCGAGCAGCAGCAGGTCGGGGTCGACGAGTTCGGCGCGGGCCAACGCGATCAGCTGTCGCTGTCCGGCCGACAACCCCTGCCCTCGCTCACCCACCCGGTGGTGCATGCCGCCTCGCAGGCCGGCGATCATGTCCACCGCGCCGACGGCGGCGGCCGCGGCGGTGATCCGGTCGCGGTCGGCATCGGGTCGGCCGTAGGCGATGTTCGACGCGACCGTCCCGGTGAACAGGTGCGGTTCCTGGGGGACGACGCCGAGACGGGATCGGTAGCGGTCGAGGGGGTAGTCGCGGATGTCGCGACCGTCCATGCGCACCGACCCCGAGGTCGGGTCGTAGAAGCGGGCGAGGAGTTTGACGATGGTCGACTTGCCCGCACCGGTCTGTCCGACCAGGGCCAGCGACGTCCCCGCGGGCAGGTCGATCGACACTCCGCGCAGCGCGTCGTCGGTCGCGGTCTCGTAGCGGAATCGCACCGCGTCGAGTCCGGCGTGGCCGGTGAAGTGGGTGGTGGGCTCGACGGTGGTCTTGACCGCGGGGTCGGCGTCGGCGCCGGCGGCGACGCTGCTCTCGGTCCGCAGCAGATCCCCGATGCGCCGCAGGCCCACGACGGCCTGCTGGTATCCGTCGAACACCTGCGAGAGTTGTTGCACCGGCCCGAACAGCATGCCGAGGTACAGGACGAACGCCACCAGGGTTCCCGCTCCCGTCGCGCCGGTGCTCACCTGATGCGCCCCGAAGGCGATGACGCCGGCCGTCGCGAGATCCGACGTCAGGGTGATGAACGGGAAATACAGCGAGATGGCCTGCTGCGACACCATCCGAGCGCGGACGTACTCCGCTGCGCGACCGGCGAACCGTGCCTCGGCCGGTTCGGTGTGTCGATAGAGGACGGTGGTGCGCAGCCCGGCGACGTTCTCCTGGAAGTCGGCGTTGACCGAGCTGATCAGTTCCCGTGACCGGGTGTAGGCGCGCGACGAGATCCGCTGGAAGATCACCGTGGCGACGATCAGCGGTGGGAACACGAGCAGCATCAACGCGCCGAGGCTCGGGTCGGTGAGCACCAACGCGACCGCGACCCCCACGATGGTCAGCACCGCGACCACCGCGGTCGACAGCCCGGTCTGCAGGAACGACGACAGCGCGTCGATGTCGGTGGTCATCCGCGTCATGATCCGACCCGACAGTTCGCGCTCGTAGTAGTCGAGGCCGAGGCGTTGCAGATGGGCGTAGCTGCGGATGCGCAGGGTGAACAACACGCGTTCACCGGCGCGTGAGCTCATGATCGTCATCAGCGACGTCGCGACCCACCCGACGGCGACCAGTCCCAGGCCCACGCCGGAGGCGATCCACAGCGAGGTCAGGTGATCAGCGGTGGCGGCGTTGACGCCGATCCGCGCGATCGACGGGAACGCCAAACCGACGAGGGTGTCGACGGCGATGGCCACGATGGCGCCGGCGAGCAGCCAGCGCACGGGGGAGAGCATGCGCCGCAACGAGAACTGCGGATCGTGCGCGCGGGCGGCCGCGACGTCGACGTCGGGTTCCTCGGTCGCAGGCGGCAGCGCCGCGACCGCGTCGAGCACCGCAGGCGTGGCCGGCATCGAGCCCAGCGCGCCCGCGACACCTCCGCCACCCCCGCCGCCGCGCCGACCCGCGCGGGCGGGAACGCTGGCGCCTACGCGGGCCCCGAAGCCACTGCCGTCGGTGGCGGACGCGTCGAGGGCCGGGGGCCACAGAGAGTCGTCCGAGGGCATCGTGTGGGTCGGTCCCGCGTCGGCGTCGAGATCATCGCTCGGGTCGGCGGTGTGCGACATCAACGAACGGAACAGCGGGCAGCGGGCGTCCAGTTCCTCCGGCGTGCCGGAGTCGAGAACCACGCCGGCGTCGACGACCGCGACACGGTCGGCGAGGGTCAGCGTGGATCTCCGGTGGGCGAGCAGGACCATCGTGCGGCCCGGTGTGCTGCGCAGCGAGCCCAGGATCGCCGCCTCGGTGGTGGCGTCGACCGCAGAGGTGGCGTCGTCGAGGACGAGCAGCGGGGGATCGGCGTAGAGCGCCCTGGCCACTGCGATGCGCTGACGCTGTCCGCCCGAGAGGGTCAGTCCGCGTTCGCCGACGACGGTGTCGTACCCGTCGGGCAGAGCCGTGATGAAGTCGTGCGCGCTGGCCCGGCGGGCCGCCTCGGTCACGCGCGCTCGACGCGCCGTGTCGGGGACCGCACCGGTCTCGTCGGCTTCCGGACCGAGCGCGATGTTCGCCGCGATCGTGTCGGAGTAGAGGAACGGTTCGTCGACGACGATCCCCACCGTGGCGTGCAGGGCGTCGGGGGACAGCTCCGCGACGTCGAGAACGGTTCCGTGCGAGGTGAGTTCGACCGCTCCGCTGCGCGGTCGGTGGATCCCGCCGACGAGTGCGGCGATGGTGGACTTGCCGGATCCGGGTGGCCCGACGACGGCGACGCATTCGCCGGGTCCCACCTCCAGATCCAGCCCGGAGAAGACCTCCCGACCTCCGTCGGCGGGATCGTCGTCGAACCCGAAGTGCACGTCGCGTAGTCGGAGTCCGACCGCGCCCGAGGGCACGGTGCGGGTGTTGGCCAGCGCGGGATCGGCCGGGTGGTCGATGACGTCGTAGACACGTTCGACGGCGGCGCGGGCCAACTGCGCGGAGACGATGAGGTTGGTCAACAGCCGTGCCAGCGACGTCATCGTCGTGATGTAGGTGGCGAACGCCAGGAACGTGCCGACGGTGATGTCGCCGCGGGCCGTGAGGTAGCCACCGAGCGCGATGACCCCGACCATCGCGACCTGTGGGATGGCGCCCATGGTCGGCGTGAAGCGTGAGTTGATCGCTGCGGCCCGCATGCGCTGGGAGAACAGACGTCGGCCGTGACCGACCAGCTCGTCGACCGAGCGACCCTCCTGGCCGAACCCCTTGACCACCCGGACCCCGGTGACCGTCTCCTCGACGTGCTGGGCGACGTCGGCCGCGGACTGCTGGGCCGACCACGTCGCGGCGAACAGGGCCTTGCGGGTCCGGAACGCCACCACCGCCACCGCCGGGATGACGAGGACGGCGACGAGGGTCAGCAGCGGCGACAGGTAGGCCATGACGCAGAACGCGAGGACCACCTGGACCACCGCGCCGAGCGACAACGGCACCATCGCCAGCAGGCCCTGGACCAACTGCAGATCCGAGATCGACCGCGACACGACCTGGCCGGTGCTGATCGACTCCTGTGCGGTGCCGTCGAGTCGGAGCAGGGTGCTCAACAGTCCCCGCCGCAACGTGTCCTGGACGGTCAGCGACAGACGGCCGGCGGTGAGCCGGCGGACGTACTGGGCGCCGAACCGGATGACACCCAGACCGGCCAACGCCGAGGCGATCGCCGCGATCGAGAAGCCGTGGGAGGCGACGCCGGTGGCGTCATCGATGGCCGCCTTGGTGAGCAGCGGTGCGGCGAGGTCGATGAGGACGCCGACGCCGGTGACCGCCAGGGTGATGGTGACGAGGGCCCGGTTGCGGAGGCATTCTGCGACCAGTCGGGCTATCCAGCCACCGTTCACCGATCTCTCGTGTCGATCGCCGCCTGACCCTGTACCGATCCGTCGACCACGGTGCCGTCGATGATCCAGTTCGTCGGTGCGGGACCGAATGCGCTGCGCGCGTTGTCGATGATCTTTCGACCCAGCATGCGGTTGCCGACACCACCGACGGCCGCGCCCACACCGGCCGGGAGGAGCTTGCCGACCATCAGCGGGGCGCGACGGGCCGCGTACTTCTTGATCAGCTTCTTCATCAGTGCCTTGTTCAGGTTCCGCAGCGCCGGGGTGGGGATCGCCCCACCGGCCACGCGACCCAGCGCGTTGTTGCTCTTGGTGCCCAACGCCTTGCCGAGTGCGAGGACCCCCTGCTCACCGAGCACCACCGCGAGGACCAGGGTCTTGCGACGTTCGCTGTGATCGATCGGGATGCCGTGGACCTCGGCCACCGCGAGCGCCAGCAGCGCCGAGGCCTCGACGAAGAACGCCGACTCGCCGCCGAGAGCGGCGATGGAGGCGATGGTGCCGACACCGGGGACGGCGGCGGCCGCACCCACCGCGCCGCCGGAACCCATGACCGCCTTCAGGTATCGCGATTCGAGGCGGTCGATGATCTGCGCCGGGGCGTCGTGGGGGTTGGCGTCGCGCAGGCGCCGGACGTACGCGGCGACCGCGGGGGCCTGCAACCGCTGGGCGCGGTCGATGATCGAGACGATCGTCCCCGAGCCGCCGGACTGCTTCTCGACTGCGGGGGGCGTCGTCGCGCCCGGATCCGACGAACTCATCGGGGCGCCGAGTCCTGCGCCGCGACGACCTCGCCCTCGACCGGGGGCGGCGGGGTGCCGTCGCCGAACGGTCGTCCGCCGAGTTCCGCGCGATGGTGTGGTGTGTTCCATCCGCGCAGGTCCGGGCCTTGCGGCACGATGCCGGTGGGGTTGATGTCGCTGTGCACGATGTAGTAGTGCTGCTTGATCTGCGTGAAGTCGGTGGTGTCGCCGAAGCCCGGTGTCTGGAACAGGTCTCGCGCGTAGGCCCACAGGACCGGCATCTCGGAGAGCTTCGAGCGGTTGCACTTGAAGTGCCCGTGATAGACGGGATCGAACCGCGCCAGCGTGGTGAACAGCCGGACGTCGGCCTCGGTGATCGTGTCGCCCACGAGGTACCGCTGCGTGGCCAGACGGTCGCTGATCTTGTCGAGGTGGCTGAACAGCCGTGCGTAGGCGCGATCGTAGGACTGCTGGCTGCCTGCGAACCCGCAGCGGTAGACGCCGTTGTTGATCTCGGTGAACACGCCTGCGTTCACCTCGTCGATCTCGGCACGTAGGTGTTCGGGGTAGAGCTGCGGTGCGCCGTCGCGGTGGTGCTCGGTCCATTCCAGTGAGAAGTCGATGGTGATCTGCGGAAAATTGTTGGTCACCACCTGACCGGTGGGCACATCGACCATCGCGGGCACGGTGATGCCCTTCGGGTAGTCGGGGAACCGCGCGAGGTAGGCGTCCTTGAGCCGCGGGATCTGCAGCACCGGGTCGAGCCCGCCGGGGTCGAGGTCGAACGTCCAGCTGTCGGCGTCGTGGGTGGGGCCGCACAGGCCCATCGAGATCGCGCCCTCCAGACCCAGCAGGCGTCGGACGATGATCGCCCGGTTGGCCCACGGGCAGGCCCTCGCGACGACCAGCCGGTAGCGGCCGGCCTCGACCGGGTAACCGTCCGCCCCGTCGCGGGTGATGCGGGTCTCGATGTAGTTGGTGTCGCGGACGAAGTCGGCGCCCGGCTCGACGTACTTCCCGGGATTCGACTCGGTGGCGGTGTCGTGGGTACTCATCCCGACCAGGTTAGCCCGTGCGGGGGACCACTTGCGTGTTGCTGATCGGTCTGTGATTATTCCACCTGGAATATTCGAGGCGGAGCGACACCGGAGGAGGGGTCATGGCGGCTGAACTGACGCCTCTCGCGGTGATGGTCCTGGGTCTGACGGCCGAACGCCCAATGCACCCCTACGAGATGGTGCAGACCCTGATCGCGCGCAGAGAGGACCGTTTCGCCAACATCCGCGCGGGTTCGCTCTACCACACCGTCGACCGCCTCCTGGCGCGAGATCTGCTGCAGGTCAACGAGGTCGAGCGCGCCGGCAACCGTCCCGAGCGGACCGTCTACGCGATCACCGCCGCGGGTTCGACGGCCCTGCGGACGCGCCTGTCGGCGATGCTCGGTAGCCCGACCACCGAGTTCCCGGAGCTCTACCTCGCGCTCGCCGAATCGCACGAACTGCCGCGTGCCGAGGTCGTCGACCTGCTGGATCGCCGTCTGAACGCCATGTCGGACGAGCTCGACTACTACCGGAGCGCCCGCACGCAGGCCACCGACCGCGGGGTGTCGGAGATGTTCCTGCTCGACATCGGTTGTCGCTGCGCGACACTGACCGCCCAACTCGACTGGCTGCGCTCGGTCCGCGCTCGACTGGCCGACGGCTCACTGCCGTGGATGGACCACGCGCGTCGCGGCGAGAGCGCGCCGTGTCCGTTGGCGGGCGAGGACTTCTCCGCGATTGTCGGTACCCCGGCGCATCATGCATCCCACACCACCCACACGGAAGACGTGACGACATGACCGACACCACCAGTGCTCCGCCGGCGTTCAAGCCGGTGACCGACCGTCCATGGGCCGCGCTCGGCGCGCTCTGCCTCGGGTTCTTCATGATCCTGGTCGACATGACAATCGTCGCGGTCGCCCAGCCCAAGATCCAGGAGGGCCTCGACACCGACTTCAACGGCGTCATCTGGGTCACCAGCGCCTACCTCTTGACCTACGCCGTGCCCCTGCTCATCACCGGGCGCCTGGGAGATCGGTTCGGCCCCAAGCTGATGTACCAGGCGGGCCTCATCGTGTTCACCGTAGCCAGCGTGTGGTGCGGTCTCTCCGGGTCGATCGGGGAGCTGATCGCGGCGCGTGCGTTGCAGGGCATCGGCGCCGCCCTGATCACCCCGCAGACGATGTCGCTGATCACCCGGATGTTCCCGGCCGAGCGCCGTGGCGCGGCCATGGGCGTGTGGGGCACCGTCGCCGGTGTCGCCACCCTGGTCGGACCCCTGCTCGGCGGCGTCCTCGTCGACAGCCTCGGGTGGGAGTGGATCTTCTTCATCAACGTCCCCGTCGGCATCATCGGCGTGGTCCTCGCGTGGTGGTTGGTCCCGACCGTCGACACCCGCGTCCGTCAGTTCGACGTCGTCGGCGTGGTGTTGAGCGCGGTGGGACTGAGCGCGTTGGTGTTCGGCATCCAGGACGGCGAGAAGTACGACTGGGCGCCGTGGATCTGGGTTCTCGTCGCCGGAGGGGTCGCGGTGATCGCGGTGTTCGTGTGGTGGCAGTCGAAGATCCGTACCGAACCGCTGGTCCCGCTGTCGCTGTTCCGCGACCGCAACTTCTCGCTCTCCAACGTCGGCATCGCGGCCATGGGGTTCGCGACGTCGGGGTTGATGGTCCCGATGATGTTCTACCTGCAGCTCGTCGGCGGGATGACACCGACGCAGTCGGCGTTGGTCCTGGTGCCGATGGCGCTCATCACCGGAGTGCTGGCGCCGTTCGTCGGCCGCATGGTCGACACGACGCATCCCCGGTACATCATCGGATCGGGTCTGTTCCTCAACGCGGTCGCGATCGGGTGGCTGGGGCTGATCGCCCGTCCGGACACCCCGGTGTGGATGCTGTTGCTGCCGGTCAGCCTGATGGGCCTGGCGAGCGCCGGGATCTGGGCTCCGTTGGCCGCCACCGCGAATCGCAACCTCCCCATGGCGCAGGCCGGCGCCGGCGCCGGCGTCTACAACACCATGCGTGTCGTGGGATCGGTGCTCGGCAGCGCCGCGGTCGGCGCCCTGCTGCAGACCCGTCTCGCCGCCGAATTGCCCGGTGTCGGCGGCGCCGTGCCCCGCGACGTCGACCGACTGCCCGCATTCCTGCGCGAGGGATTCGCGACCGCGATGGGTCAGGCGATCTACCTACCCGCCGCGGTTCTGCTCCTCGGCGTCGTCGCGGCGGTGTTCCTGGCCCGACCACGCCACCTGGGGTCCCCACCCGCGTCGGTGGCGGCCGACAAGCCGGTCACACCTGTGGCGCAGTCGGTCCCGGCGCCGACGCCCTGAGACGAACGGGGGCGGCGTCGCCCCTGGTTGACGGTCCATCGGCAGTCGGTTGTACTTGCAACCATGTTGTCGAGACTGACCATCGGCGAGCGGCGCGATCAACTCGTCGAGTGTGCGCTGGGGTTGGCGCAGCGGTCGGGGATGAACTCGGTGACCGTGCGTGCGGTGGCAGAGGAGGCGGGGGTCTCCCTCGGCGTCGTGCACTATTGCTTCGCCAACAAGGACGAGCTGATGGCGGCCATGGTCGAACGGGCCGTGACCACCCACCTGCAGGCGTTCCTGACCATCCAGCAGACCCCGGACGATCCCATCGAGATCCGCACCGGCAGTGCGGCTCTGCGAACGATGATCTCCGACACCCTCGCCTCGGCGCTGATGTTGGCGCGCGAACACCCGCAGCGGTGGCTCGTCCTGATCGAGTCGACGGTGGTGTCGTTGCGTGCGCCCGACTCGTCCGGGTCGGCGTCGGCGGCCCTACGCCAGAACGGCCTGGCCGAGCAGTACGGTCTGCAGTTCCTGACCGAACTCGGTACGCGTAGCGCGATGACGTTCAACGGGGGCGAGCGCGACGTGGTCCGCGGTGCGCTGCAACTGATCTACGGGATGATCCAGTGGTGGTTGGTCGACCGCGACGACGAGGCGGCGACCCGCTCGCTCGACCTGCTGGCCGGATGGATCACCGACCGCGCGACCCCGGTGGTCGCGGTCCTCAACTGACCGAGACGTCGATCGTGTGCAGTCCGGTCGACCCGTCCGGGTCGGGTCGCGACACCACCGCCGACTGCTGTCGTCCCTCGCCGTCGATCGCGCGGACGGTCAGGGTGTGGTCTCCCGAGGTGGCGTCCCAGTCCCAACTCCACAGCCGCCAGGTGTCGATGTTGTCCGGGGCCAGCAGACGCGCACTCTGCCACGGGCCGTCGTCGACCTTCACCTGCACGGCGTTGATCCCGCGCGGTTGCGCCCAGGCGACCCCGCCGACGGCCACGCGGCCTGCGTTCACCGTCGCGGAGTCGCGGGGGACGTCGATGCGGGAACTCGTCTTGATGGGGCCCTTCTCCGACCACCCACGCGTCGACCAGTACGCCTTGGCGCGGTCGAATCGCGTGACCTCCAGCGACACCACCCATTTCGTCGCCGAGACGTATCCGTACAGACCGGGGACCACCATTCGCGCCGGATAACCGTGCTCGATGGGCAGCGGCTTGCCGTTCATGGCCACGGCGAGCAGTGAGTCGCGGTCGTCGGTCAGTGCCTCGAGCGGGGTGCCGGCGGTGAAACCGTCGGAACTGGTCGAGAGCACCATGTCGGCGTCGTCGGACGCGCCCGCCATCGCGAGCAGGTCGCGCAGCCGGTAACCGGTCCAGGTCGCGTTGCCGATGAGGTCGCCGCCGACCTCGTTGGACACGCAGGTGAGGGTGACCATCTTCTCGATGGCCGGCATCCTGCGCAGTGCCGCCATGTCGATCCGCACCTCGCGGTCGACCATGCCGTGGATCCGCAGCGACCAGGCGCCGCTGGTGAGCTGCGGTGGCTGCAGCGCCGTGTCGATCCGGTAGAAGTCGCCGTTGTCGGTGATGAACGGGGTCGCGCCGTCGTCGTCACCGGCGGACTGGTCGATGGTGTTGACCGCCCGGGGCACCGAGAACGCCGAACGGTCCCGACTGACGTCGTTGAAGAAATGGTCGAGCGCGCTGCCCGCGACCCCGGTGACCACCGCGGCCGCGCCCGCCCCGGATGCGCCGAGCAGGAATGTGCGCCGATCCGGTCCGGTTCCGGCCTCGTCGGTGGTCGGGGAGTCCAGTCGGACCGCCATGAACCGGAGGAATGCGATGCCCGCGGCCACACCGAGAACCGTCGGGAGGAACCACCAGGCCCCCGCAGCCGGTCGCGTCACCGCCGCGGCGACGCCGAGTGCACCGAAGGCGGCGAACAGTGCAGACCCCCACCAGCGCCGCGCGGATTCGAGCAATCCGGCGACAACCGCCAGCAGCGCGACGATCACCCCCATCCCGACGAGCAGGGCGGTCTTGTCCCCGGTCCCGAAGGTGCTGATCGCGAATTCACGTACCGGCTTGGGCGTCAGATCGATCACCGCGGATCCCACCGCGAACAGCGGTGACGCCGCACGGTCGAACACCGAGGCCACGAGCTGTCCCACGCCGATGGTCAACCCGGCGGCGACGATGCCGTTGACCGCGCGCAGCGTCGTCACCGATGGGTGCGGCCGCGTGGGCGTCGGGGTGTCCTGGACTGATGTCACCTGATCCAGTATCCACATGACACCCGCACGGGTGATGAAGGATCGTTCGTCGCGTTCGAGCCCAGGTGGATGTGATGAGGCCGCCCACGGCACGCCGCCGTCGGGTCCCGGCTCTGTCGGGGCCCGGTCGTACGGTTCTCTCATGCGCATCCTGCACACCTCCGACTGGCACATCGGTCGGACCTTCCACGGCGTGGACCTGCTGGACGATCAGCGGCGCGCGCTGATCGGCCTGGCCGATCTCGTCGCGGCGGAGTCGATCGACGTGGTGGCGGTGGCGGGCGACGTCTACGACCGGTCGGTGCCCAGCGCGGACGCGGTGACGGTGTACGACGCCGTGCTGGAGGCCATCCGGGCCGCGGGCGCGAAGATCGTCGTGACGTCGGGCAACCACGATTCGCCGACGCGTCTCGGTGCCGGTTCGGGTTTCGCCGCGGCGGGTGGGTTGTACCTGCGCACCTCGGTGGCCGGCATCGCCGACCCGGTGGTCATCGCCGACGAGCACGGCGAGGTGGCGTTCTACGGGATCCCCTATCTCGAGCCGGACGTCACGCGGGCCGCGCTCGATGTACCGCAGGCGCGTAGTCATTCCGAGGTGCTCGACGCGGCGATGGGGCGGGTCCGCGAGCACCTGGCGACGCAGCCGCGACGGTCGGTCGTGCTCGCCCATGCGTTCGTGGTGGGCGCCGTCGCGACCGGTTCGGAGCGATCGATCTCGGTGGGCGGGGTCGAAACCGTTGCCGCGAGCACGTTCTCGGGTGCCGACTACGTCGCGTTGGGGCATCTGCACTCGCCGCAGACCGTCACCGAGACCGTGCGGTACAGCGGATCGCCGCTGCCGTACTCCTTCGGCGAGCGCACCCACGACAAGGGCGTCTGGATCGTCGAGCTCGATGCGACCGGGGTGTCGGAGGTCCGTCCGGTGCCGCTACCCCTGGTCCGCGGGCTCAGCCGGCTGACCGGCACCCTCTCCGATCTCGTGACCTCGCCCGACCATGTCGGCGCCGAGGATCACTACGTCGAGGCGATCCTCACCGACCCCGTCCGGCCGATCGACGCGATGCGCACGTTGCGGGAACGGTTTCCACTGGCGGTCCACGTCGAGTGGCAGAGTCCGCGCGTCGAGGCGGGGATCGACTACCGGGACCGCATCCGGGGCCGTTCCGACAGCGAGATCGTCGCGTCCTTCGTCACCGACGTCCGCAGTGAGCCGAGTGCCCGCGAACTGCTGCTGCTCGATTCCGCCGTGCGCGCCGTCGGCGGCGACGCCGAGACCGGACCCACCGAGTTGATGCTGTTCGACGTCGGATCCGAGCTCACGGCGTGAAACTGCACTCATTGCAGATGCACGCGTTCGGACCGTTCGCGGCCGACGCGGAGGTCGATTTCGACGCCCTCGGTGTCGACGGCCTGTTCCTTCTGCACGGTCAGACCGGGGCGGGCAAGACGACGGTGCTCGACGCCGTCGCGTTCGCGCTGTTCGGTCGGGTCCCGGGGGCCCGCGACGACGGCCGCCGGTTGCTGTCGGACCACGCGAAACCCGGTGACTCACCGTCGGTCACACTCGAGGCCACCATCGGCGGACGCCGACTCCGGGTCACCCGCAGCCCTGAGCACCACCGGACGAAGAAGCGCGGCACAGGGTTGACCAGGGTGAATGCGGCCGGAACCCTGACCTGGGTCGACGGGTCGGGCCCGAATCTGGCGCGACTGCCCGAGATCGGTGAGGTGATCACCCGGATCCTCGGCATGACCGCGGACCAGTTCTTCCAGGTGGTGTTGTTGCCGCAGGGCGAGTTCGCGCGTTTCCTGCGCGCCTCCACCGACGACCGGGAACGACTGCTGGAGCGACTGTTCGAGACCGAGCGGTTCAACGACCTCGAAGGATGGTTGCGTGAACGGGCGCGGACCAGCCGCACCGAGCTCGAGGACAAGGGGCAGGCGGTGGACCGCCTGGCGGGGCAGATCGCCGTGGTGGCCGACACGACGCAGCCGGTCGAACCCGACTTCGACTGGGCGCAGCAGCTTCTCGACTCCGTGCGAGCCGAGGTCGTCGCGGCCGCGGACCACGTGGGGACGACCCGCGAGGCGGCCCGGTCGGCCGACCGCGCGCATACGGAGGCCCGATACGTCCACGAACTCCATCGGCGCGGCCGTACCGCCCAGGCGCAACTCGCCGCGCTCGACGCCGAACGGACGACGATCGCCTCCGCCCACAGCATGGTCGATGCCGCACGCCGCGCGGAGCCGGTGCGAGCGGTGGCCGCCGAACACGAACGGGCACAACAGGAGTGTGCCCGCGTGACCTCCGTGCGGGAGAAGGCGCACGCCCGACTCACAGCCACCGACGACGGCGCCGCACTCGCGCACCGACTGTCGTGGCCGGCCGCGCCGACCGACCGCGCGGCGATCGAGGACGCGATGGAGCAGTGGACCGCGGAGGCCGGGCGCCTCGAACCGTTGGAGAGGCGTATCGGCGAACGCCCCGCCCTCGTGCGGTCGATCGACGACACGACGGCGTCGCGGGTGCGCGCGGACGAGCAGATCGTCTCCGTCGACGAGGCGCTGGCGTCGGCGCCGCGTCGACGCGCCGAGTCGGAGAAGGCTCTGGCCGCGGCCGTCGCCGCGAGCGCCCGACTGCCGCAACTGCGCACCGCGGCCGAGGCCGCCGAGGTGGCCCGGACCGCGCACGCCCGACTCGAGCACCTCGACGCCGACGTCGAGCGTGCGCGCACGCAGCTCGCGTCCCACCGTGATCGTCACCAGCTGGCCCGCGAGCGGGTCCTCGACCTGCGGGAACGCCGGATCGCCGGGATGGCCGCCGAACTGTCAGCCGGTCTGCGCGACGGTGATCGGTGCGTGGTGTGTGGTGCCACCGAACATCCCGCGCCCGCGGTGACCGAGGCCGAACACGTCCGCGAGCAGGACGAGGCCGACGCGCGAGCCGAGGAGAGGGCCTGCGAGACCGACCGCTCCGCCGCCGAACGCGCGCTGGCCGCCATCGAGACCGATCGGGCACTGTGGCGCGAACGCACGGGTGGTGTCACCCGTGACGAGGCGACGGCGGAGGTGGACCGGATCGTCGGCGAGCGTCGCCGTGTGTCGCAGGAGGCGCACGCGGAGGCGACGGTCCGTGCCGACCTCACCGCGCACGACGCCGACACCGAGCGTTTGCGCGCCGACCGCGCCGCCCTGCAGACCCTGGTCGCCGAGCTCCGCGAACGCGGGGCGCACCTCACACGACGACTCGCCGACCTCGACGCGGAGACGGCCTCGGCCACCGACGGTACGACCACCGTCGCCGCCCGCCGCCGTGCGCTCGCCGACGCGTGCGCCGCCCTGACCCAGGTCCGCGAGGCCCGGTCGGCGTGCACCGCCGCCGACGACCGGGTCCGCGAGTGCACGGCCCGACTCGACGTCGCGCTCGCCGAGACCGGTTTCGAGTCCGTCACCGCGGCCCGGGCCGCCCTGCTGACACCGGCTGAGATCGCCGGCTTCGAGAAGCAGGTCCGGCAGGCCGCCGACATCCGGGCCGCGGCCCAGGCGACGGTCGACGACCCGGAGGTCGCCCGGGTCATCGGCACCGACCGCCCCGACCTCGACCGGCTCGAGGCCGACCGGATCGCCGCCGACACGGCAGCGACATCGGCGGCGACGCGCCACGCGAGCGCCGTCGCGACGGCCGCGAAACTAGAGCACCTCTGCGCCGACTTCTGGTCGGCGGTGTCGGTGCTCGCGCCGGCGGCGGCACGCGACGCCGAGCTGCAGGGCCTCGCCGAGCTCGTGGCGGGCCGTGGTCAGAACTCGCGGCGGATGTCGCTGCGGTCCTACGTGCTCGCCGCCCGCCTCGAGGAGGTCATCCTGGCCGCCTCGTTCCGTCTGCGTCAGATGTCTTCGGGGCGTTACGAGTTCGCGCACTCCGATGCCGCCGCGTCGCGAGGTCGCCGATCCGGGTTGGGTATCGAGATCCGGGACGAGTACACCGGCGCGGTCCGTCCCGCGAACACCCTGTCCGGCGGTGAGACATTTTTCGCCTCGCTCGCCCTCGCGCTGGGCCTGGCCGATGTGGTCTCGGCGGAGTCCGGCGGCCGCGTCCTCGACACCATCTTCATCGACGAGGGTTTCGGGACGCTCGATCCCGAGGCGCTCGACCTGGTCATGGGCGTCCTCGACGAGTTGCGCTCCGGCGGGCGGGTCGTCGGGGTGGTCAGTCACGTCGACGAGATGCGCGCGCGAATCCCCGCGCAGCTGCGGGTGATTCGCGGAGAGGGTGGGTCGGCGCTGCAGATGATCGGCACCTCCGGCCAGCGGTTTGGGTGAGCGACGAGCCGTGCGATAGTCTGGCTCTCGCCCGTCGAGCCCCCGTAGCTCAGGGGATAGAGCGTCCGCCTCCGGAGCGGAAGGCCGCAGGTTCGAATCCTGCCGGGGGCACACATTCCACCTAATCTGGCCACATGAAGTTGGCACTGTCTTTCTACGGCAGCAGGGGCGATATCCAGCCGGGCGTGTGCCTGGGCCACGAGCTCACCCGGCGCGGGCACACCGTCACCATGCTGGTCCCGCCCAACTACGTGGGGTTCGCCGCCTCCATGGGGCTCGCCGCGCTCCCCATCGGTCTCGACAGCGAGTCGTACTGGGACAGCGACAGATCCCGGGAGCTGTTGGCCACCCGCAACCCCGTGCGCAAACTGCGCTTGGCGCAGCAGCAGGTCGCCGAGGGCTTCGCGCGCTTCGACGCCGATCTCGCCGAGACGGTCACCGACCTCGCCGCCGACGCCGGGGTGGACGGGCTGATCAGCGGCCCGTTGGGCCAGGAGCGCATCCACGCCCTCGCCGAGCACCTCGCGGTGCCGATGGCCACCATGCGGTTCTGCGCGATGTCGGAGAACGGGGTCGTCGGCGCCATCCCGTCGTCGCGCACCCTGCCCGCCGCGGTCAACCGTGCCTCGTGGCGCACCGCCGACGCCATCACGTGGACCTTCGGCAAGGGACCCGAGAACCGGTTCCGGGCCCGTCTGGGGTTGCCCGCCGCCCGCCATCGACTCACGCACCGTCTGCAGCGCGAGGCAGTGCTGCAGATCCAGGCCTACGACCCGGTCTTCTTCCCCGGGTTGAACCAGGAATGGGGGGCCGATCGGCCACTGGTGGGCTTCCTGGACCTTCCCGTCGACGAACGTGCGGCGGTGGGCGAGGAGGTCGCCGGCGACGGTCCGCTGTCGACATGGCTCGAGACCGGCCCGCCGCCGGTGTACATCTCGTTCGGCAGCGCGCCGCTCTCGGATCCGGAGCGCGTCCACACCGCGATCCGCGACACGGCCCGGGTCCTGCGCATCCGTGCGCTGGTGGGCGCACGAGGGGGCTCCGAAGGGGTGGGTGTGGGCACCGACGACGTGTTCGTCGCGGGCGCGATGAACCACGCGACGGTGCTGCCGCGGTGTCGGGCGGCCGTGCATCACGGGGGAGCGGGAACCACCGCCGCCACCGTCCGCGCCGGCCTGCCGACCATGGTCGCCTCGGCCGGGGCCGATCAGGCCCACTGGGGTGCGGCGGTCACCAGACTCGGGATCGGTACCTCGACGCGCCTGTCGACGCTGGACACGGCGACGCTCACCGACGGGCTCGCCGTGCTCCTGCGGCCGGACACGATCCGGCGCGCCGAAGCGGTCGGCGCACAGATGATCGCACCCGCCGACGCCGCCGCGGCGGCCGCCAAAGCAGTCGAGTCGGCGTTCGCACGGGTGACCGTGTGAACGCCGACTCGATGGTCGTGCGACGGGGCGGTGCGCCCCGGGGTGGGTGACTAGCCCTTCACGCAGGTGAACTGCATGACGTCGATCATGTCCTTGCGGAACGACGCGGCGCAGCCACTCAAGTACTTGACGTAGGTGTTGTAGTTGGCGCGGCCACACAGCTCGATGGCCTTGTCCCGGTTCTCGCCGAGGGCCTTGCTCCACGCGTCGAGGGTGCGTGCGTAGTGCAACTGCAGCGGCTGGACCTTCTCGACGGTGAACCCTGCGTTCGTCGCGCCGTCGGTCACCTGCTTGGGCAGCGGGAGCTGCCCGCCGGGGAAGATCTCGGTCGCGATGAAACGCAGGAACGCGAAGTCGTCCTTGCCGATCTTGTTGCCGGTCTCGTGGTGGTGCGACAGGCCGTAGGCGGTGATGGTGTGCAGCAGCATCTTGCCGTCGTCGGGCAGCGCGTTGTAGGCGAAGTCGAAGAACTGCTTGTGACGCTCGAAGCGGAAGTGCTCGAAGGCGCCGATCGACACGATGCGGTCGACCTTGCCGTCGAACTCCTCCCAGCCCTGCAGGCGGATGTCGCCGGACAGACCGGTCTCGGCGGCCTTGTCCTCGACGAGCTTCTTGACGTGGCCGTACTGGTTCTTGCTGAGGGTGAGTCCGATGACGTTCACGCCGTACTTCTCCATCGCGCGCAGGGCGGTGGCGCCCCAGCCGCAGCCGACGTCGAGCAGCGTCATACCCGGCTCGAGGCCGAGCTTGCCCAGCGACAGATCGATCTTCGCGATCTGGGCCTCGTGGAGGCTGTAGTCCTCTTCCTTGAAGTACGCACAGCTGTAGGTGCGGGACTCGTCGAGGAAGAGTGCGAAGAAATCATCGCTCAGGTCGTAGTGGGCTTGGACGTCCTCGAAAAACGGCGTTTCGGTGGTCAAAACGGAACCTCTCTGGTGTGGACACCTCGGCGACGATGCCGGTGCGTCATGGGTGTGGCTGTGGTGCTGACTGGGTTATCGGTTCATTCGAAAGCGCGGTTCATCTCAACTGCACCGTGGCAACCGCGCGCCCGAATATCCGTTTGCCCCGGAAGGTCGCCTGGATCGCGATGGTCGCCGTCTTCGCCTCGCTGTCCAGCGATTTGACCCGGCCAGTGTATTCGACCTCGGCCGGGGCGTCATCGGCCACGTAGGCGATGCCGGTGAAACGGACACGATAGTCGCGCATCGCCGCAGGGTCACCGAGCCACGAGGTCACGAAACCCGATCCCATGCCCATGGTCAACATGCCGTGGGCGATGGTGGTCTCGAGTCCGATGATCTCGGCGACCCGATCACTCCAGTGGATGGGGTTGTAGTCGGCGGAGATGCCCGAGTAGTTCACCAGGTCGCCACGGCGCAGCGTGACGGTGTGTGCAGGCAGTTCGTCTCCGACCGCGAGGTCGTCGAAGGCCGGGACGGACGGGTCGAGCGGTTTGTCCCAGGCGATGTCGGTGAACGCGGGCTCGCCTTCTATCTCGCTCCACGACGTCGTCGTCGGCGCGACGAAGTCGCCCATCATGACGTCGGTGAGGGCGGCGTTGAGTGCCGGTTCGGTCTGCGCCCCGCGACGGCCGGCCGCGGTGGTCTGCAGGGTCTGGATCAGTTCGTCGTGCTCGTTGACCAGGAGTCCGGAGACGGTGATGGTGTCGCCGCCCGCCTTCTGACGTATCGGCGCGAGGCCCATGATCAACCGCAGTCGGTCGCCCGCGTGCAACGGACGGTGGTAGGTGAAGACCTGATCGGTCTGCACGAAGGCGCTGGTGTCGTACTCGGTGAGCACGTTCTCCATCAGCCAGTTGAGACCGGTCCCGGCGAGGCGGGCGGTGAAGGTGAGCGGTGCGACGAGTGATTCGTGACCGCGCTTCGCGGCGAACTCGTCGTCCCAGTGCACGAGGTGTGCGTCCTTCATCGACCGCGCGAACTCGCGGATCTCCTCACGACCGATCTGATAATGGTCGGACGGCTCGTAGTACTGCGTCCAATCCCGATCGGCGGAGCTGACGTCGGCGGCCTTCACGACGCGCCCTCGACACAGGTCGTCGACTCGTGCGGACGAAACGGACTCAAAATACCCCCAGGTGCTGCTGAGTTCGGTGGACGACGGTGTGCGGCTGAGTCGCACGCCCGACATACTTTCACATCCTGTGACGTGGCCTACTCGACGGTTAGCAATCCTCAACGATTTTGGGGACGGTCGAAGGTCAGTTCATCGGCAGCTGGGCGGCACCGCGCTCGGCGAGCATCTTCGCCAGGGTGTCGGCCTCGTTGGTCTGGATGTTGATCATCTGCTGCGCGAGCTCCCGGACATAGGGCTCCGACACGTGGTCCTTGTCGACGGCGTACTCCATCATCGGCAGACCGCCGCGGTGGTGGCGCAACATCAGCTGGAGGAAGTCGACGTCGACCGCGTCGCCGCGCAGTGACTGCAGCCGCGCCATGTCGGAGGCGGTGGCCATGCCGGGCATGAGCGGGGTGGTGACCCCGTTGCCCGCCGTCATCTGCATGGCCGTCATCTGACCCATCGACCCCGAGTGGTCGTGACCGTCGGCCGACATCCAGGCCATCGCCGTACCCGGGTTGTCCATCGGACGGTCCCAGCGTGTGAGCCAGGACTGCATCTGCCCGATCTGGTTGGTCTGCTGGGTGAGGATGTCGTAGGCCAGTGCCCGAACCTCCGGCGACTGCGCCTGCGTCAGCGCGACCTTCGCCATCGCCACACCCTGGGCGTGGTGGGTCGACATGTCCTGCGCGAACCCGACGGCGGCCGAGTCGGCGGCCGGCCGGTCGGTCCCACCGCCGTCGCCGCGGATCATCAGCCCGATCGCGACGCCGACCAGCAGCATCGCGACCGCACCGAGGACCAACAGTGCGGGCAGTTGACGCTGCAGCGAGCGTCGGTCGGATCGTTCCGGGGCGTCGGAGGGCATCCGGTCGGTGGAGGCGTCGGTCGACATGTCGGATCAGCCCGCCGGAGCCGGTGTGGGAGCCGGGACCGCGGGAGCGGTCGCCGCGCCCGGGGTCGTCGGTGCGGCGGGTACGCCTGCCTCGTTGGTGGCCTGCTGCGTGCCCTCGCCGGACATCGGGACCGCGTTGGCCGGAACCGGGCCGGAATCGGCCGGCGGCGGGTTGCTCGGATCGAAGCCCTGCCCGACCAGTGCATCGCAGGTCGCGCCGACCTCGGGGTACGCCGACTGCTGCGGCTGGCCCGGGTAGACGTTGGTCTGCGAGTTGCGGCGCAGGGCGGTGATGAACTCGTCGACGCGGTTGTCGCCCGCCGAGTCGAGCTTGAGCTGATGGCCCCACGACTGCAGGGAGATCGGGCTGCTCAGGCCCGGGTACGGCGACAGCAGGATGTACTGCTGCCCCTCTACCTTGCTCTTGAGTTTGTCCAGATCGCCCGAGGCGATGGTCTCCGGGTTGTAGGTGATCCAGATCGATCCGTGCTCGAGCGCGTGGACGGCGTTCTCCGAACGCAACGGATTCGGGTAGACGATCCCGGTACATGTCGCCCAGATCGCGTCGTGGGGTCCGCCGAACGGGGGCGACTGGTCGTACGCGACGCGCTGGGTGGGGGCGACGTGCTGTCCGGCCGGATAGAAGACCTTCGTCACGCCGTTGATGTTGTCGGACGGATCGGGGTTCGAGGCGCTCGGCACGAACTTCTGGGCCTCTTCGCGGTCGATGTACTTCGGCGCGAGGTAGGCGGCGAGTGCTCCGACGATGATGAGCACCACCACCACGGCGCCGACGGTCATCCACGGGATCTGGCGGCGGCCACCGGCCTTGACCGTCGGAACGGTTCCCGGACGTGACTTCTTCTTTTTCTTGGGCGACGACTTGGACGCGGGTGGCCCCGACGGGGAATTCGTCGAGCTCGTGTTCGGTGCCGGCCGGGGGCTCTCGGTCGCCATGACTGCCTTTCGTCTGAGTATGCGCAGCACAGTCTACTGACAGCCGTCCGCGCATTTTCCCCACGCGCATCCGCGCCGGGGATGGTGGTGGCCCACCGCGGGTGTCGGGTTGCGACCTGCGGCCAATAGGATGGTCAACCGTGACTCCCGCCGATCTGCCTGCCGTGCTGCGTGACGCGACCACGACGGTGCTGACCCGACGAGGACTCGACGCGTCGGTGGTCCCGGACGCGGTTGCCGTCGAGCGCCCACGCAACCCCGAGCACGGCGACTACTCCACCAACATCGCCCTGCAGCTGGCCAAGAAACTCGGTCTGTCCCCGCGCGACCTCGCCGGATGGCTCATCGAGGAACTGGCGACCACCGACGGCATCGCCTCGGCCGACGTCGCCGGTCCGGGGTTCGTGAACCTGCGACTCGCCGCCGCCACCCAGAACGTGGTCGTGGCCGACGTCCTGGCCGCCGGCGTCGGGTTCGGACGTGGGACGGCCCTCGCCGACCGCGCGATCAACCTCGAGTTCGTCTCGGCCAACCCCACCGGGCCCATCCACCTCGGCGGAACCCGGTGGGCGGCGGTGGGGGACGCCTTGGGCCGCGTGCTCGCCGCGCAGGGTGCGGCGGTGACCCGCGAGTACTACTTCAACGACCACGGCACGCAGATCGACCGCTTCGCCCGGTCGCTGCAGGCCGCCGCCGACGGGGCGCCGACCCCCGAGGACGGGTACGCCGGCGCCTACGTCGGCGAGATCGCCGAGCGGGTCGTGGCGAAGAACCCCGACATCGCCTCGTTGTCCGAGTCCGAGCGTCTCGAACGGTTCCGCGCCGATGGCGTCGAGTTCATGTTCGACCAGATCAAGTCGAGCCTGAACGAGTTCGGCACTGTGTTCGACGTCTTCACCCACGAGAACGCGATGTTCTCCTCAGGTCTGGTCGACGAGTGCATCGCCGAGTTGAAGGCCAACGGCAACCTGTACGAGAAGGACGGCGCCTGGTGGCTGCGGTCGACGAGCTTCGGCGACGACAAGGACCGCGTCGTCATCAAGAGCGACGGCGAGGCGGCCTACATCGCCGGCGACATCGCCTACTACCGCGACAAGCGCCGTCGTGGCTTCGACCTGTGCATCTACATGCTCGGCGCCGACCACCACGGCTACGTCAAGCGTCTCAAGACCGGTGCGGCCGCTCTCGGCGACGACCCCGACACCGTCGAGGTCCTCATCGGACAGTTGGTCAACCTGGTCCGCGACGGTGTCCCGGTCCGGATGAGCAAGCGTGCGGGCACCGTGATCACCCTCGAGGACCTCGTCGACGCGGTCGGTGTCGACGGCGCCCGCTACTCGCTGATCCGGTCGTCGGTGGACGTCAACCTCGACATCGATCTCGACCTGTTGACCACCCAGTCGAACGAGAACCCGGTCTACTACGTGCAGTACGCGCACGCACGGCTGTCGGCGATCGCCCGGAACGCCGCCGATCTCGGTGTGGTCGCCGACTCCGCGCACCTCGCCGAACTGGTCGACCCGGCCGAAGGTGACCTCATCCGCACCCTGGGTGACTTCCCCGCCGTGGTCGCGACCGCAGCGCAGTTACGCGAACCGCACCGGGTCTGTCGCTACCTCGAGACCCTGGCCGGGACCTATCACCGCTTCTACGACCGGTGCCGGATCCTGCCCCAGGGTGACGAGACCCCGGGGCCGGTGCACTCGGCACGCCTGGCCCTGTGCTCGGCGACCCGGCAGGTCCTCGCCAACGGACTCGACCTCGTGGGCGTGAGCGCCCCGGAACGGATGTGATGACCCACCCAGCCGGACCCCGCCACGCCGAGGGCGTCAACGCCACCCGACGGTCCGAGAACCCCACTGGCGCAGCCGAACTCAACGTCCTGCCCGCTGCGGTCTGGCCACGTAACGCCACCCGTGCCGACGACGGTGTCGTCGTGCTGGCCGGTGCCCCCGTGACCGAGCTGGCGCAGGAGTACGGCACGCCGCTGTTCGTCATCGACGAGGACGACTTCCGTTCACGGTGTGCCGATATGCTCGCCGCGTTCGGGTCCACCGGTCGGGTGCACTATGCGTCCAAGGCGTTCCTGTGCGGCGAGATCGCCCGCTGGGTCGACCAGGAGGGGCTCTCGCTCGACGTGTGTTCGGCGGGTGAGCTCACCGTCGCGATGCGCGCTGGGTTCCCGACGCATCGGATCGCGTTGCACGGCAACAACAAGTCGCCGGACGAGCTGGCCCTGGCGGTGACGTCGGGGGTCGGGCACATCGTCGTCGACTCGGCCATCGAGATCGAACGACTCGACGCCGCCGCGGGGGACGCCGGGATCGTCCAGGACGTGCTGATCCGCGTCACCGTCGGCGTCGAGGCACACACCCACGAGTTCATCTCGACCGCGCACGAGGACCAGAAGTTCGGTTTCTCGCTGTCCGGTGGCGTCGCCATGGACGCGGTGCGGCAGGTGTTCGACACCGACAACCTGCGTCTGGTGGGCCTGCACAGCCACATCGGATCGCAGATCTTCGATCTCGACGGTTTCGAACTCGCCGCGCACCGGGTCCTCGGGTTGCTCCGAGACATCGTCGCCGAGTTCGGGGTGGACAAGACCTCGCAGCTCTCGGTGCTCGATCTCGGTGGCGGACTCGGTATCTCGTACATTCCCTCGGACGACCCGCCTCCCATCGAGGTGGTTGCGTCCACCCTCGCCGACATCGTCACGCGCCAGTCCGAGCAGCTGGGTCTGCCGACCCCGATCCTCGCCGTCGAGCCCGGCCGCGCCATCGCCGGGCCCGGGACCGTGACCGTCTACCGGGTCGGGACCGTGAAGGACGTCGCGCTCGGCGGCGGCACCCATCGTCGTTACGTGTCCGTCGACGGCGGGATGAGCGACAACATCCGGACCTCGCTCTACCAGGCGGAGTACGACGTCCGCCTGGTCTCGCGTACCTCCGATTCCGACCCGGTGCTCAGCAGGGTCGTCGGAAAACACTGCGAGAGCGGCGACATCGTCGTGAAAGACTGTTGGCTGCCCGCCGACGTGGCCCCCGGTGACCTGCTCGCCGTGGCCGCGACGGGCGCCTACTGCTACGCGATGTCGAGTCGCTACAACATGTCGATGCGGCCGGCGGTGGTGGCCGTCCGGGACGGCGCGCCGCGGCTGGTGCTGCGTCGCGAAACCGTGGAAGACCTAGTGAGCCTGGAGGTGACGAGATGAGCGACCGAACCGGCCGACCCATCGGTGTGGCAGTACTGGGGATGGGCAACGTCGGGGCCGAAGTGGTCCGGATCCTGCTCCAGAACTCCGAAGACCTGCGTGCCCGAGTGGGTGCGCCCATCGAGATCCGCGGCGTCGCGGTGCGCAACCTCGACAAGGCGCGTGCCTGCGCGACGTCGTTGCTGACCGACGACCCGGCGAGCCTGGTGGTCCGCGACGACGTGGACATCGTGGTCGAGCTCATCGGCGGGATCGACGTACCGCGCACGTTGATCGCCACCGCGCTCGAGCACGGCAAGTCCGTCGTCACCGCGAACAAGGCACTTCTCGCCGACTACACCGGGGAGCTGGCGACCCTGGCGGCGTCGGCGAAGGTGGACCTCTACTTCGAGGCCTCGGTGGCCGGTGCCATCCCGGTGGTCCGTCCGCTCATGCAGTCGCTGGCCGGCGACACCGTCCAACGCGTCGCGGGAATCGTCAACGGCACCACCAACTTCATCCTGTCGGCCATGGCCGCCGACGGGGAGGACTACGAGGTCGTGCTGAAGGAGGCCGGACGCCTCGGTTACGCCGAGGCCGACCCGACCGCCGACGTGGAGGGGTACGACGCCGCGGCCAAGGCGGCCATCCTGGCCTCCATCGCGTTCCACACCCGGGTAACCGCGAGCGACGTCTACCGCGAGGGCATCTCGTCGATCACCTCTGACGACCTCGTCTCCGCGGCCACCCTGGACTGCACCATCAAACTGCTCTCGATCTGCGAGCGGATCAACGATTCCAGTGGGCGCGAACGGATCTCCGCACGGGTGTACCCCGCGCTCGTCCCGCACACGCATCCTCTCGCATCGGTGAACGGGGCGTTCAACGCCGTGGTCGTCGAGGCGGAGAACGCGGGCCGACTGATGTTCTACGGGCAGGGCGCCGGCGGCGCCCCGACCGCGTCGGCGGTCATGGGCGACCTCGTCATGGCCGCACGCAACAAGGTGCACGGCGGGCGCGGACCGCTCGAGTCCACCTACGCCTCACTGCCGATCGCACCGATGGGCGACGTGAACACCCGCTACTACGTCTCGATGAAGGTCGCCGACCGACCGGGCGTCCTCTCGACGGTGGCCGGGGAGTTCTCCAAGCGCAGCGTCAGCATCGCCACCGTGCGCCAGGAAGGCGCCGAGGAGAACGCGCGCCTGATCGTGGTCACCCACCGTGCGCCGGACTCGGCGCTCTCGGAAACCGTTGACGCACTGAAGGATCTCGACTCCGTACTGAGCGTGTCGAGCGTCCTCCGACTGGAGGGAACCGATGACTAGCAAGACCACCCCGGTGCACTCGGCCTGGCCGGGACTCATCGAGGCCTACCGCGATCGCCTTCCGGTCGAACCGGACTGGAAGGTGATCACCCTCCTCGAGGGCGGCACCCCGCTGATCGCCGCCCGGCACCTCTCGGAGATCACCGGGTGCGAGGTGTACCTCAAGGTCGAGGGTCTGAACCCGACCGGATCGTTCAAGGACCGCGGCATGACCATGGCGGTCAGCAACGCCGTCAACCAGGGCAAGACCGCGGTGCTGTGCGCGTCGACCGGCAACACCTCCGCCGCGGCCGCGGCCTACGCCGCCCGGGCGGGCATCACGTGCGCGGTGTTGATCCCGGAGGGCAAGATCGCGCTGGGCAAGCTCGCTCAGGCAGTCATGCACGGCGCCAAGATCATCCAGGTGCAGGGCAACTTCGACGACTGCCTCGAGCTCGCCCGCAAGGCCACCGCGGAGTTCTCCGAGATCGAGTTGGTCAACTCGGTCAACCCCGCGCGCATCGAGGGCCAGAAGACGGCGGCTTTCGAGATCGTCGACGTCCTCGGTCGCGCCCCTGACGTGCACGCACTCCCGGTCGGCAACGCGGGCAACATCACCGCGTACTGGAAGGGCTACGACGAGTACCACTCCGACGGGATCACCGACTCGCGTCCGCGGATGCTCGGCGTGCAGGCCGCCGGGGCCGCCCCGTTGGTGACCGGTCAGCCCATCAAGAACCCCGAGACCATCGCCACCGCCATCCGCATCGGGTCGCCGGCCAGTTGGGATCAGGCCCAGGCGGCCAAGGACGCCTCGAAGGGTCAGTTCCGTGCCGCTACCGACGAGAAGTTGCTCGAGGCGTACCGGTTGATCGCCCAGCGTGAGGGTGTCTTCGTCGAGCCCGCGTCGGCGGCGAGCGTCGCCGGTCTGCTGGCCGCGCGCGCCGACGGCTGGGTCAGCGCCGGGGAGATGGTGGTCTGCACCGTCACCGGCAACGGTCTGAAGGACCCCGACACCGCGCTGGCGGGCATGCCCACCGTGCAGGCGATCGAGGTCGATCCGAGTGCCGTTGCCCGCGCCCTTGACCTCGGCTGAGTCGACGATGTATTCGGTTCTGCCGCAGGGGATCACCGTCGAGACACGCGTTCCCGCATCGTCGGCGAACCTCGGTGCCGGTTTCGACTGCCTGGGACTCGCCCTCGACGTGTACGACGATCTGACCGTCTCGACCGCGGAGTCCGGTGTGCGCGTGCTGGTCACCGGTGAGGGGGAGGGGGCGGTCCCGCTCGACGACACGCACCTGGTGGTCCGTGCTCTGCTGCGCGGACTGGAGGCCGGCGGGGTCACCGCACCCGGCCTCGACATCCTCTGCACCAACGCGATCCCGCATTCCCGTGGCCTGGGGTCGTCGGCCGCGGCGGTCGTCTCCGGCCTGGCCGCGGCGTCCGGGCTGATGGCGAAGAGCGGTGTCCGCGCGGGGTTCTCGGCCGATGAGTTGATCCAGCTCGCGAGCGAGTTCGAGGGCCACCCGGACAACGCCGCGGCGAGTGTCCTGGGCTCGGCGATCGTGTCGTGGACCGATGTGGTGGACGGCCGACCGCGCTATCAGGCCCGCCGACTCGAGGTCCACCCCGCCATCCGGGTCACCGGTTTCGTGCCGGGAACCGAGTCGTCGACCGCCTTGACCAGGGGATTGCTGCCCGATGCCGTCCCGAGGGCCGACGCCGTGCACAACCTGAGCCGTAGTGCGCTGGCCGTGGTGGCGTTGACCTCCGATCCGAGTTGCCTGCCCGCGGCCACCTCGGACCGACTGCACCAGAACTACCGTGCCCCGGTGTTGCCCGAGACGACGCGGGTCGTGGCCGAACTGCGCGGACGCGGCGTCGCGGCGTTCGTGTCCGGGGCGGGACCCTCGGTGATGGCCCTGCACGATCAACCGTTGCCCGAACAGTCGTTGGTGATGGCCTCCGACCTCGGCTTCCGCGTCCACGACCTCACGATCGCGGGACCGGTCAGCGTCCGCTGAGATCTGCCGCGTCGGCGACACGTCGATGCAGGGTGTTGCCGGATCCGACGGATCATGGTTAGCATGTGTTTGTCTAGCCGTGGACGTGTCGTCCAGGCCGTGCTTTCTTCGATCACCGTTTGGGTGCACATTTTCCTGGTGCCCACCCGTCATCCGGGCCCTGCCAGGGAGTTCACAGCTTTCCGGTCAACGATCGAGGTAGAGCGTGCGTCGCCGGATCACGATGACGGCAGATCACACCACTTGAAGCCCGCCGGTCCGGCGGGTTCGACATCCCGCGTCGACTCGACGGGGATGATCAAGACCCTTCGCGGTGCGCTGCGGGGGAACGAAAGGAAATCCGTGACCGATACGGACCTGATCTCAGCGCCTGCCGACGACGCGGCGCCCGAGTCAGCGGGAGACACTCCCAGCTCACGACCGGCCAAATCGGGCTCCGCACGTGGCGGTGGCCTCAGTTCGATGGTGCTCACCGAGCTCCGAGCGCTGGCCGGCGAACTGAACATCAAGGGAACGTCGGGGATGCGCAAGGGCGACCTGATCGCCGCCATCGCCGACCGTCAGGGCGGCGCCTCGTCGACCCGTCCCGCCAAGGAACGCGCCACCACCGTGGCCGACGCCCCGTCCGCCGACACGACCGTCGAGCGTACGAGCACGACCGCCCCCACGAACGACCCCGAGTCCGCGACCACCCGAAACGGTGCCGCAACCGGCTCCGAGCAGGGTGCCACCGGATCCGACGCCACCGCGACGACATCGCGAGTCGACGCCCCGGCCGCCGACAAGTCCGCAGGGGACGCCCCCGCGAGCGACGCGACCGCCGAGTCGACCGAAGCGGGCGGCGATCGCACCCGCCGCCGCAACCGCGACGGCAGTCGCGAGAACAACCGCGACAGCAACAACCGCGAGAACAACAGTCGCGAGAACAACGCCAAGGACGCGAACGGCGCCGGCGCAGCGAAATCCGACCAGGGCCGCGGCCAGGGCGGATCCGATCGCGCCGAGTCCGGCAACCGCGGTGACAACACCGACGGCAACGGCAACCGCGAGAACAACCGCGAGGGCGGCCGGAACAACGGCAACCGCGACGGCAACCAGGGCAACCGCAACAACAACAGCAACCGCGAGAGCAACAATCGCGACGGCAACGGCAACCGCGAGAACAATCGCGACAGCAACCGGGACCAGCAGAACCGCGACAACGGTCCTCGGAACAACGGTCCCCGCGACGACGATCCCGACGGCGAGGGCAACGGCCGCGGACGGCGGGGTCGTCGTTTCCGCGAGCGTCGCCGTGGACGCGACCGCGACGGGCAGGACGGTGGCGGCGGCAACAACGACACGAGCGTCAACGAGGACGACGTGTTGCAGCCGGTCGCCGGCATCCTGGACGTCCTCGACAACTACGCGTTCGTCCGGACCTCGGGCTACCTGGCCGGGCCGAACGACGTCTACGTCTCGATGAACCTGGTCCGCAAGAACGGACTCCGTCGGGGCGACGCCCTGACCGGTGCGGTCCGACTGCCGCGCGACGGCGAGCAGAGCAGCCAGCGTCAGAAGTTCAACCCGCTCGTTCGACTCGACTCGGTCAACGGCGCCGAGGTGGAGGCGGCCCGCCGCCGCCCGGAGTTCAACAAGCTGACGCCGCTCTACCCCAACGAGCGACTCCGCCTCGAGACCCGTCCCGAGCAGCTCGACACCCGCGTCATCGACCTCATCATGCCGATCGGTAAAGGTCAGCGTGCGCTGATCGTCTCGCCGCCGAAGGCCGGTAAGACGACCATCCTCCAGGACATCGCGAACGCGATCTCGATCAACAACCCCGAGTGCTACCTGATGGTCGTTCTCGTCGACGAGCGTCCCGAAGAGGTCACCGACATGACCCGCTCGGTGAAGGGCGAGGTCATCGCCTCCACCTTCGACCGGCCGCCGTCGGATCACACCTCGGTCTCCGAGCTCGCCATCGAGCGCGCCAAACGCCTGGTGGAGAACGGCAAGGACGTCGTCGTGCTGCTGGACTCGATCACCCGACTCGGCCGCGCGTACAACAACGCGTCGCCGGCGTCCGGGCGCATCCTCTCCGGTGGTGTCGACTCGACGGCGCTGTACCCGCCGAAGCGGTTCCTCGGCGCGGCGCGCAACATCGAGAACGGCGGCTCGCTGACGATCATCGCCTCCGCCCTGGTGGAGACGGGATCGACCGGTGACACGGTCATCTTCGAGGAGTTCAAGGGCACCGGCAACGCCGAGCTCAAGCTCGATCGCAAGATCTCCGAGCGCCGGGTCTTCCCGGCCGTCGACGTGAACCTGTCCAGCACCCGCAAGGACGAGCTGATGATGTCGCCCGACGAGTTCGCCATCGTGCACAAGCTGCGCCGCGTGCTCTCCGGACTCGACTCACAGCAGGCGATCGACCTGTTGATCTCGCAGCTCAAGAAGACCAAGACCAACATCGAGTTCCTGATGCAGGTCCAGCAGAACACGCCGGGTACGAACAACGACTGACCCGGACCGTTCGCCGGAATAGATGCAGGTCTGTCCCGGTTGAGTCCATCAGTCGAGCAGATCGGCCGGGGAAGCCGCAGATTGGTTTTCTCGGGTTCCGGTCTGGCATACTCGGCCCGTTGCGCGCCAGCAGGTGGCGCGCTCCATCAAGTCCGGTTCCGGTTCACACCGTCCACCGCGCGGCACACGTCGCGTCACGGCCGGTGACCCGGCGACCATGAAAGGGACACCAGATGCAGCAGGGTATTCATCCCACCTACGTCGACACCACCGTGGTGTGCGGCTGTGGGAACACCTTCACCACCCGGAGCACCAAGGAGAGCGGCCAGATCTCGGTCGAGGTCTGCTCCCAGTGCCACCCGTTCTACACGGGCAAGCAGAAGATCCTCGACACCGGTGGACGTGTCGCGCGCTTCGAGAAGCGCTACGGCAAGCGGCCCGCCAAGGGCGCAGCCGCCACCGAGGCCGAAGCCTCCAACTAGCCCGTCCGTCGACGCCCGTCCCGTGCACCAGCGCGGGGCGGGCGTCTTCGCTTTGTCCACCCCGAGAAAACCGGCAGAACGGAGTCGACCCCGTGACCGACAAGTCAGTGGGCACCGCCATCGATGACGTGCTGTCCGAGTACTCGGGCCTCGAGACCCAGTTGTCGGACCCGTCGTTGCACGACGATCCCGCCGCCGCCCGACGCGTCGGCAAGCGGTTCGCCGAGTTGGCGCCGGTGATGAGCACCTACAACAGGCTCGCCGCCGCGCGGGACGACCTCGAGGCCGCCCGTGAGCTGGCCGACGACGACGCGTCCTTCGCCGCCGAGATCCCCGAACTCGAGCGGACGGTGTCGACCCTCGACGCCACCCTCACCGATCTGCTGGCCCCACGTGATCCGCACGACGGCGACGACGTCGTGCTCGAGATCAAGTCCGGGGCCGGTGGCGAGGAATCGGCTCTGTTCGCATCCGATCTGGCCCGGATGTACCTCAAGTACTGCGAACGCCACGGGTGGAAGGCCCAGATCCTCGGCGTGACCGAGTCCGATCTCGGTGGATACAAGGACGCGACGCTCTCGATCAAGTCGCCGGGGGACTCGCCCGACGGTGTGTGGGCGCGACTGAAGTTCGAGGCAGGCGTCCACCGCGTCCAGCGGGTCCCGGTCACCGAATCGCAGGGCCGCATCCACACCTCGGCGGCCGGGGTGTTGGCGTACCCGGAACCCGACGAGGTCGAGCAGATCGAGATCGACGAGTCCGACCTGCGGATCGACGTCTACCGCAGCTCGGGTAAGGGCGGTCAGGGTGTTAACACCACCGACTCCGCCGTCCGAATCACCCATCTGCCGACCAACATCGTGGTGACCTGCCAGAACGAACGGTCGCAGCTGCAGAACAAGGCCCGTGCGATGCAGGTGCTCGCCGCACGACTGCAGGCCGCCGCCGAGGAGAAAGCGCAGGCGGAGGCCTCCGAGGGGCGTACCGCGCAGGTCCGCACCGTCGACCGGTCCGAGCGGATCCGGTCCTACAACTACCCGGAGAACCGGATCACCGATCACCGGATCGGCTACAAGTCGAACAACCTCGACGCCGTCCTCGACGGGGATCTCGACGCACTTCTCGACGCCCTGGTCGCCGCCGACAAACAGGCGCGACTCGAGGCCCAGTGACCGTCGGGTCGCGGTGAACCGCGCGATCATCGCCGCAGCCGTCGACCGCCTGACCGCGGCCGGCGTCGATTCGCCCCGTGTCGACGCGGAACTGCTGTTCGCGCACGTGCTCGGCGTCGATCGAGGTCGGCTGATCGCGGCGGACGACCCGACCGACACCCAGGCCGCCCTCCTGGACGAGTGGCTGGACCGACGGGCCGCTCGTGAGCCCCTGCAGCACATCGTCGGCTCGGCGTCGTTCGGACCGATCGACCTCGCGGTCGGCCCCGGTGTCTTCGTCCCGCGTCCCGAGACCGAGGCCATCCTGGAATGGGCGGGCGCGGTCTGCTCGGGGATCGACCATCCGCGTGTGGTCGATCTCTGCAGCGGTAGCGGAGCCCTGGCCATCGCCGTCGCCACCACGGTGCCCGACGCGACCGTCATCGCCGTCGAGAACGACCCCGATGCCCTGATCTGGCTGCGCGACAACGTCACCCGCGCCGTGGAGGGTGTCCGCCGCCGACTGACGGTGATCCACGGCGATGTCCGTTCCCACGACGTCCTCGGTCCCGACACGGCCGACCTCGTCGTGAGCAATCCGCCGTATGTCCCCGTCGGCGCCGACCTGTCGCCCGAGGTGATCGAGCACGATCCCGCCGTCGCCGTGTTCGCCGGTGCGGACGGGATGTCCGTGATCACCCCGATGATCGGGCTCATCGCCCACGCCCTCGTACCCGGGGGGCGATGCGCGATCGAGCACGACGACACCACCGCCGACCTGGTCGTCGCCGAACTGCGTGGACACGGGGGCTTCGACGAGATCACGGCCCGAGCAGACCTCGCCGGACGTCCCCGGTTCGTGACCGCCCGACGCACCGCCGAGGCGAGCCGAGATGACGTGCAAGGATGATCGCGTGAGCACTGTGTTCGATTGCAACCAACCGGATTCGCGCAGCGCGGGGGTCCGCGCCGCGGTCGGCGCCGTCAAGGCGGGACGTCTCGTGGTCATGCCCACCGACACCCTGTACGGGTTGGGCTGCGACGCCTTCGACTCCGACGCCGTCACCAGCCTGCTCGCGACCAAGGGGCGCGGTCGCGACATGCCGGTGCCCGTGCTGGTCGGGTCGTGGGACACCATCGACGGTCTGGTCCTGTCGGTGTCGACGCAGGCCCGTGAGCTCGTCCGTGCCTTCTGGCCCGGGGGCCTGAGCCTCGTGGTCGAGCAGGCGCCCTCCCTCGCCTGGGATCTGGGCGACACCCAGGGATCGGTGATGCTGCGGATGCCGTTGCACCCGGTGGCCATCGAGGTGTTGCGCGAGGTCGGTCCGATGGCGGTGTCGAGCGCGAACCGTTCCGGACAACCGCCCGCGACGACCTCGACCGACGCGCGTGACCAGCTCGGCGACGATGTCGCGGTGTACCTCGACGGCGGCCCCGCGGCCCACGCGACGCCGTCCACCATCGTCGACCTGACCGGCGCGGCGCCGACGATCCTGCGTACGGGAGCGGTCACCGTGGAGCAGATCGCCGAGGTCCTCGGTGTGGACGCGGCCTCGCTGCGAGCCTGAGTGGGGCGCGCCTCCCGCACTAGTAGCGTTGAGCCGTGATTCTCGCCGAGGCAGCCAGTAGCGGGGCGGGTGTACCGCTCCGAGAGCTGATGCTGGTCGGCATCGCGGCCGCCGTGATCACCTATCTGGCCACCGGCATCGTGCGCGTGGTCGCCACCCGCACCGGCGCGGTCGCAGTGCCCCGGGTACGGGACGTGCACGCCATCCCCACCCCGCGTCTCGGTGGCGTCGGTATCTTCACCGGTGTCCTGGCCGCCATCGTGCTCGCCCAACAGCTACCCGCGTTGACCCGTGGGTTCGCCTACACCCACGACATGGACGCCGTGGTCGTCGCCGGGTTCGTCATCGTCGCGGTCGGCGTCATCGACGACCGGTGGGGGCTTGACGCGCTGACCAAGTTCGTCGGTCAGCTCACCGCCGCCGGGGTGCTCGTGCTGATGGGCGTCAGTTGGACGGTTGTCCCGGTCCCGTTCGGCGACATCGGCACGGTCGTACTGGATCCTCTGCAGTCCGGTCTGCTCACCATCGCCATCACCGTGGCGACGATCAACGCGATCAACTTCGTCGACGGCCTCGACGGATTGGCCGCCGGCCTCGCCGTCATCGCCGCGCTGGCGATCCTGCTGTTCTCGATCGGCCTGCTGCGCGATCAGGGCGGCGACGTCAGTTACTACCCGCCCGCGCTGATCGCGGTGAGTCTCGCGGGTGCCTGCCTCGGCTTCCTCCCGCACAACTTCCAACCCGCACGGATCTTCATGGGTGACTCCGGTTCGATGTTGATCGGGTTGATGCTCGCCACCGCCTCGACGAGTGCCTCGGGTCGCGTCGCGATCTACGCCTACGGTCCCGCCGACATCTTCACCCTGCTCTCGCCCCTGATCCTCGTCGCCGCGGTCATGTTCATCCCGATGCTCGACATGCTGCTGGCGGTGATCCGCCGCACCCGTGCCGGCGTCGGTTTCTACACCCCGGACAAGATGCACCTGCACCATCGTCTGCTCGAGCTCGGGCACTCCCAGCGCCGCGTCGTCCTGGTCATCTATCTCTGGGTGGCGGTCCTGGCGTTCAGCGTGGCGGCCAGTACCGTCTTCTCGGTGACCGTCGTCGCCCCCGCCCTGGCCGGGGGACTGGTGATCGCGATGATCGCCACCGTGGTCCCGAGACTCCGCCGACGACTCGTCGCAGTCCGCACAAGTGACGTCTGACCCGCGGGTATCCGGTGAAACGGACAAACTATCCGTTGTAGTACTATTTCGGGTAGTAGGGCACAGCACGACAGGGAATAACCACCGCACCAACATGCACCCCACGTCAGACGCCCGAAACGGTGTTGGTAGTGTCACAACGAACCGGGAGCTTACGTCCGCTTTACCCGAGCGGCTCGCACGCTCGATGGACGCCGCCCACACCAAGTACGACCACTGGTGCTCGACGACGAGTACCGTGCGCTCCGACCCGAGGAGAGGCAGATGACGACGTCAGCCCCAGACTCGGCACCGGTCTATTACCCGGAGATCCCGCTCAGCCTGGCCCGTCCCGCGATCATCGCGTCCGTTCTGGCCGTGGTCGTCCTGGTGATCAGCGGGTTCCTGGGTCACATCTTCTTCGGCGTCTGGTTCGCCGCAGGTCTCGTGCTCTCCCTTCTCAACGCCAAGATGGTCCAGGCCTCGGTCGGGGCGGCGACGGCGAGTGACAACCCACGCAAGAAGCCGGTTGTCCTCAACACCGCGGTCCGTCTCGGTCTGATCACCGTCGCCGCGTTGGTGATCGCGTTCTTTTTCCGCCCCGACGGTCTCGGCGTGATGTTCGGGCTCGCTCTGTGTCAGGTGATCGTGGTGTTGTCCACGGTGATCCCCGTGATGAAAGGACTCCGCAAGCAGTCATGACCGTAGTCTTCAACCTGGCTGCTGAAGCCGAAGAATCCGATTCCAAGATCGAGGTCGGGCACCACACCGTGGTCGACTTCCTCGGAATGTCGTTCAACCTCGACACCATCATCGGCACATCCGTCGCCGCGATCATCCTGATCGGTCTCGCTTTCTTCCTGCGGGCCAAGATCACCTCACGCGGCGTCCCCAACGGGGTCCAGCTGTTCTTCGAGGCCGTGACCAATCAGATGCGCGGACAGATCGAGAGTTCGATCGGCATGCGCGTCGCGCCGTTCGTCCTCCCGCTCGCGGTCGGACTGTTCATCTTCATCCTGATCTCCAACTGGCTGGCCGTCCTGCCGGTTCAGTACGGGAACTCCGAGGGCGTCGCCGCCGAGTGGCTCAAGCCGCCCGCCTCCGACATCAACTTCGTCTATGCGCTCGCACTGACCGTGTTCGTCTGGTACCACGGTGCCGGTTTCCGCAAGCGTGGACCGATCGGTTACCCGGTCAAGCTGGTGAAGGGTCACGTCATCGGACTCGCGCCGATCAACATCATCGAGGAGATCGCCAAGCCGGTCTCGCTCTCGCTGCGACTCTTCGGCAACATCTTCGCCGGCGGCATCATGGTCTCGCTGATCACGCTGTTCCCGCCCTACATCATGTGGGCCCCCAACTCAGTCTGGAAGCTGTTCGACCTCTTCGTCGGACTCATCCAGGCCTTCATCTTCGCCCTGTTGACCATCCTCTACTTCAGTCAGTCGATGGAATCCGAGGACGCGCACTAGAACCACGGTCCGGCACCCGCCGGACCCGACCCGGCCGATCTCCGATCGGCCACCACGACCTGGCTGATGACCGCATCGGCCGGCACCACAACTGGCACCGGCGGTGCCAGTACACCGAAAGGGAAAAGTCACATGGATCCAACGATTGGAATGGGTGCACTGATCGGCGGCGGCCTGATCCTGGGCGGCGGCGCGATCGGAGCCGGCATCGGCGACGGCCTGGCCGGTGCTCAGCTGATCGCGGGAATCGCCCGTCAGCCCGAGGCGCAGAGCCGACTGTTCACCCCGTTCTTCATCACCGTCGGTCTCGTCGAGGCCGCGTACTTCATCAACCTGGCGTTCATGGCTCTCTTCGTGTTCGCCACCCCGATCTCGGCCTCCTGACACGTCGGGGACCGGGTAGACACGGAATCAGGTAACGCACCATGGCGCTCGCCGCACAGAACTTCCTCATCCCGAACGGCACGTTCTTCGTCGTTCTGATCATCTTCCTCATCGTTCTCGCCGTGATCGGCAAGTTCGTCGTGCCGCCCATCAAGGCGGTGCTCGAGGAGCGCGAGGATCAGGTGACACAGACGTCGCAGGACAACCGTGCCGCCACCGAGGAATTCGAGCACGCCGAATCGGAGTACCGCGAGGCGATGAAGTCGGCTCGCGGCGAGGCCACCGGTATCCGTGACGAGGCTCGCGCGAAAGGCCGCGAGAGTCTCGACGAGATGAAGCAGCGGGCAACGGCCGAGGCGGATTCCGTTCTCTCCGAGGCCACCTCGCAGCTCAACGCCCAGGGCGAGCAGGCGGCGACGCAGGCACGCTCCGAGGTCGGGACCCTGTCGGCGGATCTCGCCAGCCGGGTGCTCGGCTTCGACGTGAAATCCGATTCGACACTCGCCGCTTCGGTGGACCGGCTCTCCGCCGACGCCCCGCAGCCCAGCGCGAAGGGAAGCTGACCCATGGGAATCTTCTTGGGACAACTCGTCGGCTTCTTCGTGATCATCTTCGTCCTCGTCCGCTACGTCGCACCCCCGGTCCGCAAGGCGATGAAGTCGCAGCAGACCACGATCGCGACGCAGATCGAGGAGAGCGAGAACGCGAAGAAGCGGCTCGCCGAGGCCAAAGAGGCGCACAAGAACGCCGTCGAGGAGGCACGGGCCGCGGGCAGCCAGATCCGCGAGGACGCCCGGGCCGATGCACAGGCCATCTCCGAGGAGATGTCGGTGCAGGCCGACCACGAGGTCAAGCGCATCACCGAGCACGGCAAGTCACAGGTCGCGCTTAACCGCGCGGCCCTGGTCCGCCAGTTGCGCAGCGACCTCGGCCTCACCTCGGTCGAGATCGCGAGCAACCTGGTCCGCGAGCACCTGGACGATCCGACCGCTCGCGAGCAGTCGGTCGACCGCGTGATCGACGAGCTGGGGGACATGGCGTCCTCCGGCGAGGTCGCCGGATCCACACGGATCTCGGCGCCCGCCGACCTGGTGGGCGTGCACTCGATGCGCGCTGCCTCGCGCGACTCCATCAAGAAGCTGTCCGACGAGTTCGACCGCCGTGTCGAGTCGCTGGACGACTCCGGACTGCGGACCCTCGCCGGCGAACTCGCCGACGTGGTCGCGCTGCTCGGTTCGGAGCCGGTGCTGCGCAAGCACCTGGCCGAGGCCTCGGACGACGACGACGCCAAGACCGGCATCATCGACAACCTCTTCGGCTCCAAGCTGGGGGAGGACACCCTCGCACTGCTGCGCAGCGCGGTGGTCGGTCGCTGGTCGGCGACCAGCGACTTCACCTTCGCCATCGAGCGTCTCGCGCGGTTCGCACTGCTGATCGTCGCCGAGAAGGCGCGCACGATCGACAACGTGGAGGACGAGCTGTTCCGTTTCGGTCGCCTGTTGGTGGCCGAGCCGAAACTCAGCGCGCTGCTCTCGGACGTCAACGCACCCGCCGACAAGCGTCTCGAGCTTCTCGACACCGTGGTCGCCGGCAAGGTGGACGACGTCACCAAGGCGGTTCTCGATCAGACCGTCCGGCTGCTCCGCGGCCAGGCCGCAGCATCCGCGGTGTCGGATCTGGCCGAGCTCGCCGCGGCCCGTCGCGGGGAGTCGGTCGCCCACGTGGTGTCCGCATCGCCGCTGACCGATGCCCAGGAGGAGCGGCTCACCGCAGTGCTCGGGCGCATCTACAACCGTGAGATCTCCACGCAGGTGGAGATCGATCCAAGCCTGCTGGGCGGCCTCCGGGTCGCCATCGGCGACGAGGTGATCGACGGAGACGTCGCGACCCGACTGGCCAAGGCGGCCGAAGAGCTGCCCAGGTAGCTGCCGCACCGCGGCGTCCCGAAGTCCACTGGCCCAGGCCACCACATACCCACCCCAACGCAAGGAAGACGAATACTCATGGCGGAGTTGACGATCTCATCCGACGAGATCAAAGGCGCGATCGAGCAGTACGTCTCGACGTTCACGGCCGAGGCGTCCCGCGAGGAGGTCGGTGTCGTCACCGACACCGCCGACGGAATCGCCCACGTCAGTGGTCTCCCCGGCGCGATGGCCAACGAGCTGCTGGAATTCCCCGGCGGCGTCCTCGGTGTCGCACTGAACCTCGACGAAGACGAGATCGGCGTGGTCATCCTCGGTGACTACGAATCCATCGAGGAGGGCCAGCAGGTCAGCCGTACCGGCGGCGTGCTCTCGGTCCCGGTCGGTGACAACTTCCTCGGCCGCGTGATCAACCCGCTCGGTCAGCCGATCGACGGGCAGGGCGACATCGAGTCGTCCGAGACCCGCGTGCTCGAGCTCCAGGCGGCCAGCGTTCTCGAGCGTCAGCCCGTCGAGGAGTCGCTCGCGACCGGCATCACCGCCATCGACGCGATGACCGCGATCGGTCGCGGACAGCGCCAGCTGATCATCGGTGACCGCAAGACCGGCAAGACCGCGGTCTGCATCGACGCGATCCTGAACCAGAAGGCGAACTGGGAGACCGGTGACCCCGACAAGCAGGTCCGTTGCATCTATGTCGCGATCGGCCAGAAGGGCTCGACGATCGCCGGCGTCAAGAAGGCGCTCGATGACGCGGGAGCTCTCGAGTTCACCACCATCGTCGCCGCGCCCGCGTCCGACTCGGCCGGCTTCAAGTGGCTGGCGCCGTACACCGGCTCGGCCATCGGGCAGCACTGGATGTACGAGGGCAAGCACGTCCTCATCGTGTTCGACGACCTGACCAAGCAGGCCGAGGCCTACCGCGCCATCTCACTGCTGCTGCGTCGCCCGCCGGGCCGCGAGGCGTACCCCGGTGACGTCTTCTACTTGCACTCGCGTCTGCTGGAGCGTTGCGCGAAGCTGTCCGACGAGCTCGGCGGCGGCTCGATGACCGGCCTGCCGATCATCGAGACCAAGGCCAACGACGTCTCGGCGTTCATCCCGACCAACGTCATCTCGATCACCGACGGACAGGTCTTCCTCGAGTCCGACCTGTTCAACAAGGGCGTCCGACCGGCGATCAACGTCGGCACCTCGGTCTCCCGTGTCGGTGGCGCCGCGCAGACCAAGGGCCTCAAGAAGGTCAGTGGCTCGCTGCGTCTCGAGCTCGCCCAGTTCCGTGAGCTGGAAGCCTTCTCGGCCTTCGCCTCCGACCTGGACGACGCCTCGAAGGCCCAGCTCGAGCGTGGTGCCCGCTGGGTCGAGCTGCTCAAGCAGGATCAGTACAGCCCGGCTGCCGTCGAGGACCAGATCGTCTCGATCTACCTCTGCGGTGAGGGACATTTCGACTCGGTCCCGGTCGAGGACATCAAGCGCTTCGAGAGCGAACTGATCAGCCACCTGCACCACAGCGCGACCGGTGTCTACGACTCGATCGCCGGTGGCAAGGCACTGTCCGACGATCAGGCCGAGGCCCTGGTCGACGAGACGAACAAGTTCAAGCAGGGCTTCCTCGCCAGCGACGGATCGCGCGTCGTGAACGAGGAGGAGTCGGACTCGTTGGACCCCGAAGAGGTCAACAACGAGGAGATCAAGCTCAAGAAGAAGTCGTAGGACCCATGACAAACCGTGACCGTGTGGTCAACCCGAAGGAGGTGTGAGGCAGCCGATGGCGAGTATTCGTGAACTGCGCTCACGCATCAGGTCGGTCCAGTCGACGCGCAAGATCACCAAGGCGCAGGAGCTGATCGCGACCTCGCGCATCACCAAGGCCCAGGCCCGGGTGACCGCGTCGAAGCCCTACGCCGAGGAGATGACCTCGGTCCTCTCCGAACTGGCCAGCAAGTCGGCGACCCTGGATCACCCGCTGCTGGTGGAGCGTCCGGAGCCCAAGCGTGCCGGCGTGCTGGTCGTCACCAGTGACAGCGGCCAGTGCGGCGGTTACAACTCCAACGTCCTGCGGGCCACCCGTGAGCTGTTGGCGTTGCTGCGCGACGAGGGCAAGGACCCCATCATCTTCGTGATGGGAAAGAAGGGGTTGCGGTACTTCACCTTCCGCGATCTCGACGTCGAGGGATCGTGGACCGGGTTCTCCCAGCAGCCGCGGTACTCCGACGCCAAGACGGCGACCGACCGCCTGGTCGATCTGTTCGTCGCGGGTTCGGGTACCGAGGTCGAGGAGACCGAGGAGCACCACGCCCTCGAGGGACTCGACGAGCTGCACCTGGTCTACACCCGGTTCGTCTCGATGCTCAGCCAGGTCCCCGAGGTCCGTCGGATCGCACCGTTGGTGGTGTCCGAGGACGACGGGGAATCCGACGATTCGTCGTCGGGCGGGGACGACTCGTCGACCGAGGCTCGGAACTACTCGTTCGAGCCCGGTGCCGAGACGCTGCTGTCGGCTCTGCTGCCGAAGTACATCGCGACCCGTGTGTACGCCGCGCTGCTCGAGGCGGCTGCGTCGGAGTCGGCGGCCCGACGGACCGCCATGAAGGCGGCGACCGACAACGCCGACGAGTTGATCACCGACCTGTCGCGGCAGGCCAACCAGCTGCGTCAGGCGCAGATCACCCAGGAGATCAGTGAGATCGTCGGCGGCGCGTCCGCTCTCGCGAAGTAGAACCGCGGCGGCAGCCGCACCCATGACACATCGAGCTGTATCGGCCCTCCAAGCCAGGAAGTGACCAACAATGAGCACTGCAACAACTGAAGCCCCCCAGGGCTCCTCGGCCAAGGACACGGCCGGGCGCGTGGTCCGCGTCATCGGACCCGTCGTCGACGTCGAGTTCCCCCGTGGAGCCGTACCCGAGCTGTTCAACGCGCTGCACGCGGAGATCGCGCTCGAGTCGGTCGCGAAGACGCTGACCCTCGAGGTCGCCCAGCACCTGGGTGACAACCTCGTGCGCACCATCTCCATGCAGCCGACCGACGGCCTGACCCGCGGCACCGAGGTCGTCGACACCGGCAAGTCCATCTCCGTCCCCGTCGGTGACGTCGTCAAGGGCCACGTGTTCAACGCTCTCGGTGACTGCCTCGACTCGCCGGGAACCGGTCGCGACGGCGAGCAGTGGAGCATCCATCGCAAGCCGCCGCCCTTCGACCAGCTCGAGGGCAAGACCGAGATCCTCGAGACCGGCATCAAGGTCATCGACCTGCTCACCCCCTACGTCAAGGGCGGCAAGATCGGTCTGTTCGGTGGTGCCGGTGTCGGCAAGACCGTTCTGATCCAGGAGATGATCACCCGTATCGCCCGCGAGTTCTCCGGCACCTCGGTGTTCGCAGGCGTCGGTGAGCGCACCCGTGAGGGCACCGACCTCCACCTCGAGATGGAGGAGATGGGCGTTCTGCAGGACACCGCCCTGGTGTTCGGCCAGATGGACGAGCCGCCGGGCACGCGTATGCGCGTCGCCCTCTCGGCCCTGACCATGGCCGAGTACTTCCGCGACGAGAAGCACCAGGACGTGTTGTTGTTCATCGACAACATCTTCCGTTTCACCCAGGCCGGTTCCGAGGTCTCGACGCTGCTCGGCCGTATGCCGTCCGCCGTCGGTTACCAGCCGACCCTGGCCGACGAGATGGGCGAGCTCCAGGAGCGGATCACCTCGACGCGCGGTAACTCGATCACCTCGCTGCAGGCGATCTACGTCCCCGCCGACGACTACACCGACCCGGCGCCGGCGACCACCTTCGCCCACCTCGACGCCACCACCGAGCTGTCACGACCCATCTCGCAGCTCGGTATCTACCCGGCCGTCGACCCGCTGACCTCGACCTCGCGCATCCTCGAGGCATCGATCGTCGGTGACGAGCACTTCCGCGTCGCCAACGAGGTCAAGCGCATCCTGCAGAAGTACAAGGAGCTGCAGGACATCATCGCCATCCTCGGTATGGACGAGCTGTCCGAAGAGGACAAGGTGACGGTGCAGCGTGCACGTCGTATCCAGAAGTTCCTGGGTCAGAACTTCATCGTCGCCGAGAAGTTCACCGGTCAGAAGGGATCGGTCGTCCCGCTCGCGGACACGATCGAGGCCTTCGACCGCGTCTGCAAGGGCGAGTTCGACCACCTGCCCGAGCAGGCGTTCAACAGCTGTGGCGGACTCGACGACGTGGAGGCCGCGGCCGAGAAGATCTCGGGGAAGTGACGCGACCTCATGGCTGACACAGGCTTTCCGGTCGAGGTCGTCTCGGTGGAGGAGCGTCTCTACTCCGGCGAGGCCACCTTTGTGATCGCACAGACCACCGAGGGCGAACTGGGCATCCTCAACCACCACGAACCTCTGCTCGGCGAGCTCATCGCCGGCGGGTTCGTGGTGATCGAGCAGACCGACGGCACCCGTCGCGTCGCGGCGGTACAGGGAGGTTTCCTCTCGGTGACCGGCGACGCCGTCACGGTGCTCGCCGAGTCCGCCGAGTGGGCCCGCGACATCGATGCCGACGCCGCGCGCGCCGAACTCGAGTCCGCCGAAGAGGGGTCCGAGGAACACGATCGCGCACTCTCGCGGATCCGAGCTGTGGAGCAGCTCACGCAGGAGAAGTGATGTGCACCTCGCCCGGTGCCATGACCAGCTCGGTCGTGGCATTGTGGTGAGGACAGCGACACCTACACGTCGATCCCCGCAGCCTTTCGAGGCGTGCGGGGATCGGTGTATGTCGAGGTGGTCGCAGGGTACGAGGTCAGGCAGGAGCACACGATGTCGGTGATGGTTCTCGGCGTGTGCGTCGCGCTGCTCGTCGCCGTGGTGGTGTCGGTGTTGGCGCTGGTGGGATTCCGAGTCATGCGGCTGCGGAGTCGGGGCACCGCGGTGTTGCTGCGAAGTCTCCCGGCCGGCGACGACCGGGGGTGGCGTCACGGCATCGTCCGCTACGACGACCACTCGTTGATCTACTACCGACTGAGCAGCCTGCGGACCGGTCCCAGCGAGGTCATCGCGCGTCAGGCGATCGAGACGCGGGGGCGTCGAGCGCCCCGCGGAACCGAGGTCGAGGTCATCGACGCGATGACCATCCTCGAGATCGACGCAGACGGTGCGGGTTTCGAGCTCGCGATGGCCTCCGGTGCGGTCACGGCGTTCCAGTCGTGGGTGGAGTCCAGACCACCGGTCCGGTCGGTCCGACGACGTTCCGCCTGAGCGTCACTCGTCCCTGGCGGGCGGCCGCTGCCGCTGACCTCCCGGAGTCCAGAGGACGTCGCCGTCGGTGTTGACCGCTCGGGACATGATGAACAGCAGATCAGAGAGCCGGTTGAGATACTTCGCCGGGAGCGCCGAGGTGTTGTCGGGGTGCGCGGCCACGGCCGCCCACGCCGACCGTTCGGCCCGCCGCGTCACCGTTCGCGCCTGGTGCAGCAGGGCGCTGAGGACGGTTCCCCCCGGCAGGATGAACGAGGTCAGGGGTTCGAGCGGATCCCCGAACTCGTCGCACCAGGTCTCCACGGCATCGACGTAGCTCTGCGCGATACGTAGGGGCGGGTACTCCGGCTCGGCGACGACCGGGGTGGCGAGATCCGCACCTGCGTCGAACAGGTCGTTCTGGATGGTGGTGAGCACCGCCCGGACATGGTCATCGGGATCACCGAGTGCGATTGCGGTGCCGATCGCCGCATTGGTCTCGTCGCAGTCGGCATAGGCGACAACCCGCGCGTCGGTCTTCGGAACCCGCGAGAAATCGCTGAGCCCGGTGGTCCCGTCGTCGCCGGTGCGGGTGTAGATCCGAGTGAGGTGGACAGCCATGGCCGCAAACCTACCGGGCGCTCGGGGGTGGGGAGCACAGTGAGTTCCGCCCGCGAACAGTGGCGATGGCGTGAGTGGATAGGCTCGGGTCGTGAATGATCGCTTTCTGGTGACCGGCGGCGCACGCCTTCACGGCGAGGTCTCGGTGGTCGGCGCCAAGAACAGCGTCTTGAAGCTGATGGCCGCGGCGTTGCTGGCGGAGGGGCGCACGACGCTCACCAACTGTCCCGAGATCGCCGACGTCCCGCTGATGGCCGACGTGCTGCGGGGGTTGGGGGCCGTGGTGACCCTGGACGGCGAGACCGTCACGATCGACACCCCGGCCGAGCCGAAGTTCCACGCCGATTTCGACGCGGTGAAGCAGTTCCGCGCGTCGGTGTGCGTGTTGGGGCCTCTCATCGCGCGGTGTCGTCGCGCCGTGGTCGCCCTCCCGGGCGGTGACGCCATCGGATCCCGACCCCTGGACATGCATCAGGCCGGCCTTCGAGCGCTCGGTGCACACAGCACCATCGAGCACGGATGTGTTGTGGCAGAAGCAGAATCGCTGACCGGCGCTGCGATCGCCCTGGAGTTCCCGTCGGTGGGGGCAACCGAGAACATCCTGATGGCCGCGGTGCTGGCGAATGGAACCACCACGATCGACAACTCTGCGAGGGAGCCGGAGATCATCGATCTCTGCGTGATGCTCAAGCAGATGGGTGCCCGGATCTCGGGGGAGGGGACGTCCACTCTGACCGTGACAGGGGTGGCGAAGCTGTCTCCGACGACCCACGTGGTGGTGGGCGACAGGATCGTTGCCGCGACATGGGGTATTGCAGCTGCGATGACCAGGGGGGACATCCGGGTGACCGGCGTCGACCCCGCCCACCTGCAGTTGGTGTTGAACAAGCTGGTCGATGCCGGCGCGGAGGTGGAGAGGTTCTCCGACGGCTTCCGTGTTCGTCAGACAGACCGTCCGCGTGCGGTGAACTTCTCGACCCTGCCGTTCCCGGGGTTCCCGACCGACCTGCAACCGATGGCGATCGGACTGGCGGCGGTGGCCGAAGGGATGTCGGTGATCACCGAGAACGTGTTCGAGGCACGGTTCCGGTTCGTCGAGGAGATGGTCCGACTGGGTTCTGATGCGCGCACCGACGGTCACCATGCGGTGATCCGCGGGATCGAACAGCTCTCGAGCGCGCCGGTGTGGTGTTCGGACATCCGTGCCGGCGCGGGTCTCGTGCTGGCCGGTCTTGTCGCCGACGGGATCACCGAGGTGCACGACGTCTTCCACATCGATCGCGGATACCCCGAGTTCATCGGGAAACTGCGCAGTCTCGGGGCCGAGATCGAGCGCGTCAACGGCTGAAGACCCGTCCATGAAACCCGCCAGATGTGGCGGGCGTCACCGAAATCGCTTGCAACGTCCATGTTTTCGAGACGTCTGAAGCGAACTGGTACGGGCGTGCTGACCTGCGGTGAACGAACTGGGCGTCGCTCTGACCAGGCGATTTGACGGGCTGCTCGCGAGCCGCGTAACTTCTTCCAAGTCAGCGCGCCACGGCGCCTCCCGGGAAAGCAAGAATCCGGGACTGGGAAACCGGGCTCAGCGCAGACCACCCAACGCGAGACACGAACTGCGAAAGCGGTAGTAATCGCTGCGGGGCCGAACAGAATCACCGAAGACCTCGACCAGACACTGGTTGACCGGCCCTCATGACTCTGCTAGGCTGGAAAAGTTGCCCCGGAGACGGACGCAACGTCCTGAACAAGCTTTCGGTAGCAGGTTCCCGATGGGGATTGACGCGCCGCGGGTGTGTGTTCTTTGAGAACTCGATAGTGTGTTGATGGATTGTTAATGCCAATTTTTTTGGTGCTGCATCCTCGCGGACAGTGGTTTGTGGGGGTGTGGTTTTTGTGATGATTGATGCCGTCTGGGGTTAAGCTCCTGGGTGGTTGTCGGTTGTTTGTTTTTTTTGGTTGGGATTTTGTCTCTGCTGGGAAGATTGTTTCGAAATTCTGGTTGCCGGCCTTTGGGTTGGTGGCTGTTTTTCTATGGTTTTTCATGGAGAGTTTGATCCTGGCTCAGGACGAACGCTGGCG